>JAYSYZ010000241.1:0-22591 GCA_043727195.1 Paracoccaceae bacterium
CCATCGCCTCGGCGAGGCGGTCCTGGGCTGCATCGGGGCCGATCCAGCGGCGGCCGGTGAGGGACGCCTCGACGTTGAGGAAGGCGGGGATGAGGGTCATGGGGCAGGGGTGCCGCAAAGGTGGCGGTCTTGCAAGGGGGAGGGGGGTGACCACGCGTGGACAACTTGGCGGGGTGAGGGATATCAAGGGGTTGGGGGTGGGGGTTAGGGAAGTGTTAAGGTTTGGGCGTTAGAAAGCAAAGAATAGATGTGCTCGGTGCGCATGTTCGATTGAAAGCGTCCGACCTTACGTTGGTGTAACATGGCAGGTTGGAGAGCGTTTCAGCAAGCTTTGATGGTGGTCGCGACCGCGGCTTGAATTGAGGACGGGAAGCTTGCGTTGAAGTGTTATTTTCAGGGTTGCTCAGAGCAGGGCGTCACAAAAGAGCATATTCCACCGCGAGCTTTTTTTCCCGACGGGGAGACATTGCAGCTTCTGACGGTTAAGTCTTGTGTGACACACAATAACGCTAAATCGCGCAATGACCTTTACGTCTTGGCGCAAATCTGCATGACCGCCTCTCCGAGCAATAGGGCGCGCGACGTGTTTCTAGACAGAGTTGTGCCTCAGCTTTTGTATAACAACGACGCCCTTCGAAAAATGCTCCTTAAAGGGTCTAAAGCGACGGGTGGGGGAGTCGCATATGCCGTTGAGACAGCACGTCTTGACGAGTTCTTCACGGCGCTGTCGTGCGGCCTGATCTATAAATCGCAAAAAGTGCAACTTCCTTCGGATTATACAGTTGGTCACATTTATCATAGGTTTAGCTCCGAGGGTGCGGAGATGAACACCTTGTCGTCTGCTATTGATAGCTTTATGGCGAAAAGCCTTTGGCCATCATGGCATTTGGTAATCCTGACACGCGCAACGAACGGACTTATACTTTGTGAAATTCACGGGCTGCCCGACTTTCAGGGAAGCATTACCATCGTCCATAGGTTTTTTGGTGTGTTCAACGTAACATCCATGCTCACGCGACACCTAAGTTTTGACGGTAACGGACCTTTGATGCCGGATACCTGACCCTGCCCGGAATCAAGGCGCGGCATGCGCCGCCGGGCAGCGCCCAACCGCCCCCTCGGGCGGGCGCTTTTGCGATGGCACCAGTAGAACTGCGGCGGGAGGGGTTGGGGCATAAAGCGCCTAAGACCAATGTTGCTGCGCCCACCCGGCGGACGGGCGCTGCCCTGTGTTTGGAGGGCAAGATGGTGGGCAGATCACCCACCCTACGCGACTGCGCCGGGGGCAGGCCCCGGCCTCCGGGGTGGATAGGTGCTGGGGTGAAGTCCGGCCTACGGGACGGTGCGCTTTCGCGCACCCTACTTGACCGGGCTGCGATACGAAATCCGGCGCACGGTGCCGGTCTTGGAGCGCATCAGGATCGTCTCCAGCGTCACCCAGCCGGGTTCGCGCTTGATGCCTGCGAGCAGCGAGCCGGAGGTGACGCCGGTGGCGGCAAAGATCACGTCGCTGCGCACCAGATCGTCGCGGGTATAGACGCGGTCGAAGTTGGTGATGCCGGCCTTGCGGGCGCGGGCGCGTTCGTCGTCGTTGCGAAACAGCAGCTTGCCGTAGAACTGCCCGCCCATGCATTTCAGCGCGGCAGCCGCCAGAACGCCTTCGGGCGCGCCGCCGGAGCCCATGTAGATGTCGATGCCGGTGATTTCGGGTTCAGCGCAGTGCATCACCCCGGCGACGTCGCCATCGGTGATCAATCGGATCGCGGCACCGGTGGAGCGGACTTCGGCGATCAGATCCTCGTGCCTTGGGCGGTCGAGGATGCAGCAGGTGATGTCTTCGGTGGAGCAGCCCTTGGCGGCGGCGAGGGTGGAGATCCGTTCGGACGGGCTCATCGTCAGGGTGACGAGGCCGGGTCTGTGCCCCGGGCCGATGGCAAGCTTTTCCATGTAGACGTCGGGGGCGTGCAGCAGCGTGCCGCGCGGGGCCATGGCGATGACGGTCAGCGCGTTCGGCATGTCTTTGGCGGTCAGGGTGGTGCCTTCCAGCGGGTCAAGCGCGATGTCGACGGCTGGCCCTTTGCCGGTGCCGACCTTTTCGCCGATGAACAGCATCGGGGCTTCGTCCCGCTCGCCTTCGCCGATCACCACGACCCCGGCGATGTCGAGCAGGTTCAACTGATCGCGCATCGCATTTACGGCGGCCTGATCGGCGGCCTTCTCATCGCCGCGGCCGATCAGGCCGGCGGAGGCCAGGGCGGCGGCTTCGGACACCCGGGCCAGACCGAGCGATAGCATGCGATCCTCGAATTGCGATTTGTCGGACATTGCTGCGGTTCCCCCCTTGGTTGCCGGTCCGGTCTAGCAGGGGCTGGTGGCGCGGGGCAAGCGCGGTGGCGCCAATGTCAAGCGTCTTCAATGCGAATAGCGACCGGGGCATCCACGAGGACACCGGTGGCGGCAAAGCGGGCGGTGGCATGGGCGATGTCGTCGGGTGCGGCCTTGTGGGTGACGATCAGCACGGGGGCATGCACGCCGACATGGCCGTACTGGCGCATCTGGTCGATGGAGATGCCCGCTTCGCCAAGGCAGGTGGCGATCTTGGCCAAGGCTCCGGGTTTGTCGAGCAGCGTCATGCGCAGGTAATAGGGTGCTGGGGTGGCGGCGCGGGCGGCGGTCGGGGTGGCAAGGCCGGTCGCGGGTTGGCCAAAGGTGGGCATGCGAAAGCCGCGCGCAAGGTCGATCACATCGGCCATGATGGCCGAGGCGGTGGGGCCCATTCCGGCACCCGGGCCGCGCAGGACGATCTGGCCGACAGCGTCGCCCTCCAGAACGACCATGTTGGTGCCACCTTGCAATTGGCCAAGCGGGCTGTCGGCGGGGACGAGGCAGGGGGTCATCCGCTGTTCCAGCCCCCTGCCAGTCATCTGCGCCACGCCGAGCAGCTTGATGCGGTAGCCCATGTCTGCGGCCAGACGGATATCGTCGATCGAGACGTTGCCAATGCCTTCAAGTTCGACCGCATCGAAGGAAACGCGGGTCCCGAAGGCGATGGCGGCCAGCAGGGAAAGCTTGTGGCCGGCGTCGATGCCGCCCACGTCAAGGGTGGGATCCGCCTCAAGATAGCCAAGCTGGCGGGCCTCTTCGAAAACCAGGTCATAGGGCAGGCCGGCGGATTGCATCCGGGTCAGGATATAGTTGCAGGTGCCGTTCATCACCCCCATGACCCGCTTGATCCGGTTGCCGGCGAGGCCTTCGGTCAGCGCCTTGATCACCGGGATGCCACCGGCGACGGCGGCTTCGAAACGGATGACCCGGCCTTTGGCCTCGGCGGCCTCGGCAAGCTGTTGGCCGTGGTGGGCGAGAAGCGCCTTGTTGGCGGTCACCACATCCTTGCCGCTGGCGATGGCGGCTTCGGTGGCGGCCCTGGCGGCGCCGTCGTGGCCGCCCATCACCTCGACGAAGACGTCGATGTCGTCGCGGCGGGCGAGGGCGGTGGGATCGGCCTCCCATGCGAAAGGCGACAGGTCGGCATCGCGGTTCTTCGTGCGGTCGCGGGCGGAGACGGCGGTGATGACCACGGGGCGTCCGGCGCGGGCGGCGATCAGTTCAGCCTCGGCGGCAAGGATGCGGACGACGCCGATGCCCACGGTGCCGAGACCGGCAAGACCAAGACGCAAGGGGGCGGCGGGCATCGTGAACCTCGAAAAGCTATGGAAAGGCTGGTGACTGTTAGCCGGTTGCGTTCCGGGGTGCAACGTGATCGGGCAGCGGGGTGATCAGGGGGCGGGCGATCAGGCGGGCGGGGGATCGGACGGGGGGGGGGATCGGACGGGGGGGCGATCAGGCTGTGAGGCGATCAGGCTGTGAGGATCAGGCGGCCCCGGCCCGGATTGCGGCGGCCAGCCGTTCGCGGGTGGCCGGATCAAGGATCGGGCCGCGCATCAACGCCGCGCGCGCCTTCAGCCGGGCGGCGCGGGCAGGCAGGGGGACCGCGCGGTCAGCCGGGCGCGCGTCGGCCTGCGCAAGAAGGGTCTCGATCGGGACAAGCGCAGGCGGCGCGGCACCGGTCGGGGCCGCCAGACCATCAATCTGGGGGAACTGGGTGCAGGCGCTCAGCGCAAGCAGGATCGCCAGGGCAGTTGTAAGGTTGGGCATGCACCACTCCGGCCTGAGGCCTGCAGCGTAACCGCGTCGGACCGGGGTGAAAAGGGGGGGCTTTGGCCGCGGCTGCCTTGCCGACGTCAGACGCAGGTGCCGCTGCCGTCGAGGCAGACGCGGCGCTTGCGCGGTTTGGTCACGATGAACTGGGTGAAGGTCTGATCGCTGACCCCGGAGGCCACGTTCAGCACCCCGGTGTCAAAACCGGGTTGGTATTCGACCCAGGTCTCGACGATGACCACGGATTCAAGGTTGTCGAGCGTCGGTATCTGCGGCTTGAGGCCCTGGATCGAGGATGTGCTGTGCGGCGGGTATTTGGCATCCGTCGAGCGGGAAAACAACAACACGTATTTCATCGTCGCGCTGTCGTATTCCATGCTGGTGATGCGCATGTCCGATGCAGGCGCGCCCGGGGTGAGGAAGGTGAGTACCTTTTCAAGGCCGTCGACGAAGGCCGGGGTGACCACCTCCTGGCGCGACATCAGATCGGCGATGGAATAGGCTGCCTTCTGCGTCACGTTCATGGTTCGAAACAGGTCCCAATAGACAAACAGCGCGAGGAAGGCCCAGATCAGCAACGGCAACAGGATGAGCGCTTCGGCCAGAATGATGCCGCCTTCGTCGCGCAGAAACCTCTGAATGCTGGACTTGAGCCGGATCATGCGATGCCTCAGCCCGGTTCGTTTACAAATACCGACGTCGTCAGCAGCGCGTAATTGCCATCGGTTTCGTCACGGATCAGCTCTGCGCCGACGACCGTGGTGGGGAACATCGGTTCTTCCTTGAGGCAGATGCGCAGCAGCATGATCTCGTTGTCGGAGCCGAAGCGGAATTCGGATGCGGGCGGTTCGGCGGTGCTGACCGGAGCGCTTTTGTCAACGCAGCCGCGTGGCGGCGCGACCATGGCGAAATCGGCGGTGTTGATCGGCTGCATCCAGATCCGCATCGCATCGACGCAGCCCGATACCGAACCCACCAGCGCGCTGGTTTCGCAGATCCGTCTTTTGAGCTGGGCATGTGTCAGGCCGTCAAGCTTGCCCAGCCGGATGTCGCGCACAACGATGTCGACGCTGCGTTCCAGCATCACGTGGCGCGCCATGAACAGGCTGCTTTCGAACGACGCCGTGAAGATCAGCATGACGATCGGGACGACGAAAATGAACTCGATCGAGGCAGTGCCGCGCTGATCGCCCAGAAACTGCCGGAAGCTGGTCATTGCGTCAGCCTCAGTTCCGAGATGTCGGTCGCGATGGCGCGGAAAGCGGCGAGAAGCTTGTCGTTGTCGGATGCATTGAAATAATAGTTCTCTTTCGGCGAGGACGAGCAGTTGCTGATCTGCGTCTGACCGTTTGTCGGCGCGGCGAACGCGATGCCGTAGATTTCAATTCCGGTGTCACGGGCGGCGGTGCAGTTCTGTTGCAAAAGCGCGTTCAGATTGCTGACGCTGGAGAGGTAGGTCGCGCGGAACGTATTCATGATCGTGCCGAAGCTGCTGGTGCCGCTGACGCCGGACCGCATGTAAAGCTGGCGGGCAACCCAGCTGACGCGGACAAAGCGCCAGACCTCGCTCCAATCAAGCCGGGTGGTGGCAATCGTCACCCCGGAGCCGTTCTTCCAGGTCGGTGCGGCTGCCCAGGAAAGCGGGTCGCAGGCACCGATGATGGCCGTCCCCGAGCCGGACCCTTCGGCTTCGCTGGATTTCACCTTCTGCTTGACTGAGACACTCTTGAGATGCGGAATGAAGTACTCGCGTGTTGTGCCGAGCACCCAGCCTGAACAGGTGTTGCTGCTTGACAGGCCGGGACGTGTTCCGCCGGTCAGCGCGGAGCCACCGGTTGCGTAACGGATTGCAAAGTTGCCATCCGTCCCGCGCCAGATCGGCGATGGGCCGGTCTTGTAGGCGTCAAGGATGTGGTTGTTGGTCACGTGTTCGCCGTCGGTCATCAGGATGATGATCTTGCGGGTCTTGACGGAGGTGTTGTCGGCCGGCCTGCCCGCGACAGAGGGGTCGCCGATTGCGGTGTAGATCGGGCGTGCCTGTTCGTCGATCAGGGCGGTGCCCCAGCGCATGCCGACGGCGATGTAGGTGTTGCCAGCCGCGACCAGGCGCGAGATGCGCTCTTTCACGGCGTTGCCGTCTTTTGTTGGCAGGTAGATCTGATTGGCCTGCGCTTCGTTGTGAGGCGTCGAGGCGTTATCGACGACGGTTGTGCAGGCCCGTGAGGCTGCATTCGGCGTGACAGGGGATTGGAAGTTGGTGGTGACGGTGACGTCGTTGATCGTATCAGCCACCGCAGCCATCGGGATGGCCGACAAGAGAGATACCCCAGTGGTACCGTAGGTGCTGGTCGGAATTTCCATGCAGTTGATGTCGGGGACGCCTGCATTGGCCACCCCATTCCACGAGGAGATGTTCGTCGCGTTGAACCGGTTGCGCAGATTGACCGGCAAGTTCACCTGTGCCGCATAAGGCACCATGCCGATCGACACGCCATTCTTGGTGTCATTGCCTTTGACGATCGTTACAAATTCACTTGCGGCGTCGCGCAGCGCCTTGATTTTGGACGTCGTGCCGCCGGTGACGGCAGGCTCGTTCATCGATCCGGTGATGTCGAGAACGAGCATGACCTCGATCTCTGACACGCCCTGCGCGGCCTCGGACGCGGACGGGCCTTCGAGGTAATCGACGTTCAGAAGATGCATGAAAAAGTTGTTCGACCGGACGCGGGCCGACAAGGTGACGCGGCGCAGGCCCGCATCGTTGATAGCCGAAACGGCCGGGGTGGAGTAATCGACCATGACCAGATCCGGATCGTCGAGACCGGCCTTCAGAAACCAGTCTGCGGCGATGGCCTTGCCGTCGCGTGTCTGGGTGATGCTGGCCGCAGCGAGGGCGGCGCGGTCCATCGTCTGTTGCAGGGCGACGCGGCGGGTTTCAAATCGCATCACATCGACGGCAATCCCGCCGAACATCAGCATCATGAGGAAGAAGAACAGAATGAAGAACGCCATGGCGCCCCGTTCGTCCTGACCGAAACGCGCCATGCTGGCACGCAAACGATCAGCAACAATGGCCGGAGCACGTTTCAACATCATCTCACCTATTCCAACAGAGCAGCTTTCCACCGGGCGAAAGCGGAAAGCTCCAATTGTCAGTAAGTCGGAACTTCGGGCGGAAATGTGGCATTTACGGCGGAACTCTTGATAATCCCGGTTTTCAGGAAACAATCCGGATCAAAACGCGGCGTCCGTGTCGGAGGTTACGGCACATCTTAAGGGATCTACGCCCCTATGCATTAGGTGATTCGGCTATTGGGGTGGCCACGCCGGTCAACGCTTGCGGTCCGCATTGCCGGTCGATCATGGGTTCACAGACGGATTGTGATCGCTATGGTTCGCCCCGGCGCGGTCCCGCGCCGGGGCTGACAGGGAGGCAGGGCATGCAAGTTTCCGGCGAGGCGAGTTTTCGGGACTCCGTCGATCTGATGTTCAACCGCGCGGTCAAGCTGATGGATATGAGCCCCGGGCTGGAACAGAAGATCCGTGTCTGCAATTCCACCTACACGGTGCGCTTCGGGGTGCGGCTTCGCGGCAAGATCGAGACCTTCACGGGGTATCGCAGCGTGCATTCCGAGCACATGGAGCCGGTTAAGGGCGGCATCCGCTATGCCCTGTCGGTCAACCAGAACGAGGTGGAGGCGCTGGCGGCGCTGATGACCTACAAATGCGCGCTGGTGGAAACGCCGTTCGGCGGATCGAAAGGCGGCTTGTGCATCGACCCGCGCGCCTGGGACGAACATGAGCTGGAACAGATCACCCGGCGCTTTGCCTATGAGCTGATCAAGCGCGACCTGATCCATCCGGCGCAGAACGTGCCTGCGCCGGACATGGGCACGGGTGAGCGCGAGATGGCCTGGATCGCGGATCAGTACGCGCGGATGAACACGACGGACATCAACGCGAAAGCCTGCGTGACCGGCAAGCCGCCGCATGCGGGCGGCATCCAGGGCCGGGTCGAGGCGACGGGGCGGGGCGTGCAATATGCGCTGCGCGAGTTCTTTCGCTATCCGGAGGATGTGGCGAAAGCGCAGTTGACGGGGGGCCTCGACGGCAAGCGGGTGATCGTGCAGGGCCTGGGCAATGTGGGCTATCACGCGGCCAAGTTCCTGAGCGAGGAGGACGGCTGCAAGGTCATTGCGATCATCGAACGGGATGGGGCGCTGGTGGATGACCGGGGGCTGAACGTGGAAGACGTGCGGCAGTGGATGAACGGGCACGACGGGCTGATGGCCGGGTATCCGGGTGCCAAGCACGTGGCGGATGGCGCGGCGGTGCTGGAGGAGGCGTGCGACATCCTGATACCGGCGGCGCTGGAGGGGGTGATCCACATGGGGAACGCGGCGCGGATCAAGGCGCCGTTGATCATCGAGGCGGCGAACGGGCCGGTGACCTTTGGCGCCGACGAGATATTGCGCGGCATGGGCACGGTGATCATCCCCGACATGTATGCCAATGCCGGGGGTGTCACGGTCAGCTATTTCGAATGGGTGAAGAACCTGAGCCACATCCGCTTTGGCCGGATGCAACGGCGGGCCGAAGAGGCGCGGTCGCGGCTGATCGTGGAGGAACTGGAGCGGCTGAGTGCCGATCAGGGGCTGGGCTGGTCGCTTTCGCCCGATTTCAAGGAAAGGTTCCTGACGGGGTCGGACGAGCTTGCACTGGTGCGGTCGGGCCTCGATGACACCATGCGCACGGCGTATCAGGCGATGCGCAAGATCTGGCACGAAAGGGACGATGTGGAGGACCTGCGAGTCGCGGCCTACATCGTGTCCATCGGGCGGGTTGCTGCAACATATCGGTCCAAAGGTCTGTAAACTCCGCCATTGCTGCGCGACTGGAAACAAAAGGGGGAAATTGCGGCAAAACAAAGGATTCCAGCGCCATATCCTTGACACCTTGCCCGTTCAAAAATGCAGGAGAACGTATGAGGGCGGTCCATCTGTCCGGGGGATATCGCGATGAATTTTTCCAGAATGGCGGCATCGGCGCGGCGGTACTGGCGGCAGGAGGACGGGACTGCGACGATCGAGTTTGTGCTTTGGCTGCCGATCCTTGTTGCAGTGATTGCGTTGACGGCTGACGCCGCCCTGATCTTTGGGGCGAAGGCGAATGTCCTGCGGGTTGTTCAGGATGCCAATCGCGCCGCGTCAATCGGACGCTTCAGAGAAGAGCCCAACTTTGCGCGGGCGGTTGAAAACTACGTGCGAGCCAACATCGGCACCTATGCCAATCGCGCGACGATTTCCACCGAGGTGATCAACGGCAATGTGGTTTCCACGACCGTCAGGATACCTTCCGGTGAACTGATGGCGACCGGGTTCCTGGGTCAGCTGACCGGGATCAATGTGACGATCAATGCCCAGCACATGTTGGAGGCCTAAGATGATACCGCTGATGAACGTTCGCCGTGACCGGGCAGATTTTGCAACCCGGGAAGACGGAGGTGCGACGGTTCTGAGCCTGACGCTGCTCATTTCCCTGGTCGCACTGGGTGGCATAGCGGTAGACGTGTCAAACGTGACATCGTCGCGGACCGAATTGCAGATGACCGCGGACGCGGTTGCCCATGCGGCGCTGTTGTCGCGCGACACCAAGAACGCCAGCAGCGCCAAGGCGGACGCACTTTCCGTTTCTGTGGCGAACCTGCCGGCGGCCGAGGTGGGTCAGGTGATCCGTGCCGAAGATATCGTGTTCGGAAAATGGATCGAGACCACCCAGACGTTCATTCCGGAGGCTACGTCGCGCAGCGCGGTTCAGGTCACGGCACGGCAGAACAGCGACGGTGGCAACCCGATTGCGACGTTCATGCTGAAGGTCGTTGGTTTTGACGAATGGGATGTGACCGTAAGATCGACGTTTTCTACCTATCGACCGTCATGCCTGCGCGAAGGATTTGTTGCCGAAGGGGTGGTCGATCTGCAGAGCAACAACAGCTATACCAACGGGTTCTGCATCCATTCCAACGAGTATGTCTCGCTGAACAGCAACAACACCTTCGAGCCGGGAACGGTGGTATCGATGACCGATACTGCCGATCTCGATCTGCCCAACTCGGGTTACGATACAAACGCGGGTTTGAGCGAGGCGCTGCGCGAGGGGTCCTGGAACATCCGCATCCTGAGCCGCATCAACACCATCATCGCCGGGATTCAAGACCCCCAATCGATATATTATCCGAAGTATCTGACGAGCGCGACACCTCTGACCCTGGCCAACCGCACGGTCGAGCAGGCGGATCTTGTGCCCGGGCGAATTCACAAAGCGTCGTGCCGTGGCGGGGCCGCGCTGACCATCGGCAACAACGTGGCTGTTGACAAGGTTGTCATCGTGAGCAGTTGCCCGATCAAGTTCAACCAGGGGGTGGTGGTGACGGATTCGGTCATCGCGACGACCGACATCTCGGACAAGTCAATCACCAGCGCGGCAGGCTTGCAGGTGGGCCGCGACGACAACTGTGCCACCGGTGGCGAGGCGCAGATCGTGACGTTGGGTTCGATGTCCTTTCCATCGGATCTCAAGATCTTTGGAAGCCAGCTGCTTGCCCTGAAAGACATCGTGTTTTCAGCGAATGCGAGCGGGGTTGAAGGCGCGCAGATGGTGGCTGGTGGCAAAATCTCAGGGACGTCGAACATGACCATGGGATTCTGCGGCAACATGGCCAGTTCGAACTTCCAGGCCGAATATTTCAAGTTGGTCAACTAGCCGCGTCTGCCGGTTCCCGAGCATAGGGCGCCGCCGCGCAGGCCAACTTCACCTGAGTGGTGCGCCGGGGCCTGTGCGGATAACGACATTTTCCGTCGGATGCAGTGAAGGATCATCCTGCGCGCTGTTGCATAAGCCCTGCAAAGCCGTTTCACTGAAACGGTAACCAAGGCGGGCAAAAATGCGGTATTCCGGTCTGAAGGTGATCACCGAGGGGCTTCTTGGCAACAAGGGGTGGAAGCCCGCCTGGCGGAGCCCGGAGCCGAAGGCCGATTATGATGCGATCATCATCGGTGGTGGCGGGCACGGGCTGGCGACGGCGTTCTATCTGGCCAAGAACCACGGGATGACCAACGTGGCGGTGCTGGAGAAATCGCATATCGGATCGGGCAGCATCGGGCGCAACACCACGATCGTGCGGGCCAACTACTTTCTGCCGGGCAATTCCGAGTTCTACAGCCATTCCCTGAAGCTGTGGGAGGGGATGGAGGCCGAACTCAACTACAACGTGATGCATTCGCAACGCGGGTTGATCAACCTGTTCCATTCGGACGGGCAACGCGATGCCTTTGCGCGACGCGGCAATGCGATGATAAATCAGGGTGATGACGCGGTGCTCTTGGATCGCGAGGGGGTGCGCGAGCATCTGCCCTATCTGGATTTCGAGCAGACGCGGTTCCCGATCTATGGCGGTCTGTTGCATCCGCGCGGCGGCAGTGCACGGCATGATGCGGTGGCCTGGGGCTATGCGCGCGGGGCCGACCGGCGCGGGGTGGACCTGATCCAGAACTGCGAGGTCACCGGAATCGACATCGAAGGCGGGGTTGTCCGGGGCGTGCAGACCACGCGGGGCGCGATCCGGGGCAAGAAGGTGGCGATCATCGTTGCGGGACGAAGTTCGCAGGTGGCGGCGATGGCGGGGATGCGGTTGCCGATTGAAAGCCATGTTTTGCAGGCCTTTGTGACCGAGGGGTTGAAGCCGGTGATCAACCATGTGGTCAGTTTCGGGATGGGGCATTTCTACATCAGCCAATCCGACAAGGGTGGTCTGGTGTTCGGCGGCGATCTGGATTTCTATGCGTCTTATGCCAGCCGCGGGAACCTGCCGATGGTAGAACATGTAATGGAAGCGGGCATGACGCTGATGCCGATGATCGGGCGGGCCCGCGTGCTGCGGTCATGGGGCGGGATCATGGACATGACGCCGGACGGCAGCCCGATCATCGATAAAACGCATGTCGAAGGGCTGTTCATCGACTGCGGCTGGAACTACGGCGGGTTCAAGGCGGTGCCCGCGTCGGGCTGGTGCATGGCGCATCTGATGGCAACCGGCGAGAGCCATGCGGTGGCGCGGAAGTTCAGGCTGAACCGCTTTGCAACGGGGCATCTTCTGGATGAAGAAGGCACCGGCAGCCAGCATAACCTGCATTGAGGGGCAGCATGGGACGGGACGGGCAGCACTTTGCGCGATGTGCGGATGCCTCCGGCGGGGATATTTTCGCCAAGATGAAAGCGGGGGGCGGGATATGCGTCTGAACTGCCCTTTGTGCGGGTCGCGGGACCGGCGGGAGTTCTATTATTACGGGGCGGAGGAGTATCTGCAGCGGCCCTCGGACGGGGCTGAGCCTGCGGCCTGGGACAGCTACCTGCACCTGCGGGACAATCCGGCGGGGGTGGTCCGCGACCTTTGGTATCATGAGCAGGGCTGTGCGCAGTGGCTGGTCGTCACCCGCAACACGGTGACGCATGAGGTGTTGGCAGCGGAACTGGTGGCGGGGCGGGCGACATGAGGATTGACGGCAAGGGGCTGATCGACCGGACCAAGCCGCTGCGGTTTCGCTTCGATGGGCGGGATTACGCGGGGTACAAGGGCGATACATTGGCCTCGGCGCTGCTGGCCAATGATGTGCGGCTGGTCGGGCGGTCGTTCAAGTATCACCGGCCGAGGGGCGTGCTGACCGCAGGGTCGGAAGAGCCGAACGCGCTGGTCGAGGTGGTGGGGGCCAAGAACCAGACGCCGAACGTGCGGGCGACCGTGCAGGAAGTGTTCGAGGGGCTGGTGGCGCAAAGCCAGAACAGGCTCGGTTCGTTGCGGTTCGATCTGATGGCGGTGAATGACTATCTGTCGCCGTTTCTGAGTGCGGGCTTTTATTACAAGACATTCATGTGGCCGCGGGCGTTCTGGGAGACCATTTACGAGCCGCTGATCCGGCGGGCGGCGGGCCTTGGCAGCCTGTCGGGCAAGCATGACGAAGGGATCTACGAGAAGGCCTTTGCGTTTTGCGATGTCCTGGTGATCGGGGCGGGGCCTGCGGGCCTGATGGCGGCGCTGACGGCGGGGCGGTCTGGTGCGGATGTCATCCTGGCGGAGGAGAGCCACCATATCGGCGGGCGGCTGTTGTCGGACGGCGGGATCATTGGCGGGATGGCGGCCGGGGACTGGGTTGCGTCAGTGGTGGCGGAACTGACCACGATGCCGAATGTGCGCATCATGTCGCGCACGACGGTGACCGGTGCCTATGACCACGGCACCTACGGCGCGCTGGAGCGGGTGGGATTGCACAAATCGGCGCGTCCGAACCTGCCGCGCGAGTGTTTCTGGCGGATCGTGGCGGGGCATGCGGTGCTGGCAACCGGGGCGCTGGAACGGTCGGTCGCGTTTCGCGATAACGACCGGCCGGGGATCATGCTGGCGTCGGGCGTGCGGACCTACCTCAACCGCTATGGTGTGAGCCCCGGCAAGCAGGTGACGCTGTTTGCCAACACCGATGCGGCACGGGGCGTGGCGCGCGATCTGATGGCGGCGGGGGTGACGGTGGCCGCGATCATCGACCCGCGGGAGGATGCGAGCGCGGTGGAGGATTGCCCGGTGCATCTGGGCGCCGAGGTGGTGGGGTCGCGCGGGCGGCTGGGGTTGCGCGAAATTACCCTGCGCAAGGGTGGCGAGGAAATCAGGATCGAGACGGATTGTCTGGCGGTTTCTGGCGGCTGGAACCCGGCGCTGCACCTGACCTGCCACATGAACGGACGCCCGCGCTGGGATGAAGACCTGGCCGCCTTCGTGCCGATGGAGGGCGCGGTGCCGGGGCTGGTCGCGGTGGGAGCGGCAAACGGGTCGTTTTCCACGCACGGGGCATTGGTCACCGGCCATGCGGCGGCGGCGCGGGCGGTGGCGGCGTTGGGACGGCAGGTGTCGGTCGATCTGCCGGCGGCGGAGGATGCGCCCTATGCGATCAAGGCGCTGTGGCGCGTGCCGGGCAAGGGGCGGGCCTGGCTGGACTTTGCCAATGACGTGACGGTGAAGGATGTAACACAGTCGGCGCAGGAAGGTTTCCGGTCTGTGGAGCATATGAAACGCTACACCACGCAAGGCATGGCACCGGATCAGGGCAAGAATTCGAACGTGGCGGCCCTGGCGGTGCTGGCCGACGCGACGGGGCGGGGGGTTGCCGAGACGGGGGTGACGACGTTCCGCCCACCCTATGTGCCGGTGTCGATTGCCGCGATGGGTGCGGGGGCGCGGGGGGCAGGCTTTGCGCCGCAGCGGTTATTGACCAGCGATCAGGCCAGCCGCGACCGGGGCGCGCCGATGATCGAGGCGGGGCTGTGGTATCGCCCGAGCTATTTCCCGAAGCCGGGCGAGACGACCTGGCGCGAGGCTTGTGACCGCGAGGTCACGATGGTGCGGCAGGCGGTGGGGGTGGCGGATGTGTCGACCCTTGGCAAGATTGACATTCAAGGGCGGGACGCAGCGCGGTTCCTGGACTTTGTCTATACCAACACGTTCAGCACCTTGCCGGTGGGCCGGGTGCGCTATGGCCTGATGCTGCGCGAGGACGGCATGGTGCTGGATGACGGTACGACCGCGCGGCTGGGGGAAAACCACTATCTGATGACCACCACCACGGCGGCGGCGGGGCTGGTGATGCGGCATCTGGATTTCGTGCAGCAGGCGTTCTGTGCTGGTTGGCAGGTGCGGTCTATTTCGGTGACGGAGTCCTGGGCGCAATTCGCGGTAGCGGGGCCGAAAGCCCGGGCGCTGGTCAATTCGTTCCTGGAGGTGCCGGTCGATCTGCGGTTCATGGGGGTTGCGGCCGTCCGGGTGGGCGGCGTCGAGGCGCGGCTGTTCCGCATCAGTTTTTCCGGCGAGGAGGGTTATGAGATTGCGGTGCCGACCCCGTTTGGCGAAGCGCTGTTCCGCGATCTGCTGGCGCGGGCCGAGACGATGGGCGGCGGGCCTTACGGGATGGAGGCGCTGAATGTGCTGCGTATCGAGAAGGGGTTCATCACCCATGCCGAAATTCATGGTCGGGTAACGGCCTATGATATCGGGATGGAAAAGATGGTCAGCGCCGGAAAGGACTGTATCGGCAAGGCCGCGGCATTGCGGCCGGGCCTGTGGGGGCCGGAGCGGGAGCAGATGGTGGGCTTGAAGGCGGCCGAGCCGATTTCGGCGGGGGCGCATCTGTTCGTGCCGGGGACAGAGGTGCACCGGGAGATGGATCAGGGTTACGTGACGTCTGTGGCGTGGTCGCCGACGGTGAACGCGTGGCTGGGACTGGCGTTCCTGAAGGACGGGCGGGCGCGGACCGGCGAGCGGATCAGGCTGGTCGATCATCTGCGCGGGATCGACGTGACCTGCGAGATTTGCGATCCGGTGTTCCATGATCCTGAGGGGGTGAAACTGCGTGCCTGAGCTGATTGCAAAATCTGCCCTCGAGGGGCAGGGCGCGCTGACGCTGTCTGGCGTCACGCTGGCCGAGGCGTCAGTGGGGCCGGTCACCTCGATCGCGATATATCCCGGTGGGGCCAAGGCGGTGGCCAAGGCGCTGAAACCAATGGGGCTGACGTTTCCGGAGCCGAATTTCTGGGCTGCGAAAGGTGCGGCGCGGATCGTCTGGACAGGGCGGGATCAGGCGTTTTTGCTGGGCGTGGCGGCCCCGGAGGTGGAGGGGGCGGCGCTGACCGATCAGTCCGGCGGCTGGGCGGTGCTGACCGTCAGTGGCCCCGGAGCGGTCGAGGCGCTGATGCGGCTGGTGCCGGTTGATCTGCGGCTGGCGGCGTTTCCGGTGGGACGAGCGGTGCGGGCGCCGCTGAACCACATGAACATGGTGCTGATCCGCACTGCTGATCATGCCTTTGATCTGATGGTGTTCCGGTCCATGGCGCGGACCGCTTGGCATGAGATTGCGGCGGCAATGCAGGCCATGGAGGCAAGGGCGGCGCTGAAACCATAGGCGAGAATCGCCCGGTGAAGGAATTGTCACTGGCGCGTCATGATCGCGGTGTTTACATTTTTCCTGAAGAAGAGTTTCAGAAAAGGTGCAGCATGGCCCCGGACGGACAGGCAATCGCCCCCAATGTCTATGACGCGGAACCGATCCCCGACGCGGCCCGCGCCGAGGTGGAGCGGTTGCTGACCAGCGGCGATCTGTTCCGCTACACCGCGCCGGAAAATGCGCCGGTGGCGCTTTTGGAAGCGGAATTTGCGGCGCTGCTGGGGTCACGCCATGCGCTTGCGGTGTCGTCCTGTTCGGCGGCGCTGTTTCTGGCGCTGAAGGCGCTGGACCTGCCGCGCGGCGCGAAGGTGCTGATCCCGGCGTTTACCTTTGCGGCAGTGCCATCTGCCGTCGTGCATGCGGATTGCGTGCCGGTGCTGGTGGAGGTGGGCGACAATTACCGCGTCGATATGGCGGATTTCGCGGCAAAGGTGCCGGGGGCGCAGGCGGTGATGATCAGCCACATGCGGGGGCATACCTCGGATATGGATGCGATCATGGCGCTGTGCGATGCGGCGGGCGTGCCGGTGATCGAGGATGCGGCGCATTCGCTGGGCACGGTCTGGGGCGGGCGGAATATCGGGACCGTCGGCAAGGTGGGCTGTTTCAGCTTTCAGTCCTACAAGATGGTCAATGCCGGCGAGGGCGGCATCCTGATCACCGACGATCCCGAGATTGCGGCGCGGGCGATCATCATGTCGGGCGCTTATGAGAGCAACTGGAAGAAGCATCCAGGCCTGGCCAACAGTTGCGCGCATTGGCAGAACAAGCTGCCGCTGTACAATCTGCGCCTGCAGAACCTGTCGGCGGCGGTGATCCGGCCGCAATTGCCGCTGCTTGCCGAACGGGTGGCGAAAGGGCGGGCGAACCATGATCTTGTGGCGGCGCGGCTGAATGCCAGCGCTCATCTGCAGGTGCCGGAACCGCTGGCGCCCGAACAACGCGCGCCGGATTCGATCCAGTTCAATCTGGTGGGCGGGTGGAGCGATGCGGCGGCGCTGGGCTTTCAGGCCGCAGCCAAGGCGCGGGGCGTGTCGGTGCAGGTGTTCGGGCTGAGCGAGGGTAACGCGCGGGCGTTCTGGAACTGGCAGTTTCTGGGCGCGCAGCCTGATCTGCCGCAGACGCGGGCGATGCTGATGCGGGCGTGCGATGTGCGGCTGCCAGTGCGGTTGACGGTGGCGGATCTGGAATTCATCGCCGATGCACTGGTCGATGCCGCAGCCGAAGCGCGTGGGTAGCGCCTTTCAACAAGTGGTGATTGCGCTGGCCGGGGCTGGTTTTTGCCGGACGACGCAACGATACTTGCGAGGGGTAGAAACACCGGAGTTCGAGAGATGACATTTACCGGAGTGACGCGACGGACGCTGATGGTGTCGGCGCTGGGGGTAGCGGGTGCATCCCGGCTGCTGGCCGAAACCGGGCCGGTCATCCACGTCTCGAAAGATGCCGGTTGCCCGTGCTGTGCCGACTGGATCGACTATCTGCGCGCCGAGGGCTTTGGCGTGACCGAGGCGGTGCTGGAGGCGGATGCGCTTGCCGCGCTGAAGGGTGATCTGGGGATCCCGCTGGGGGCGCAATCGTGCCACACCGGCGTTGTGGAAGGGTATGCGCTGGAAGGTCATGTGCCGGTCGCCGACATCCGGCGGCTGCTGGCGGAACGGCCGGACGCGGTTGGAATTGCGGTACCCGGTATGCCGTTCGGATCGCCCGGCATGGGCCCGGAAAGCCGACGTGAGGCCTATGACGTGCTGTTGGTGCGGAAGGACGGCGCGACCGAGGTCTTTGCTACTTACGCCGCCGCCTGAACCGGGGCTTACAGTACCCGCAGCACGGGAGTAAGCCAGGGCCAGCTTGCCAGCGCCGGGCCGATCACCTCTGACCCGATCAGCGCCTTGAGTTGGACGGCAATCTGCTGCGGCATGTCGTGCAGGATTCCGGCGCGGGCCGACAGTGACAGGGTGCGTTCAAGGGGTGCGAAGGGCAGCGGCTGTACGTCGACATGGGCGCGAAAGGCGCGGGCCTGGTGCAGGGCGAGCGGGGTCAGGATCGTCCAGCCTTCGCCGGCCGCGACCATGGCGAGGATCGCGGTGTAGCTGTCAAGTTCAAACCGGTGCGCGGGTTTCAAGCCAAGGCGTGACAGATGTGCCGCGATCTGACGGCCCATAAGATGGCGGGCGGTGTACTGGATCAGAGCCAAATCTGCGGTTCGGCCCCGATGCGGGGTGACGGCCACGAAGGGTTCGACCATCAGGGGATGCATCTCGCGCCAGTCGGCATCGGCAGCGAGTTCCGCGCCGAAATCGGCCGCGACGACGATATCAAGCGCGCGGGCATCCAGCTGATCCAGCAGGCGGTGGCTTGCACCGGTTTCCAGCAAGAACCGGCAATTGGTCAGGTCGTTGGCCAGAAGCGACAACAGACGGGGTGTGACGTCGCCGTCAAAATCCTCGATCATGCCGAGGCGCAGGGTGGTCAACCCGGCGTGACCGGCCATGCCAAGTTCGGCCTTGGCTTCGGTGGCGGCGTTCAGCATGATTTGCGCGTGACGGCGGAACATGGTGCCGGCGGGGGTCATCCGCATGGGCCGGGCGGAACGGTCGAGAAGTTGGGCGCCAAGGGCGGCTTCAAGACCTGACAGTTGCTGGCTGACCGCCGAGGGGCTGACGCCCAGACGGCGCGCTGCGGCAGAAATGGCGCCTTCTTCGGCTGCGGCGAGATAGACCTCGATCCCCCAGAGGGTGACACGCCCCTCCGGATCAGGCATCGGCGGTCAAAGCCTGGACAGCTTTTGCTGAAGCTCGGCCAGTTGTTTCTTGATGTCGGCGATATCGTCCGGGTTGGTGGGGGCGTCTTCTTCGCGTGCGGGACCGGAGCCGCCCCAGCCGGGCATCCCGCCCATCACGGTCTTAAGAAACGCCTCCTGCTGTTTGCGCAGCGCTTCGAAGCCCGGAACGGCGGCCATCGGGTTTGGAAAGACAGTGAGGTTCTGCATCATCTTTGCCTGGCTTTCGCGCAGCATTTCGAAGGAAGAGGCGAGGAATTGCGGCACGATGGACTGCACGCCGCTGGTATAGCTGCGCACCAGATCGGTCAGCACATCGACGGGCAGCACACTTTGGCCTTTGGATTCATGCTCGGCGACGATTTGCAGCAAGTACTGGCGGGTCAGGTCGTCACCGGATTTCAGATCGACAATCTGCACTTCGCGGCCAGTGCGGATGAAGCCCGCGATATCCTCAAGCGTCACGTAATCAGACGTCTCGGTGTTGTAGAGGCGGCGGCTGGCATAGCGCTTGATCAGCAGCGGCTTTTCGGTGTCGGCCATCTGGGCCCCCTTGGTTTGTGCGCTTGCAGAGAAGCTTAAGGGAGGGTCGCAGAAAAAGAAAGAGCGGGCTCGGGGTGACCCCAAACCCGCCCGACGCAGAACATGCGCCCACTCTTTACCGGTCAGCGATCACTTGGCGGCGGCGGATGCTTTCTTGGCAACCGAGGTCACTTCGGCGGTGGCTTTCTTGACAGCGGCGGTCGCGTCTTCCGAAATATCCTTGCCGGCGGCCAGCATCAGTTCGACCGTTTCCATCTGCACTTTTTTCGCAACTTCGGCGAAAGCGGCCATGTTTTCGGCAGCCATCTCAGCGGCGGCAGACGCGAAATCGGACGCGGCCTTGGTGTAATCGGTCGGTTCGGTCTTGGCTTTCGACACGTCCGAAAGCTTGGCAATGGAATCCTTGGCCCACTTGGAGGTGATCTCGGTGGACTTCTCGGCAGCCTCGAGTGCCACTCGCGAGAACTTTTCGGCGAAGGCAGCCTGGGTCTTGAATGCGTTCTGGAAGGCCGACGCGTCGACCGGGAACGATGCCATCATGTCTTGCATGACTTTGGTGAAATCAGGTGTCTTGTTCATGTCATATGCTCCTGCATGTCCGGGTATCGGCCGGGGTGATCTGATACACGGAGATATACATGCTGCATCGCAGCATTTCAAGAGTTTTGCTGCGCTGCAGCATTCTTTTTCGTGATAGCGGGCCAAACCACGGGAAAGTCAACGAAAGATCAGTCCCGCGGGGTGGCAGTGACATAGCTTCCCGGCGCGGGGGTCAGCGAATCAGCTGGAATTCGAGCCTTGATCTGCGGGCCGGAGCGCGCGGCGAGCCAGTCTTTCCACCTAGGCCACCAACTGCCTTTCTGGAAGGTCGTGGTTTTCATCCAAGCCTCCGGATCGCCCGCGACGGGGGCGTCGCTAATGTAATGGCCATATTTGTTCTTTGACGGCGGATTGATGATCCCGGCGATATGGCCGCTTTCCGACAGGAGGAAAGTTTTGTCCGCCGAGCCCATCTGCTTGATGCTGTTGAAGCTGCCGCGCCAGTGCGCGATGTGATCCGTCTCGCAGGCGATGGCGCAGAGCGGCAGTTTGATGTCCTGCAGGCTGACCGGGTGGCCGAAAACCGGAAACGTTCCCAGCGCGAAGCCGTCGCCCTGACAGAGGCCACGCAGGTATTCGATGGCCATTCGGGCAGGCAGGTTGGTGCCGTCACCGTTCCAGTACAAAAGGTCGAACGCAGGCGGCGCTTCGCCCAGCATGTAGGATTTGATCGCGGGCGTGTAAATCAGGTCGTTGGAGCGCAGGAACGAGAAGGTGCGCGACATGAAGAACTTGGACAGGATACCGTCGACGGCGGTCTGGCGTTCGATGCCGTCGACGAAATCGTCGTTCAGGAAGACGCCCACTTCGCCCGGGTCGGAAAAATCGGCAAGCGTGGTGAAGAAGGTGGCGGCGTTGACCGTTGCATCGCCGGCCTTTTGCAGATGCGCCAGCGTCAGGCCCAAGGTGGTGCCCGCGATGCAGTAGCCGACGGCGTTGATCTGCGGCTCTGCCGTGATGCGGCGCACTTCGGTGATGGCGCGCAAAAAGCCGTCGCGGATATAGTCGTCCATGGTGACCCCGGCGTAGCTGGCATCCGGGTTGACCCACGAGACGACGAACAGGGTGAAGCCCTGATCGATGATCCACTTGATCAGCGAATTCGCAGGCTTAAGATCCATAATGTAGAACTTGTTGATCCACGGCGGAAAGATCAGGAGTGGCGTCTTGTGCACGGTGGGGGTGGTCGGCGCGTACTGGATCAGTTCCAGCATGCGGTTGCGGTAGACGACTTCGCCCGGCGTGGTGGCAAGGTTTTCGCCCACCTTGAAAGCATCGCGGTCCGCAAGCGTGACCTGCAGGTCGCCTTGCGCGCTTTCAATATCGCGGACCAGATTTTCCAGGCCCTGGACCAGGCTTTCGCCATCCGTCGCCACGGCCTTTTCCAGCGCGTCAGGGTTGGTGCCAAGGAAATTGGTCGGCGAAAACATGTCGACGATCTGGCGGGTGAAATATTCGACGCGGCGCTTGTCGGCGGCGTCCAGCAATTCCATGTCGCCGACGGCGGTGGAGACGGCTTCGGCGTTCAGCAAGTATTGTTGCTTGAGAAAGTTGAAATAGGGGTGGGTTTCCCACAGCGGGTTCTGAAAGCGGCGGTCCTTGGGGCCGGGATCGGGCGGAGCCTTGAACTCGCCCTTGGCGAGTGTCTGCTGCGCCTCGACATAATGTTTCAGCGTCTTGCCCCAGAAGCTGACCTGATGTTCGACCACGCGGGCGGGGTTCTGCATCATCTCGGCCAGATAGGCGGCGGCGGCTTTCATGTAGACATCGGGGGCGGGGCCGGCCAACGCGGGGTCGGCCTTGCGGCGATGCGTCAATGCGGCGGTCAGACGCTTTGACAGGTCGTCCACCTTTGCGAGATTGCTGTTGAGCCGGGCAGTGCGCGCGGCGGCCACATCGTCGGGGGTGCGGTCTTGTGTTGTCATACTAACGTTTCCACCCTATCTATGCCGCTATGCAGCATCGCGTCGCCTGTCGAAGGGGGAGCAATGCATTGTACGCCCACCCCGGGCAAGGAGACGTAATGAAGTATATGTTCACCTATGACCTTATGGAAAGCGCGCGCAACACCAATGAATGGTTGGGTGCGACGGCGCGGGCCATGGCGTCGTATCCGGCCTTCGCGCTGTCGATGAACCCGGTACTGCCATTGATGGCGGCATGGGGCGAAGTGACGGAGCGGACGTTCAGCCGGATGATCGCGAAACCGGATTGGGGCATCCGGTCGATCGTGGGGCCGGACGGACAGGATCATGTGATCGACGTAAAACAGGTGCTGCAAAAGCCGTTCGGCGATCTGGTGCAATTCTTCGTGCGCCGCCGTGCCCCGATGGCGCGCAAGGTGCTGCTGATTGCCCCCATGTCGGGGCATTATGCGACGCTGTTGCGGTCGACAGTGGCAAGCCTGTTGCCGGATGCGGATGTGTATGTGACCGACTGGCACAATGCGCGCGATATCCCGGTGAGC
>JAYSYZ010000242.1:0-3086 GCA_043727195.1 Paracoccaceae bacterium
TGGCCGACAACCTCGACGCCGCTTCGAACCTGTTCCTCGGGCGCGAGCTGGTCTCGAAGTTCGGCTTTGTGGATGAGAGCCGGATGGAGGCTGAGACGCGCAAGATCATGGCGCGGCTGAACCCCAACTTCCGCAAGTTCGCAGTGCCGGTATCGGCGCTGTCGGGCGGGCAGCGCCAGTCGGTCGCTATCGCGCGCGCGGTCTACTTCAACGCCCGCATCCTGATCATGGACGAGCCGACTGCAGCGCTGGGCCCGCAGGAGACGCAGATGGTGTCGGAACTGATCCAGGAGCTGAAGGCCCAGGGCCTCGGCATCTTCCTGATCGAACATGACATCCACAACGTGATGAAACTGTGTGACCGGGCATCGGTGATGAAGAACGGTCAACTGGTCGGCACGGTGAACGTGAACGATGTCACCGATGAAGACATCCTCGGGATGATCATCCTTGGGAAAAAGCCCGCCAAGGCAGCCTGATGTATATCGGGCTGGACCTTGGCACCTCGGGGCTCAAGGGCGTGCTGATCGACGACGACCAGCGCGTTCTGGCCGATGCAACCGCGCCACTGACCGTCAGTCGGCCGCATGACGGCTGGTCCGAACAAAGGCCGAGCGATTGGATCGCGGCAGCGGAATCGGTGATGGACGCACTGGCCGTGCATGGTCTTGGCCGCGTGCAAGGCATCGGCCTGTCGGGTCAGCAGCACGGGGCCACCCTCTTGGATGCCGCGGACGAGGTGTTGCGCCCCTGCATGCTGTGGAACGATACCCGCAGCGCGCATGAGGCGGCTGATCTTGACGCCGACCCGATGTTCCGGCGCATCGGCGGCAACATCATCTTTCCGGGCTTTACTGCGCCCAAGGTCGATTGGGTGCGCAACAACGAACCTGCGATCTGGGCAAAGACGGCAAAGATCTTGTTGCCGAAAGATTACCTGCGCCTGTGGCTGTCCGGCGATCACGTGGGTGAGATGTCCGATGCGGCCGGAACCGGGTGGTTTGATACCGGCGCGCGCGACTGGTCGGATGATCTGCTGGCCGCCACCGGGCTTTCGCGCGCCAACATGCCGCGTCTTGTCGAAGGGTCTGATGTTTCAGGCACCCTGCGCACTGCCCTCGCCGCGCGCTGGGGGCTGCCTCCGAATGTCGTCATTGCCGGCGGCGGTGGCGATAACGCGGCCTCCGGCGTCGGTGTCGGGGTGGTGCGCGCGGGCGAGGCTTTTGTATCGCTTGGCACATCGGGCGTGCTGTTTGCCGCCAATGACGGCTACAAACCCGATCCGGCGACAGCCATCCACACCTTTTGCCATGCGCTGCCAGATACCTGGCACCAGATGGGCGTCATCCTGTCGGCCACAGATTCGCTGAACTGGTATGCCGGTCTGGTCGGCGAAAGTGCGGCCAGCCTGACGCAAGGCCTGTCTGCCCTGCAAGCTCCGGGAAAGACGCTGTTCCTGCCCTATCTCGGCGGCGAACGCACACCGGTCAATTCGGCATCGGTGCGGGGGGCGTTTGTCGGGCTGGAACATGCCACCGACCGCGCTGCAGGCACGCGTGCCGTTCTGGAAGGCGTTACCTATGCTTTCCGCGACTGCCGCGATGCGCTGGCGGCAACGGGCACCAGGCTGACCAATCTGCTTGCGGTCGGCGGCGGCTCAAAGTCTGATTACTGGCTGTCGGCCATTGCAACCGCACTGAATTGCCCTGTTCTGGTGCCCGCAGCCGGTGATTTCGGCGGTGCCTTCGGTGCGGCGCGCCTTGCTTTGATGGCGGCTACCGGTGCTGGCGCAGAAATCGCCACGCTGCCCGCGATTGCCCGTCAGATAGAGCCCACTTCAGCCCTTTCTTCAGCGTTTGACGCGGGCCATGCCCGGTTCCGCGCCGCGCAAACCGCCATCAAGGATCTGTTATGACCGATTTTTTCAAAGGCATCCCCGCCATCAAGTTTGAAGGGCCTGCCAGCACCAATGAATTCGCCTTCCGCCATTACAACCCCGACGAGGTGATCCTCGGCAAGCGCATGGAAGATCACCTGCGATTTGCCGTGGCCTATTGGCACAGCCTCGCCTGGCCCGGCGGCGACCCGTTCGGCGGGCAGACCTTTGACCGCCCCTGGTTCGGCGACACCATGGCGCTGGCGAAACTCAAGGCCGACGTGGCGTTCGAGATGTTCGATATCCTTGGCCAGCCGTTCTACTGCTTCCACGACGCCGACGCGCGGCCGGAGGGGAAGACCTTTGCCGATTCCAAGCGCAATCTGGACGAGATTGTCGATTATCTCGCCGACAAGCAGACCCGCCACAAAGCCAAACTGCTGTGGGGCACCTCGAACCTCTTTTCGCACCGCCGCTGGATGTCGGGCGCGGCCACCAACCCCGACCCCGACGTCTACGCCTATGCCGCCGCCACCGTGAAGGCGAACATGGACGCGACGATGAAACTTGGCGGGCAGAACTACGTGTTGTGGGGCGGGCGCGAGGGGTATGAGACGCTGCTGAACACCGATCTCAAGGCCGAACGCGCCCACGCGGGCCGTTTCCTGCAGCAGGTCGTCGACTACAAGTACAAGATCGGCTTCAAGGGCACGATCCTGATCGAGCCAAAGCCGCAGGAACCCTCCAAACACCAGTATGACTACGACGTCGCCACGGTTTACGGCTTTCTCAAGGATTTCGGTCTGGAAAAGGAAGTGAAGACGAACATCGAACAGGGCCACGCCATCCTCGCCGGGCATTCGTTCGAACACGAAATCGGCCTTGCCAGCGCGCTGGGCATCTTCGGCTCCATCGACATGAACCGCAACGACTATCAGTCCGGCTGGGATACCGACCAGTTCCCGAACAACCACGCCGAAAAGGCGGTGGCCTTCTACGAGATCCTCAAGGCGGGCGGCTTCACCACCGGCGGCGTCAACTTCGACGCCAAGGTGCGTCGGCAAAGCCTTGACCCCGAAGACCTGATCCTCGCCCATGTCGGCGGCATGGACACCTGCGCCCGCGCGCTGAAAGCCGCCGCCGCCCTGATGGAAAGCGGAGAGATGGAGGCTGCCGTCAAGGCCCGTTACGCAGGCTGGGATACCCCAAG
>JAYSYZ010000243.1:0-7878 GCA_043727195.1 Paracoccaceae bacterium
GCATCCGGCGCTGTCACCACCGCCTCATGCCCCGGGCCGGCGGTTCCTGCCTGCGCTGGGGTGGCGACGACGCGGGGTGACGGCGCGGCCTCGGTGATCTTCAACGCCCGCATGCCGCGATTCTGGCCGAGCCTGCCAGTGGAGATGCGGCGGCCCGACGAGGTTTCCAGTGCCACCGCATCAATCGCCGCGTGGGCCAGCGGCAGAACATCACCCGGGGCAAGCGACATCACCTGCCGGATCGGCAAGGTGATCCGCGCGATCACCGCATCCATCTTGCTGCCCGCCTCCATTACCTGCGCCCCGAGCGCGATGGTGAACTGCGGCCCGGCCGCATCTGCCAGCCAGCTGTGCAAGGCGGCGGGCCGCTCGCCCCGCCCCACTGCGGGCAGCGCCAGAATCACCTGGCCCGACTTCGCCCCGCCGGCCAACGCCACTTCGGCCACCAGCACGCGGTAGGTTTCCTCCTCCAGCAGCAACCCAAGTGGCCGCGCGTCCTCAAGGAACGAGGCATAGCGAAAGCCGCCGCCCCAAACCAGATCGGCCTCCTCGGCCAGCGCATCCTCCAACCCTGCCAGCGCGCGGTCGATGACGCCCGCCATCATGGCAGCATCGGTCCTTGTCGGTTTGCGCAAGGCGGGCGGCTGGTCCGACACCCGCCCCAATGTCTGCATCTCGATCAACGCCGACATGACCGCAGGCGACAGCATGATCAGCCCCAGCCCCGCCGATGGCCCGTCCAACAACGCCAACAATGCCCGATCCGGCGGCAGTTCCAGCAGTTCAGACAGGCTGTGGCGCAGGATCGTCATGCTCCGAAATTCCAGATCCAGCGCCATAGCATCGCGCGCCGCACGCGCCAGCGCCAACCGCCAGCCCCGGTCGGCCCCCGGCGCCCCCTCGACCTGCGCGGCGGTCGCACGTTCAATCTTGCGGCGGATCACATCGTTCATGCATCAGGCCCCGGTCAACGTTCACAGTCAGCATCCGCACTCAGCCTAACGCGCGGGCCGTTGACAAAGCGTTAAGCCGCCAGCTTTTCAAGCCTCAGCGGCACCGTCACCCGGAACCCCGCCCCGCCCTGCCCAGGCAAATAGGCAATCGCACCCCCAAGGTTGGTCATGATTTCGCGGCAGATCGCCAGACCGAGGCCTGCCCCTCCCGCACGATTGTCATCCGACAGCCGGGCGAATTTCTCGAAGATCAGCCCCTGCGCCTCTTTCGCAATGCCGCGCCCGTTGTCGATGACATCCAGCGTCACCCGCCCGCCGCGTTGCCGCACGCTGATCCGCAGTTCCGGCTCTGCCGCGTCGCAATACTTGCGCGCATTTGAAATCAGGTTGATCAGCACCTGCATCAGCCGGTCGGCATCTGTCTTCAGATAAACCGCCTCCGACGCCGTGTCGCGGTACACCAGAAAACTGCGTTCCGGCCGGGTTTGCCGCGCCGCAGTCAAGGCTCGGTCGATCATGTCCTGCAGACTGGTCAGCGACAGATTCAACTGCACCGTGCCGTTTTCCAGCACGCTCAGATCCAGCAGGTCATCAAGCAGCCGGGTCAGGCGCTTTGCCTCTCCCTCTATGATGGCACTGTATTTTGCCACCATCTCCGGCGGCAGGTCGCCCTCGGTCATGATCTCGGAAAACGCCCGGATCGAGGTCATCGGCGTGCGCAACTCGTGGCTGATCTGGCTCAGGAAGGCATCCTTCTGGATCGACAGTTGCATCAGCTTTTCATTCGCCTCTCGCAGGGCGCCCGCCGTACGTGTCACCTCATCCTGCTGGGCCTCAAGCCGGGCGGAATATTCCAGGATCTGCGCGCTTTCGCTGGCCACTGCCATCAGATCCTCGACCGTGACAGTCGCCCGACCCACCAGTTGGCGGATCATCGCATGCGCCGTCGCGGCCCCGACCGACCCCGACAGCCGCGCCTCCAACCCGTCCAGAAACTCCGGCGTCGGGTCAGGCAGAAAACCGGCCTTGCCCTGTGCCTGTGCAGCTGCATGAAACACCGACAGCGCGGCCTCTTCGCCGAGGATGCGCTGCGCCATGACCAGCAGCGCCTCTGGCTCGGCCCGGCCTCTGGCCCAGCGTTGTGGTCCAACCGGGCCTTCGAACACGTTGACAAACGCCGCACCCTGCAACCGCTCTACCGGGTCGGGAAAGGTCAGAACAGACCCGACGAAAAACGCCGTGGCATTCAGCGTCAATGACCAGAACAGGGCATGGATCAGCGGATCCATCCCGCCGGTGCCAAACAGCGCCTCTGGGCGCAGCCAGCCGACGCCCAGAAAGCCGTCGCTGAAGGTCGCCACCGACAGCACCGCCCCCGGGCCGAACGACGGCAGGAAAGAGGTATAGGCCCAGACCGCAAAGCCGATCAGCAACCCCGCCGCCGCACCCACCTTGGTCGCGCCCCGCCAGAAGATGCCGCCGATCATCGCGGGCAACACCTGCGCCACCCCCAGAAACGCGATCAGCCCGATCGCTGCCAGCGCCGCCGACCCGCCCGAGATCTGGTAATAGCCATATCCCAGCGCCAGAACCGCCGCGATGGCCAGCCGCCGCGCCATCAACACGACCGACCGCAGGTCATCGCCCGTTTCAGCCGCCGGCCGCAGGCGCAGCCACAATGGCATCACGATGTGGTTGGAAATCATCGTGGCCAGCGCAATCGACTCGACGATCACCATCGATGTGGCCGAGGAAAATCCGCCGAGAAACGCGAGCATCGCCAGCCCGCCCTGCCCCTCGGCCAAGGGCAGGGTCAGCACGAACATGTCCGGGTTCGATCCCGTCGGCAGCCGCTCCAGGCCAACGACGGCAATCGGCACGATAAACAGGCTCATCCCCATCAGATATAATGGGAACGCCCAGCTTGCCCGCGCCAGATGGCCTTCATCGGCACATTCCACCACCATCACCTGAAACATCCGTGGCAGGCAGATCACCGCCGCCGCCGACAGAAAGATCAACCCTGTCCAGCGCCCCGGCTGAACCTGCCAGGCGGCAAGATCCGAAGCGTCGATCTTGGCAATCGTCTCGGCCACACCGCCGGCAATGCCCCAGACCACGAAACTGCCGACCGCGATCAACGCCACCAGCTTGACCACTGCCTCCACCGCAATGGCCGTCACGATGCCATGATGCTGCTCGTTGGCATCAAGATTGCGGGTGCCGAACAGGATGGTGAACACCGCCAGCCCCGCCGCAACCCAGATCGCGGTCTGCCCGGCCCCAAGCGGCACCCCGTCTGGCGTGCTGCTGGCAAACACCCCGAACGACAAGACCACCGACTGCAACTGCAGCGCGATGTAGGGCGTCGCCGCCACCACCGCCATCACCGTGACGATGACCCCCAGAAGGTTAGACTTGCCATACCGCGATGAAATCAGGTCAGCAATCGAGGTGACCCGGTATTGCCGCCCGATCCGCACCAGCTTGCGCAGCAGCCACCACCAGCCAATGAACACCAGTGTCGGCCCGAAATAGATCGTCAGGAACTCCAGCCCCGACCGCGCCGCATAGCCGACCGCTCCATAAAACGTCCACGCCGTGCAATAGATCGACAATGACAGCGTGTAGACCAGGGGGGATCGCAGCCAGCCCAGCCGCCCGGCATCCGCCCGCCGCTCGACGATGAACGCAACCAGGAACAGCAGCATCACATACAGCAGGCACGCTGCGACGAGGATGTTGAACGGCACCTCAATCCTCCTCTTCGTCAGTCAGATCACCGGCCCGCAAGCCGGGCGCGAAGGCTGCCGCCACAACGATCAGCACTGCCCAGAGGCCGAAGAAATAGATCACATCGGCCGACGTCAGTTGCGCGTCGACGCCCGACGACCACAACAGCGGCAGGATCAGCAGCAGCGCCCCGAACACCGGCAGCAGCCGGGCGGCATCGCGCAGCCGGCGGCGGCGATAGGGCGCGCGGGCCAGAAACAGCGGGCGGCGCGGCCGGGCCATCAGCTCCCCATCATGGCGCGCACTTCCGCCAGAATTTCCGCGTTCGAGAAGGGCTTGGTCATGAACCGGCTGACGCCCGCCCGCTCCGCCGCGTCGCGGTCACGCCCCTGCCCCTTGGCGGTCAGCATCAGCACCGGCAATGCAACCGTCGCCGGATCGGCCCGGATCGCCGTCAGAATTTCCAGCCCGGACAATCCCGGCAACATCTGGTCCAGAATCACCAGATCGGGCTGCACCCGCCGCACCCCCGTCAGCGCCCCCGCTCCGTCAGCCACATGCGTCACCTGCCAGCCGTCCCGCGACAGGATGAAACGGATCGCCTCGGCGATGTTCGGCTCATCCTCGATGAGGAGCACATGTCGACCCATCGCAACCCCCCGGTGGCGCAGCGCCACCTCCCGGCTCTGCTCCAGCGCCACTATCGGCAGAACCGCGCCCGCTGTCAAAACAAGGCTCATGCGGTCTCGCTCAGGATCGACGGCTCGCGCCGGGCGGGGCAGCCGCTGCGCGGGCAGATCCGACACGACGATCCGATCTTCAGGGCGGTCATGCTGCGCTCGGCGGGCAGGATAAGCATCGCCGCCTCGCGCAGTTCCGGCCCGCGCAGGCCTTGCGGATGGCGCGTCTGGCAAAAGGCGATGATGCGGTGACAAGTCCCGCCCTGCCCCGCCATCTCGATGACCACCTCGACCGGCTGCATCGGCCGCCCCAATGCGGCATAAAGCGGCCACAGCGGACAGGCCGCCCCGAAACGCGGCAAGGGAAATCCCGCCGCCGGTTTGCGAAAGGTCAGCGTACCCGACGCGTCGCACATCACCAGCCCGGTCTCGCTGCCCGGCAGCACAGCCAGCCGCCGCATCACCGTCATCACATCAACTCCAAAGCGCGCCGCCAGGGCCAGCGGGTCCGGCCCCACCGTGTCGAGCGCCGCCACAAACGCCGCCGTCGGCAACGCCGCCGAATCCATCGCCGCGCGCGCAACCACCCCTCGCGCCAGCAGCCGCGCGGCACCCGATGCCAACGCCACCTGCGGCCCCGCCGCCAGTTCCGCATCGCTGAAGGCCCATCCCCGGCGCTTCAGCCACTCTTCCACCTCTTCCTGCGGCGCAGCGATCCCCTGTTCCTCCACCCCGGTCCCGGCATCAAGATAGGCCACCAGCGCCTCCGCCCCCGCTGCCAGCCGCTCGCTGTCCTGATACAGGTTGCGGTGAAACCGGGCTGCCCAGTCGGGCTCCAGATCCTCCGTCTCGGCAAGGATTGCCGCCGTCGACCGAACCGACGTCAGCGAAGACAAAACCTCGTGCAAGGCCTGGCTCAGATGCGGGTCATGTGTCATCCGGTCATTCAACGCTGCAAGCGCCCGCTCCAATCCGCCAGCGCGACCGTGCAGCCCCGCCACCAACGCCGCCCAGCCGGGGTAGCGCCCGACGAATTCCTCCAGCCTGTCTACCTCGGCCCCGGTCTCCTCCGCCCCCGCCGCAGCCGCCCGCAAATCATCGACCAGTGCCGCCTCGCGCCCATCAGACAGCGCCGACCGGTCCAGCCCAAGCGCCCCCGCCAGCCGGTCCAGCACCGCGCCTGACACGCGTCGCCGGTTATGTTCGATCAGATTAAGATAAGACGCCGAAATTCCTGCCGTTACCGCGACATCCGCCTGCCGCAGGCCCGCCGCAAGCCTTCGTTCGCGCAAGCGTGTCCCGGTCAGGGCGGATAAGGGCATGCTCACTCCTCTGCGACGTCGCAGGTCTACAATGCAGCCTCCGATTTACAAAGCTTGAAAAGAATATCGCACACAGACCGCCGGGGGCACGGGATCGGGCCGCTGCTTCCTGCGCCAAAAGCGAACGCGCCCAAGGCCTCCCCCGGGCGCGCTATCAGACCTACTTGCTGACCCTCATCAGATCAGTTCGCCAAAGCCTTGTCGGTGATGACGCTGCTCCATGCCCCGGTCGGGGCCGCCGAGATTACCGGGTCGGAACCACCCGCCAGCAATGTCGCGACGGTCTTCTCCGCCGCCGCCACGTCAAGCGCACCCGTCGAGCCTGCGGTCAACTTCGCCACTTCGCCCATCATCCGCTTCTGGTGCGCTTCGGTCTGCGCGCCGGTCTGGTCGTTCTCCAGTACGATCATTGCCGCCTCATCCGGATTTGCTTCGGCATATTTCCAGCCCTTCATCGAAGCGCGGACGAATTTGACCATCTTCTCCTCGAAAGCCGGGTCTGCCAGCTTTTCTTCCAGCACGTAAAGCCCGTCTTCCAGAGTGGCGACCCCCATGTCCTGATATTTGAAGGTCACCAACTCCTCCGGCTTGATCCCTGCGTCGATCACCTGCCAGTATTCATTATAGGTCATCGTCGAGACGCAGGCCGCCTGTTTTTGCAACAGCGGATCCACATTGAAACCCTGCTTCAGCACCGTGACGCCACCTGCCGATCCATCGGTCGCAAGGCCAAGCTGGCTCATCCAAGAAAGGAACGGATATTCATTGCCAAAGAACCACACGCCCAGCGTCTTGTCGGCGAAATCCTTCGGCTCCTTGATGCCGGTTTCGGCCAGGCAGGTCAGCATCATGCCCGATGACGCAAACGGCTGCGCGATGTTGACCAGTGCCAGCCCCTTTTCCCGCGCTGCCAAGGCCGATGGCATCCAGTCAACCACCACATCCGCACCGCCCCCGGCGATCACCTGCGTCGGCGCGATATCCGGCCCGCCCGGCAGGATCGTGACATTCAGCCCCTCTTCCTCGTAAAAACCCTTGGCCTGCGCCACATAATATCCCGCGAATTGTGCCTGCGTCACCCATTTCAGTTGCAGCGTTACATCCTCGGCCTGCGCCCCGGTCGCCATCGCGGCCACAAAGGCCCCTGTCAGCAGCTTTTTCATCGTCGTCTCCCGTGTTGGGCCCATATGCCGGGCCATTGGTTAATGCCGTTGCGAGGGGTGCCAGAAAGTCACCCACCGTTCGATCAGCGCGATCAGCCCATAAAAGGCCGACCCCGCCATAGCCGCCACCGCAATCTCGGCCCAGACCATGTCAAGGCCAAGCCGCCCCACCTCGGTCGAGATGCGAAACCCCATGCCGTAAACCGGACTGCCGAAAAACTCGGCAACAATCGCGCCGATCAGGGCCAGTGTCGACGCAATTTTAAGGCCGTTGAACAGGAACGGCATCGCCGCCGGAAGGCGAAGTTTGATGAGGGTCTGCCAGTAGCTTGCCCCCCAGGTCGCCATCAGATCCTTCTGCATCCGCTCGGATGCCTGCAACCCCGCCACCATGTTCACCAGCACCGGAAAGAACACCATCGCCACCACCACCGCCGCCTTCGACGGCCAGTCGAACCCGAACCACATCACCAGAATGGGGGCGAGGCCGACAATTGGCAACGCCGCGACAAAATTGCCGACAGGCAGAAGGCCGCGCTGCAGAAATGGCGAGCGGTCGATTGCCACCGCCACCACCACCGCCGCGCCGCAGCCGATCAGAAATCCCGGCAAAGCGCCCTTCAGAAACGTCTGCGCAAAGTCTACCCACAGGGTCGGCAACGACGTCGCCACCTTGGCCGCAATCGCACTTGGTGGCGGCAGGATCACCGGCGCTACGTTCAGGCCCCGCACCAGCCCCTCCCAGATCATCAGGATGGTCGCCCCGAACAGGACCGGCACAAACACCCGCCCCGGCCGTGACCGCGCCCAACCACTTGCCGCAATCCGCGCGTTCAGCGCCCATGCCGCCAGCCACACCGCGAAGGTTCCCACAAGCCAGGTCATGCCGGAACCCCCATCCGGGCCCGCGCGAACCGCTCTGCAAATCCGACGCCCACGATCAGCAGCCCGGCAAGTATCGCCGCCGCAAACAGGCTGGCCCACATGATCAAGGGCTCACCGAATTGCGACCCGATCAGCATCCGCG
>JAYSYZ010000244.1:0-3078 GCA_043727195.1 Paracoccaceae bacterium
GGTCCGCATCTTCAAGGATCAGGACCCCGTCAACATCAAGGCCGCCGAGCTGGTCGGCAAACTGCATGACCTGCTGGAGCAGGCGGGCTACACCGGCCATCGGCTTGAGGTGTTTCTGACCCGCATCGTGTTTTGCCTCTTTGCCGACGATACCGGCATCTTCAACCTGCGCGACCGGCTGTTTCACTACCTCGACCTCCGCACCGCGCCCGATGGCTCCGACCTCGGCCCGAAACTGGCGCAGCTGTTCGACGTTCTGAACACGCCCGAGGATCGGCGCCAGACCACGCTTGACCCTGACATCGACGCCTTCCCCTACATCAACGGCGGGTTGTTCGAGGCGTACTTCCCCGCCCCCGCCTTCGACACCCACATTCGAGCCGGCCTGCTGAATGCCTGCCGCTTTGACTGGACGCCGATTTCCCCCGCCATCTTCGGCTCGCTCTTCCAATCCGTGATGGACGCGGGCGAGCGTCGCCGTGCGGGCGCGCATTACACCACCGAAAAGAACATCCTCAAACTGATCGGCCCGCTGTTCCTCGATGATCTGCGGGCCGAGTTCACCCGCCTGCGCGCGCTGAAATCCAACCGCCCCGCGCGTCTTGCCGCCTTCCACGACAAGTTGGCCTCGCTCACCTTCTTCGATCCCGCCTGCGGTTGCGGCAATTTCCTGATCATCGCGTATCGCGAGTTACGGCTGCTGGAGCTTGACCTGCTCAAGGAAATCCACCCCACCGGCCAGCGCAGCTTTGATGCCTCCCTCCTGTCCCGCGTCGATGTCGATCAGTTCTACGGGATCGAGATTTCCGAGTTTCCCGCCCGCATCGCCGAAACCGCGATCTGGATGATGGACCACCTGATGAACCTCGCCCTGTCCGAAGCGTTCGGCGGCTATTACCCCCGCATCCCCCTGAAGAAATCCCCCCACATCGTCCACGGCGACGCGCTGGAGGTGGATTGGGAAACGGTTTTGCCAGCGGAGCGGTGCAGTTACGTGCTGGGCAACCCGCCGTTTATTGGGGCCAAGTTCCAGTCGGTGAAGCAGCGCGAACAGGTCCGCGCCATCGCCAACCTTGGCAAATCCGGCGGTACGCTCGATTTCGTCTGCGCGTGGTTTCTCAAGGCCGGGGCGTATGTCTCGACCGTCCCCCCCACCCAACCTCCCCCACGCGGGGGGAGGGGCACCGCTGCACCCTTGGCCAATGTCACTTCCGATGCCGACCCGTCGCCTCCCTCCCCCCGCGTGGGGGAGGGTTGGGGTGGGGGGGCGCCGCGCCGTCCCCGCATCGCATTTGTCTCCACCAACTCCATCACCCAGGGCGAACAGGTAGCCCAGCTTTGGCCCCTCCTCTTCGACCGCTACGGTCTGGAAATCGCCTTCGCCCACCGCACGTTCGAGTGGGGATCAGACGCACGCGGCAAGGCGCATGTGCATGTGGTGATCATCGGGCTTGACCCCTCCGCCAAAGATGCGGACCATCGACCATCGACCATCGGTCTCGGCGACTTTTTTCTTACCCAAGAGTCAATGCCGATCCGGTCGAAACGCAGCACAAGGCAATCTCACCCTATTTGTTTGATGCGGGTGGGTTGAAGGACCCGCATACAATCATCAAAGAAGTTTCGGGGCCAAGTAACGGGATGCGTCGCCTCAGGACAGGTGTGCAGATGATCGACAACGGTATCCTGACGTTCAACGATGATGAATATCGTCAGTTCATTGCGTTTGAACCCGCCGCACAAAGCCTTTTCAAGAAGTATCTGGGTGGCGACGAATACATAAACGGCTTCTATCGCTGGATTCTCTATTTGCGTGAAGCAACTCCGCATCAGCTGCGCAGTCTTAAACTGGTAACGGAGCGGATCGCCGCTGTCAGGAAGTACCGCGCTGAAAGCAGTCGTCCGCAGACGCAAGCAATGGCCAACTACCCTACTCGTGTAGGCGTCGATGAGCGTCTCTCCTCAGACTATTTGGTTATTCCCAACACAAGTTCGGAGCGCCGAGAGTACATTCCCATTGGCTGGCTGGACATTTCTGTGATTGCCAATCAGAAACTTCGTATTCTTCCCGAAGCCACCCTCTCGGAGTTCGCCATCCTCACCTCCGCCAAGCACATGGCATGGATGCGCGCGATCACAGGCCGGATGAAAAGCGACTACATGTATTCGGTTGGCGTGGTCTACAACACCTTCCCCCTCCCCCCCGCTAACCTCGCCAAACTCGACCCGCTTGCGCAAGCCATCCTCGATGCCCGCAGCGCCCATCCCGGCGCGACCCTCGCCACGCTTTACGACCCCGACCTGATGCCGCCGAACCTGCGGGCGGCGCATACCGCCCTCGACCGCGCCGTCGACCGGCTTTACCGCCCCGCCGGGTTTGCGTCTGACCGCGAGAGGGTGGAGCATCTCTTTGCCCTGTACGAGGCGATGGTGGCGCCGCTGCTGGTGGTGCCGAAGAAACGGCGGGGGAAATCCTTGCCAAAAAGTTAACAAAATTTCGAATATAAAGCGTTTTCAATCGCTTGGGTCCTATAACACGCGTGTTATCACGCCCCTTCCACCACTCACTTGAATTCCCGGCCCATCCGCCGTATCTGACTTCTGACCCTCATCTCCGGAATCCGTCACATGGCCACCACCAACCCCCTCCAGTTTATCGCCCAGGTCCGGGCCGAGGTTGCCAAGGTCACCTGGCCGACCCGTCGCGAAGTGATCCTGACCACCGTCATGGTCTTCATCATGGCCACCCTCGCCGCAGTGTTTTTCAGCCTCGTCGACCTCGCCATCCGCACCGGCCTGACCGCGATCATCGGCAGCTGACACGGTTTTGCTGCGGAAGGCCCTTGAATTGACGGCAAGCTAGGGATAAGCCCGCCCCAACCAATGGAACACCGGCGCGCATCGATTCGAGGTGCGCGCTGTTTTTGTTCCGGGATCAAGCAAAGCGGGCCGCCTGGACGGCCCCGATAATAAGGAAGTGGCAGACGATGGCGAAGCGCTGGTATTCGGTGAGCGTTCTCTCGAACTTCGAGAAGAAGATCGCCGAGCTGATCAAGACCGCCGTCGCCGATGCCGGTC
>JAYSYZ010000245.1:0-22433 GCA_043727195.1 Paracoccaceae bacterium
AACGACACAGTCTTTGGCACCAATCCCAGAAATCCCGCCGCGATGCAGTCACGCGCCAGCTCGATGGAAAACGAACTGGAATATGCAACCAGCGACGCCCCACCACTGCCAAGGTCGCGGGCCAGCGTTTCTGGCGACAGATCGGATTGCGCCGGGTCGATGACAATGACGTCGAACGCCGCTTGCCGCGCATCGTCCGCTGTGGAACCGACGACCACCGCCTGTGCGGCAAAGTTTGCGTCTTGCATCAACAACGCAGAAATCCCGCCCGCAAGCAGCGGATTCGCGTCAATGACGGCAATGCTCAGCCGGGCACTTGGCACCGGCATGGCAGTCTCAAGCAGCATGATCTGGCCGTGGCCCACGCTCTCATGTTCCATTTTTTTCCCGCTCCGGTAGAGCGGCGGTACATTTATTTATTGCCTCACCCATTTAACCACGAGCGTGGCAGACGGTTCCAGAAATTGTTGTCTCCCGGCGATAGGTCGCCGATGTTGCTGCGGATTACCGCCGAATCCGGTATGCTGAACAGGCAGCTTGCCGCGAAATGCCGCAATGCCATAAAATCTTTTTTACAACCTTTACGTGTAATTCACGTTGCGGATGGCACTACGGCGACTCGGGCGTCAGGTATTGCTCCAACCGCCGTCTATGACATGGGCCACTCCGGTCGTGTAGCTCGACTCGTCACTGGCCAGATAGACCACCAATGCTGCGATTTCGTCGGCAGTCGCCATCCGGCCCATCGGCTGGCGCGCGACAAAGGCCTTGCGGGCCGCCTCGTAATCGCCCGTTGCCCGCATCCTGTCGTGCAGCGACGGGCTGTCCACCGTGCCGGGGCAGACGGCGTTGCAACGGATGCCCTTGGTGATGAAATCCGCAGCAATCGCTTTCGTCATGCCGATGACCCCGGCCTTGGTCGCGCCATAGACAAACCGGTTCGGCGCGCCGATGATCGACCCCACGGCCGAAGCCATGTTGATGATGTTGCCCGAACCACGCTCCACCATCCCCGGCAGGGCGGCACGGCACATCCGGTACATCGCCGTCATGTTCAGATCCAGGCTGAAGGCCCAGCTTTCGTCGTCGCAGTCCAGAATGCTGCCCGCGGCCACAAAGCCCGCACAATTGAACAGCACATCCGGTGTGCCGACCGCCGCAAACGTCGCCGCGATCGCCGCCGGGTCGCGCACGTCCAGCACCCGGGTCTGCAACCCTTCGGCCGCCAGTTCCGCCAGCGCGCCCTCGTTCACGTCGGTGGCGGTCACCTGTGCGCCTTCGCGCGCCATGACCAGCGCCGAGGCCCGCCCGATCCCTTGCCCCGCCGCCGTTACCAGCACCGTCTTGCCCTGCAACCGTCCCATCGGATCCTCCACCTTCTGCCGCCAGATTAGCGGGTCAACCACGGAAGGCCAGCGCTAACATGTCAGCGATCATAGCCTTTGCCCCGGCTCCAGGCCCAGGCATCGCTGATCATCTGCGGCAGGGTGGACCGGGTCGGTTCCCACCCCAGTTCCTCGGTCGCCCGGAGACTGCCGGATACCAGCGCTGCCGCATCCCCTGCCCGGCGCGGGCCGATTACCACCGGCACCTCGCGGTTGCTGACAACGCGGGCATGATCCAGCACTTCCTTCACTGAAAATCCACGTCCGGAACCCAGATTGAACACCCGGTCCCCCCGCCCGTCCATGAGCCAGCGCAGGCCCAGCACATGCGCCTCAGCCAGATCCATCACATGCACATAGTCGCGCACGCAAGTGCCATCGGGCGTCGGATAATCCGTGCCATGCAGCGTCAGATGCGACCGGCGGCCGTCAACCGCCTCGAGCACCAGAGGGATCAGATGGGTCTCGGGCACATGCTGTTCGCCGACGTCGCCCTCCGGATCAGCGCCCGCCACGTTGAAATAGCGGAATGCCACGTGGCGCAAGCCGTGACTTGCGCCGAAATTGGCCAAAATATCCTCGATCGCGCGCTTAGACGCGCCATATGCGTTGATCGGGCGCTGTGGCGTCGTCTCATCCAGCATCACCCCGTCATGATCACCGTAGGTGGCACAGGTCGAGGAGAAGACAAAGTTCAGGCACCCCGCCGCCACCGCCGCCTCAATCAGGTTCAGCGCGCCCAGCACGTTTGCCCGCCAGTACCGCCCCGGGTCGGCCATCGCATCGCCGACCAGCGACAAAGCTGCGAAATGCATCACCGCAACCGGGCGGTATTCGGCAAAGGCGCGGTCCAGCGCGGCGCGGTCGGCAAGATCGGCCTCGACCAGCGGGCCAAAGCGCACCGCCTCCGCCCAGCCGGTGGACAGGTTGTCAAAAACCACCGGCTCGTACCCGGCGCGCGCCAGAACCTTGCAGGCATGCGCGCCGATATAGCCTGCCCCGCCTGTCACCAGCACCCGATCCGCCATGGCCACCCCCGCAACTATCACCCGTAATGTTCACTGGAACACGATGTCATCCGTCAGCAGTGATGCGTCGAAAATCCCGCGGATGTCCAGCGTATGGCCGGGCGCCAGCGTCAGGATCAGCCCCGTCTCGCCGACCACGATATTGGCATCGGCAAGTATTTCTGCAAGGGCAGGCGGCGCACCGCCCCAGGCTGCGGCATCCAGCACGATAACGTCGAGATCATTCGTGAAATCGAGGATGACATCCTCGCCTGCCTGGAAGACGAAACTGTCGGTCCCCGCCCCGCCCGCCAGCGTGTCGTTACCCGCGCCACCGTGCAAAGTATCGTCGCCGTCACGCCCCGACAGGCTGTCATCCCCATCCCCGCCCCGGATCATGTTGTGGCCCGCGTCGCCCGCAAGCGTATCGGCATGGACCGATCCGTCCAGATCCTCGATCCCAAGATAGCGGTCGCGCGCCGCATCGCCCCGGTTCAGCGCCGCATTGGCCAGATCGGCCAGCACCCCCGCCGCCGCATCGCCATAAGATGCAACATCCCGCCCCGCCCCGCCGTCCAGCAGGTCACCGCCGGCACCGCCCGTCAGCGTATCGTCGTCAGCACCGCCCTGCAGCGTGTCGTTGCCCGCGCCACCGAAAAGCTCATCCGCCCCGCCGCGCCCCGCCAGCAGATCATGGCCAAGATGCCCCAGGAAAATATCCGCCAAGTCGCTGCCAAAGGCCCGGTCGTTGAAATTGCTCAGACTAACGCGCCCGATCGACAAAAGCTGATCCCCCGCCGCGTCGCCAGTACCGGCAGCCGGCTTCAGCAGGTCGATCGTCACCCCCGTCCGCGCCGACAGATAGCTGGCCGTGTCAGCCCCGCCGCCGCCGATCAGCGTATCGCGGCCCGCACCCCCGATCAGCGTGTCATCGCCGTCGCCGCCTTCCAGCCGGTCATTGCCCGCGCCGCCCGACAGCAGATTGGCCCCGCCATCCCCCACCAGCGTATCGCCATGCACCGATCCGACCAGCCCCTCGATCCCCGTGAACACATCTCCCGCCGCGTCGCCGGAGTTCATCTCCGGGGCCGCCAGATCGGCCCGGACGCCGCGCGCCGCGTCGGTGTAGCCCGCCAGATCGACGCCCGCACCGCCGTCGAGCATATCCGCCCCGGCACCGCCCGCCAGCGTGTCATCGCCCTCGCCGCCCAGCAGCGTGTCCTGCCCCGCCCGGCCGGACAGGCTGTCGTGTCCCGCCTCGCCGCGCAGCAGATTGGCGAACCCGTCGCCCAGCAGCGTATCGGCAAAGCCCGATCCCGCCAGCCCCTCGATCCCGGCCATGACATCCCCCGCCGCATCGCCGGTATTGCCCCGGGTCGAGGCGAGGTCCACCTTCACCGCCGCCAGCGCATCGGCATAGCTGGCAAGGTCCACCCCCGCCCCGCCATTCAGCCGGTCCGCCCCCGCACCACCGCCAAGCGTGTCATCGCCGTCACCGCCCAGTAGGCTGTCGTTGCCCGCGCCGCCGAACAACTGATCACTGCCCCCCCGGCCATCCAGCGTGTCATTGCCGCCCCGGCCAAAGGCCTGGTTCGCCTCGGCATTGCCAAAGAAACCGTCACCCCAGCCGGTCAGTGCAAACGCTTCGACGGCGACAAAGATGTCCCCTGCCGCGTCCCCGGTGTTCAGCGTGGCGGTTGAAAGGTCGATCCGGATCGCCGCGCCATTTTCGGCGTAGGACACCATGTCCACCCCGGCACCGCCATCCAGCCGGTCCCCACCCGCCCCGCCGGCAAGCGTGTCGTCACCCTCGCCGCCCGACAGCGTATCGCTGCCGCTGCGGCCATGCAGCAGGTCATTGCCGCCATTGCCGAAAAGCGCATTTGCCTGCGCATCGCCAAAAACCGTATCGGCGTGACCACTGCCCTCGGCATCCTCGATGCCAACAAGGACGTCACCCGCCGCCTCGCCGGTGCCGCCGCCGGGATCGGCCATGTCGATCAGCAGTCCCGTCGCCGCTTCGCGGTAGCTGACCCGGTCACGCCCGCTGCCGCCATCCAGCCGGTCGGCCCCGGCCCCGCCGTGCAAGGCATCCGACCCGGCGCCGCCGAAAAGGCTGTCAGCGCCGTCGCCGCCCAGCAGCCGGTCATTGCCATCAGCACCGTCCAGCATGTCGGCACCCGCCGTGCCGATGATCTGATCGGCGAAGCGTGACCCGATCACCCCCTCGATCGAGACAAAGACCTGCCCCGTGGCGAGGCCGGTGTTCTGGTGGTTCGCGCTTAGGTTCAATCTGACCCCAGTCGCGGCATCGGCCAGTGAAACGCAGTCGAAGCCGTCGCCGCCGACGATGGTATCCTGCCCGGCGGACAGCGTGAAATGATCATCGCCCGCACTGCCCTCCAGATGGTCGGTCTGGTTGGTGCCGGTAATGGTATTGTCTTGCACAGGGCCCGGCCGGGCATGCCACAGCGGAAAGAAATCCGAGGTCTGGAACACCCCCGGCTGGATCGGCAGCCCGTTCGCCGACTGGATCAGCAGCGTCTCGCCCTGCCAGGTGATCATCGCGCCCGTCGCGGTGGCGGTGATGACAAGATCGGCCATCGACCGCGCGCCCCAGGCCGACAGGTCGATCCGGTCGATGCCCCGCTGGTAATCGGCAATGGTATCAATGGCATCGTCCGCTTCCAGCACGAATATGTCGGCACCGGCCCCGCCGTACAGCGCATCCGCCCCCGCACCGTCGATCAGGATATCGGCACCGGCACCGCCGGACAAATGGTCATCGCCCGCCCCGCCGCCGATCATGTCGCCGGCATCGCTGCCGGTCAGGGTGTCAGCCGCCTCGCCACCGATCCGGATCGGGGCCAGCTCGCCGGGATCCAGTCGCAACCGGGTGATCCCGGTGCCTTCGCCGGCGACGAACAGATCGATCACGCCGTCAACCACCCGCGCCGTCATCGCGGTGATGTTGTGCAAAGCCAGCCCCGGCACCTGCAATTGCGTCGCCAGCAGCACCAGCCGCCCGTCCGGCGTCAGCGTCATCAGGTTCACCCCGTCATCGCCGCCGCCCGCAATGACAAAGACCCGGTCGCCGATGGTTGCCGTCGCCAGCGTCTCTATGCCCTGAAACCGGGTGTCGAGCGTATCGACCACATGATCGGTCACACTCATCTGTCCGCCCGGCCCCACCGCGATCACGCTCACCGACGATGACCCGCCCGACGCGACCAGCAGGTAGGTCACCCCCGCCATGCTGACCACCTTCACATCCGACGGATCGGCAATGCCCAGCCCCTGCGGCGCGCCCATCACCACCGGCGTTGCCAGCGCGCCCCCCGGCCCTACCCGGAAGGTGCGCACCACATCCGCCTCCAACGACAACGCGACCAGATAGGTCTCGCCCCCGACGGTGACCGAGGTCATTGCGCCAAGGTCCACCCCCGGGTGCGCCCCGTCCAGCACCCGGGCGGAGGCATAGGTCATCGCACCGTTGGCGGCGACGGTGTAGCACTGGATGGTGCTTTCCCCGGCGCGGGCCGCATAGAAATAGGTGACGCCGCCCGATTGCACGATGGTCTGCGCCGCGATCACCCCGGCCAGACTGCCGGGTAGCTGCAAGGGTGCGGCCAGACCGCCCGCCGCCTCCAGCCGCAAGGCCTGCACACCCGCCTGATTGGCACCCGAAACGATCAGATGCGCCACGCCACCCACCGCCATCAGATCCAGCACCGCCTCTGCCGGCAAGGTCAGGCCGGGGGCGACCAGTTCCTGATCGACAACCGTCATCGCCGCATCGACGTCGATCGCCAGCACCCCGCCGCCGGCCCGCGTCGCGGTATACAGCATCAGGTTTCCGCCCTGCATCAGCAGTTCCATGTCGCTGATCCCCGAGACGAGGTTCAGCGGCGTGTCGACAAACGTTTCCACCACCTGAAAGGAATACACTCCAGCCCCACCAAGATACCCACACACCCGGCACAAAGGATGCGGCTCCGGCCCGCCGCTAAGGGCGGTGGGTTCCGGGCGAATTCTGGACATTTCCCCGCGATTTGCCGCGAATGCGCCGGATCGGTCGCGCAGACGCGTCACCACCATTCGCAGGATGGGCATCTCCCCATCCCCAACGCAGGCCCGCCTCGATCAAACCCTCCGGGTAAATGACAGCGAAAGCGAAGTGCAGGGCCAGCATGTCGTGACGGGTTGCGATAAGCTTCGGCATCGTCGGAATCGGCCGCTTTGCGCAATCTGGTGGAGGGGATGACGACCTGTGTTTCGGTCACGGCGAGACGGTCGCGCCGGCTGTGCGTCACAGCCCCTTTCGGCAAAAAGTCGGGGTGGAAGCGGGGCATTTATCGGGCAGCGCCGGGCCTTTGCGCTGTCGGCATGGTTTGCCGGGCTAGGCATGACGGCCACCACCCCCCCGCAACCATCTGTCAGGATGTTGAGGGCTGTACCTCCACGCGACCGCCCCCTCTCGGCGATCTTCGCCCGCCCCGCCCACGACAGGCAGCGGTGAACAAGACTTGCTGACAATTCAAGAGGTTGATCGGGTTGCGACCCTACCGCCCGACACCCTCATAGCGGGAAAACCCCGCCTCCAGCACCTCGTCACGGTCATAGATGTTGCGCAGATCCGCCATCATCGGCGTCGCCATCTTGCGCGCCAGCTTGGCCAGATCAAGGCCGCGGAACTCGTTCCATTCGGTCAGCATCACGATCAGGTCGGCGCCGGTGGCCGCCTGATAGGGGTTTTCCACCCATTTCACGCCGGGCAGCAGCGCCTCGCCCTCATGGCGGCCCTGCGGATCGCTGACCCTGACCTTCGCCCCCGCCCCGACCAGTGCGGGAATGATCGTCAGCGAAGGCGCTTCGCGCATGTCGTCGGTGTTCGGCTTGAAGGTGACGCCCAGGATCGCGATGGTCTTGTCGCGCAAGGTGCCGTCGCACAGGTCAGTGATCTTGTCGACCATCCGGCGCTTCACCTCGTCATTGACCTTGATCACCGTCTCGACGATCTGCATCGGCACCGCGTGATCCTGCCCGATCCGCGCCAGCGCCTTGGTATCCTTGGGAAAACAGCTGCCGCCATAGCCGGGGCCTGCATGCAGGAACTTGTCGCCGATGCGCCCGTCCATCCCCATGCCCTTGGACACTGCCTTGATATCGGCCCCGACCTTTTCGCACAGCGCCGCGATCTCGTTGATGAAAGTGATCTTCGTCGCAAGAAAGGCGTTGGCCGCGTATTTGATCATCTCGGCACTTTCAAGCCCGGTGTAGACCATCGGAAACTCGCGCAGCGACAGGGGGCGGTACAACTCGGCCAGCACCTTCTTGGCCTTGCCGGATTCCACGCCCACAACCACCCGGTCAGGATGCATGAAATCGTCGATCGCCGCCCCCTCGCGCAAAAACTCGGGGTTCGAGGCGACGTCGAACTTTGCCTGCGGATTGGCCGTGCGCACAACCTCGCCCAGCTTGCGGTTGGTGCCCACCGGAACCGTGGATTTCGTGACGATCACCGCATAGCCGGTCAGCGCCCGCCCGATCTCTTCGGCCGCCGCCATCACATAGGTCAGATCGGCATGTCCGTCACCGCGCCGCGTCGGCGTGCCGACCGCGATGAACACGGCCTCCGCCCCGTCCACCGCCTGGGCCAGATCGGTGGCGAATGACAACCGCCCGGCTGCCACATTCTTGGCCAAAAGCGCCTCCAGCCCCGGCTCGAAAATCGGCACCTGTCCCGCCAGAAGCCCGGCAATCTTGTCGGTATCCTTGTCGACGCAGACGACATCATGCCCGAAATCGGAAAAGCACACGCCAGAGACCAGGCCGACATATCCCGTTCCGATCATCGCAATACGCATGCCAATCACCCTGTTGCAAAGTAACGGCATGTCTATGCAGTGCGCCGGGGCCTGTCAAACGGCCGGGGGCAGGGCCGCCCCCGCAGCACCCCCCACCTCAATAGCTGGTCGCAGCCAGCCAGCCGCCAACCGCCACGCCGATCACCGACGAGGTACCGCCAACGCTCATCGCCGTGCGCAACCCAAGGAACTGCGTGACCGCAGGCATGTCCGTCGCAACGCTGCCGGATGCCTCGGCCGCGATGGTCTTGCCGGTGGTGTTGTAGCGGATCACCCGCCATCTGACCGATTGGGTCAGGCTGTTCGGCGAAAACAGCTGCAACTCGTAAACCTGCGTCCGGTCGGCATTGGGCTTTGGAAAGGCCACGCCAAGGTCGATCTTGGTGGCAGCGCCCACCCCGTCGTTGTGCAGAAACTGCACGTTGGCATCTGCGGCGTCATAGCCCATGCCGACAATGTTCAGCAGGGTTGATGGGTTGACATCCGTCGGTGCCACTGTCGGGATCAGGCCGCAGAAGGCGCGGTGCGTGGCCGTCGCGACCCCGGTCGCCGGCCCCCAGACCATGCGCACCAGAAAGCCGCCCGGTGCCGCTGCAGTGCGCCCGATCCGGATCGGGTTCGCGTTGCTGCGCAGCCCGGCGACGGCAGTGGTTGCGGCAGTTGTGACAAGATAGTCGACCCGCGACATCACTGTATGAAGATTGGTTGCAGATATACCTGCCCCGGTACTGGTGCCGGTTGCCGTAACCGTTATGCTCGCATCACTGGAGGCGTTGTTTCCCGCCGAGGGGAAGAACCGCGACACGTTGAATTCGCCGAGATCCGACTGGATCGTGTGGATCACCCCGTCCTCGCCCATGAACCCCGGCACGGTGCCGCCGGCGATGTTCGTGCCAAAGAGGTTGACCTGCGATGCCGGAGGTGCGGTCGGCGCCGCAACCCCGGGCAGGCCGATCTCGCCAGCGTCGCTGACCGGGTTCACGCTGTTCTGCAGCAGCTTGCCCGTCGTTGCGTCGAACCGTGCCAGCGCATTGTCCGTGGCGCTGGCCGGGCCGACAACATCCCCTGCCCCGCCGCCGCCGCCCGCCGGGGCAGCCCATGCGCCATCAGCCCGCAGAAAGTTCGCCGTCCCGCCGCCCGAGGCCGGGGCAAGCCCCTTGGCCGCGCTCGTGAACGGGTCCAGCAACGCTGTCGCCTGTGTGCCGGTCAGATCCTCCGGATCGCCACTGCCTGCGCTGGTGCGGCCCTTCAGCGTGGCATTGGCCATGTTGGCAAGCTTGGCATTGCTGACCGCATCCGCCGCGATGGTCAGCGCGGTGGCCCCGGTCACATCGCCGGTATGCGTGGCATTGCCGGTCACATCCCCCACGTACAGCGGGTCGCCATCCGTCACCGCCGCGTTCAGTTGCGCCTTGGTGAACCCGCCAAGCGCCGTGGCATTGCCGCCCGCCGGGGCCGTGATCGCACCGGTCAGCGCCGCCCGCTGCAACACCGGGGTCGCATCGACATAGACCAGCGAGGTGTCGACCATGCCGCCGACAGCATCTTGCGCGACTTCGGCGAAATCGCTGATCGTCGCTGCCAGTTGCGTGCCGGTATGCGTCGCGCGGTCCCGCAGCGCTGCGTCGGCAGCATTGGCAGTGGCCCCGTCAGCCACGTTCAGGATGCCCCGCGCCGCCGTCGGGCCCAGCACTTCGGGCACGCCGATTCCGGCGGTATCGCGGCCAAGAAAGGTGTCCGTCGCCACGCTGGCCAGCTTGGCCAGCGTCACCGCACCCTCGTCAATCGCCCAGATCGTGCCGCCAGCCGAAACCGTGATGTCGCCCTTGTCGCCATCGGCCACGCCGCCGCCGCCGGTGCCGATCGCCACCGTCGCCCCGGCGCTGCGCACCTTCACTTCGCCGGTCGTGGTGTTCAGCCACAGCGTGCCGTCCACCGGAACCACGGGATCAGCCGACTGGCCACCCAGCTTTACCGGCTTTGGCAACGTCACCTCGCCACTTGCCGCCGCAGCCACCAGCGCGGTGTTGAACGCCGCACCATCCGCGCTGACCTTGACCGAAAAATCGTCCGCGCCAGCCGTGCCGATCTCGGCCCGGGCCGAAAACCCGGTCTGGAACAACAGGCTCGCCGTATCCGCCACCGTGGCCTTGTTCAGTTTCAGCTGATGCCCCGCGCCCGCATGGTTCAGCAGCGTCGCCGGCGACGATACCGCCAGCCGGTTGGTCGCGTCCGGCGTCGCCGACACGCCCAGCCGCGATGCGATCAGCGGGCTTTCCGCCGGGGTTCGCCAGGCCACCCCATCAAACACCGCCGTCGCCCCCTCGGCCAGCACATGCGCCTGCCAGCCCGGCAGCGGTGCCGTGAACTGCCAGCCCGTTGCCGTATAAAGGGCGATCCGCCCCGACTGCCCGGCCCAGGGTCCCGTCGCGCCCGCCGCCACGATGTGACGATCCCCCACCGCCGGCAGCGCCGGGGCCGTGGTCAGCGTCCGGTTGATCACTGCCAGCTGGACGACCAGGTCCAGCACGGCCAGCGCTTCGTTATGGGTGACGTGCTTTTGCGCCTGTGCCGGCAGGATCAGGGGCAGCGACAGGATCGTCGTATCATCGGGCATGAAAACCTCCGCAGGAACGCCTTGAGGCGCAAACCTAGGGAAACTCCCTTCATGCCGGGTCACCCGACCGCGCGCTTTCCCGGCCCCGCACGCAACACCTATGGGCTGGGCTGCGGCGGGATGCGCCCACGCCGCGCCTCGGCCCAGGTGTTCAGGCTTACCGCAGCCACGATCATCGCGCCGCCCAGCAGCACGAACCCGTCCACTGCCTCGCCGAAGACCACCGCGCCCAGCAGTGCCGCCCAAAGGATCTGCAGAAACGTCACCGGCTGGGTCACCGCCAGCGGGGCCGCGCTGAACGCCCGCGTCATCGCGTAATGGCCAAAGGTCGCCAGTGCCGCCACCAGCGCCAGCCAGGCCAACTGGTCGCCCCGCACCGGCTGCCAGACCCACCACGCCATCGGGGCAAGACCCACGGTCACCGTCACCGACAGCACCGCCACGATCACCGACGCCGGGGCCAGCCCGCTCAGCCGTTTGGCAAAGATATAGCTGACCGCAAAGCACAGCGTCGCCGCCAGCTGCGCCAGATGCCCGACCGACACCTCCCGAACCCCCGGCCGCAGCACCACCAGTGCCCCCGCCAGCGCCACCACCACCGACAGCACCCGCCCGCGCCCCAGCCCCTCGCCCAACAGCAGCCCCGCGATCACCAGCACCACCACCGGGTTCAGAAAACCGATTGCCGCCATTTCCGCCACCGGCACCCGCGCCATCGCGTAAAACCAAAAGATCACCGCCGCCACATGCAGCAGGCCGCGCCAGCCGAACATCCACAAAAACCGGGGCGGAAACCGTGTCGCCCGCGCCATCCAGATCGCAGGCAGCAGGAACACCAGACCCAAAACAAAACGGATGAACGCCGACTGCGCGGCCGGAAGGTCGGTCCCCAGATGCCGCACGATCCCGTTGACGCCAACGAAAGCGACCCCCGTCGCCAGCATCCACAAAACCCCCTGCACGGGGCGGCCAAGATCAGTCATCGCGCGCATCGGCGGACAGAACCGCAAGCCTCAGCCAAAGGCAAGGGCCGCTGCAATCGCCCACATCGTGCAGCCGACCACGATCTCCAGCACCACCCAGGCCTGCGGTCTGGCAAACAGCGGTGCCAGCAGCCGCGCCCCAAACCCAAGCGCGGCAAAGAAACTGAAACTGCCCAGCGCCGCCGCCACCCCAAACGCCACCCCATGCGGCGCATATTGCGCCGAGATCGAGCCCATCAGCACCACCGTATCCAGATACACATGGGGATTGGCCCAGGTCAGCACCAGACCGGTCGCCAGCACCCGGCCCAGTGGCACGGCCCCACCCGGCGCGGGTCGCAAAGCCTCGCCCCCCTGCAGCGCCGCCCTGAACCGCAGTGCGCCGTACACCAGCAGGAACGCCACCCCCGCCCAGCGCATTGCCGCACCGATCCACGGCACCGCACCCGATACCGCACCAAACCCCGCCACGCCTGCCCCGATCAGAATGGCATCCGAGAGGGCACACACCGCCACCACCGCCGCCACATGCTCGCGCCGGATGCCCTGCCGCAAGACAAAGGCATTCTGCGCCCCGATCGCCAATATCAAACTGATCGCCACCGCATAGCCATGCAACGCTGCTTCAAGCATCGGCCAGCGCCCGCAACGCGGCCAGTGCCGCCTCCCGCTGATCCCACTGCACAAAGATATGGTCGTGATGGAACCCGGCGATCACGTTGGCGCTGATCCCCACCCCGGCCAGCGCCGCCGCAAAGGCCGCCGTCAACCCCACTGCCGCAAGGTCGCTGTGAATGGTCAGGCTGATCCTCGCCCAGGGGTCCGACACCATCCCCGCCGCCCGCATTGCCGCAAGATCGGCCACCACGGTCAGCCCCTCCGCCTCCGCCACGGTGGCGAACGCCGCGAAAGGCAGCGTGCCGCTGCCCCAGACTGCAAAGCCATAGGCAGCGTCGTGCAACACCGGCTCCATCCCCCGCAACAACACCGCCAGATCCCGCTCGCCCATGTTGCACCCCGCTTTCTGCTTGACCTGACCGCGACTTTTGTCATCAATCAAATTAATCATTCTATGGTAAAGTTAGTCAATCTAATGCTTGATCCTGCCCAGCTTGCCGCCCTCGCCGCCGTCCACCGGCGCGGCTCGTTCGATCTAGCGGCAGCGGAATTGCACGTCACCCCCTCAGCCATCTCGCAACGCATCAAGGCGTTGGAGGAGGCGTCGGGCACCCTCCTGATCCGCCGCGGCCAACCCTGCACCGCCACCGACGCGGGCCTGCGCCTGATCCGCCACCATGACGAGGTTGCCCTCCTCGAACGCACCCTCGCCGCCGATCTTCCCGGCCTGTCCGCCGGTCGCGCCACCTTGCGCATCGCGGTCAACGCCGACAGCCTCGCCACCTGGGTGATCCCCGCCCTTGCTGCCACCACCGGCTTTCTCTTCGACCTCGTGATCGACGATCAGGATGTCAGCCAGGATTGGCTCAAACGGGGCGAGGTTGTCGCCGCCGTCACCGGCCATCCCGGCCCGCTGCAAGGCTGCGACACCATCGCTTTGGGAAGCCTGCGCTACCGCGCCACCGCCTCTCCCGCCTACATGCAGCGCTGGTTCCCGTTTGGCCCGACCGCTGCGGCGCTTGCCAAAGCCCCCGCCCTGACCTTTTCCGACAAAGACCGCCTGCAAGACCTGTGGGTTGCCCGCCAGACCCGCGGCCACGCCCGCCGCGCCGCCTTTCCCAGCCACCGCATGGCCTCCACCCACGCCTTCGTCGATGCCTGCCTGACCGGGCTTGGCTGGGGCCTCAATCCCGAACCGCTGGTGACAGATCACCTGGCGCGCGGCACACTGGCGGAACTGGCGCCCGGTACCCCGCTGGACGTGCCCCTGCACTGGCAGTTCACCCGCCTTGCCGCCCCCGCACTTGCCCCGCTGACCGACGCAATCCGCCACTCGGCCCGCGCGATGCTGGTTCCCGCCGGTTGACGCCGCAGGGCCCCCGCGCAACACTGCGCGGATGACCGACCTCCTCCGCCCCTACCGCCAACTGGCGCGCAACAACCACCTTGCCAACCGCCGCCTGCAGATCGCCATCGCCGCCCTGCAACCGGGTGAATGGGCAGCCCCCCGCACCGGCTTTTTCCCCAGCCTGTGCGCCACGATGAACCATATCCATGTCGTCGACCGCTTTTACATCGACGCCATGCAAGGCGGCAATCTGGGTGTCGCGGCCTTCGCCGACGCACTGCCGTTTACCGATCCGGCCAGCCTGGCCGCCGCGCAGACCGCGCTTGATCAATCGGTGATCGCGCTGGTCGACGGATTGCGCGCGACCGATCTTGCGCGCCCCGTCCACATCCACCGCGCGCTCCGCATCCAGACCGAATCCATGGCCGACACGCTGATGCACCTCTTCCTGCACGATCAGCACCACCGCGGCCAGATCCACGCGATGCTGTCAGGCACCACGGTCGCGGCACCGCAACTAGACGAATTCATCATGACCGACGATGCCCATGCGCGAAGTGCCGACCTCATCGCCCTCGGCTGGGGCGAAGCCACCTTGCAACACTAGTGGCAGCGGAACCGTTCCCGCACGCCAGCGTTATCACCCTGACGCAGCAGCAAAGCAGGAGGCTTCGATGAAAGGCGCTCTGGCCTGGGCAATCGGCATCCCGATCCCCATCATCATCATCCTATATTTCCTCGACGTGTTCTGAACCGGCCCACATACGGTCACTCCAGCAGCGCCGCCACATCCTCCGGGATGTCAAAGTTGTGTGTCACCGTCTGCACGTCGTCATCCTCGTCCAACAGGTCGATCAGCCGCATCAGCTTTTGCGCGGTGTCCAGATCAACCTCTGTCAGGGTCTGCGCTTTCCAGATCAGCTTGGATTCCGTCGATTCCCCCAGCGCCTTTTCCAGCGCATCCGACACTTCGGCCAGATTCTCCACCTGGCAATAAATCCAGTGACCGTCCTCATCGGACTCTACATCATCCGCCCCCGCATCAAGCGCGGCCATCATCATCTCGTCCGCCGATCCGGCCGAGGCGGGATATGAGATTTCGCCAACCCGGTCAAAGCTGTGGCTCACCGATCCGGTGGTGCCAAGGTTGCCCCCGGCCTTGGTGAAATAGCTGCGCACGTTGCTGGCCGTGCGGTTCAGGTTGTCGGTCATCGCCTCGACGATGATCGCGATACCGTTCGCGCCATAGCCTTCATAGCGGATTTCGGTGTAATCCGCCCCGTCACCCATCTGGCTTTTCTTGATGGCCCGGTCGATCACGTCCTTCGGCATCGACACCGCCTTTGCGGCCTTCACCGCCAGCCGCAGACGCGGATTCATGTCCACGTCGGGCATTCCCATCTTGGCGGCGACAGTGATTTCCTTCGCCAGCTTGGAAAACATTTTCGAGCGTAACTTGTCCTGCTTGCCCTTGCGGTGCTGGATGTTCGCCCATTTCGAATGGCCTGCCATGACCCTGAACTCCGGTCCGAGAAGTGATGGCGTCCTCTACACCAGCGCGCCGCGCCACCGCAACCCCGCCAAGCCAGGGCGCCTCTCTCCCCCCGGCAAGGGGAGGGGGGGCGCTAGTCGCCAGACGGATCCACCTCGGGCAGCGACACAAAGACCCGGTCCACGCCCCCGGCATCGGTAATCAACACCTCTGCCATCGGCGGCACCGCGCCGTCGGCTCCCAGCGCATCCGTCAGCCCGGTGAACAACTGGCGCAGCAGGTTGGAGTTTTCCACCACCCGCACCGCATAGCCATAGCCCGGCCCGCAAGGCTCCAGCCGCCCCGCGCCGCCCGCCGCCGCCCAGTTCGCGCGGCAGACCGTGCCGTCCGACAGCGTCAGCGTCAGCACCTCTGCCGACAGCCGCGCCGCCTGCGGCACCGGATTGCCCTGCGGTACCGCGCACCCCGCCAGCAGTACCAAGCCCAGAACCTTGCGCATCACAACTCCCTCACAAAGGCCAGATCAGCGGGATCAACGCGCAGGCCACCAGCATCACGATGATATTCAACGGCAAGCCTATCTTCACATAGTCGGAAAACCGGTACCCGCCCGGCCCGTAAACCATCATGTTGGTCTGGTAGCCCACCGGCGTGGCAAAGGCGAGCGTGGCCGAAAACATCACCGCCACCACGAACGGGCGCGGATCAAAACCAAGGTTCTGCGCCAGTTCGATCGCCACCGGCGTATAGATCACCGCAACCGCATTGTTCGACAGAAACTCGGTCAGAACCAGACCGATGAAATATACCGCCAGGATCAGCATGAACGGGCTCAGCCCCACCAGCCAGGGTGCCACCCCGGTCACGGTCATCGCGACCGCGCCGGATTGATCCAGCCCCTCGCCCACCGCCAGCATGGCAAAGATCATCGCCAGCAAGCGCCCGTCCACGAACGAAAACGCCTCGTCGCTGTCCACGCAATGGGTGATCAGGATCACCGCCACCGCGATCAGCGCCAGGGGCAGGATCGGCGCCGCATCCAGCGCCGACAAGACGACGATCAGCGCCAGAGCGGCCAGCGCGATCGGCACCTTGGCCCGGCGAAACGCCGCCACCCGGGGGCGGCTGATATCGACCAGATCCATATCCGCCGCCAGCTTCTGGATATCCTCGATATTGCCTTCCAGCAGCAGCGTGTCGCCGACCCGCACGATCAGATCGTCCAGTTGCCGGCCGATGTTCTGGTTGCGCCGGTGCACCGCCAGCACATAAACGCCATAGCGTCGCCGCAGGCGCAACTCGCCCAGCGACCGCCCCTCCATCCGGCAGCCGGGGCCGATCAGCACCTCCACGGTTTCGGTCGTGACCGAAGACAGCTTGTCCACCAGATGCACATCCTTGCGGTTCTGCAGGCTCAGCAGCTCGGTCATCTCGGTCCGCAGCACCACCCGGTCGCCGGCCTGCAACACCACCGGTGCCAGATCACGGCGCAAACTGGCGTCGCCGCGCAACACGTCGATCAGCCGCACCCCGTCGCGCTTGAACAGGTCGACATCCATCACCGGCTGCCCGACCAGCGTGCTGTCCTCCGGCACTGCCACTTCGGTGAAGAATTTCATCTTGCGCCGGTCGCTCAACAACGCACCCATCGACTGGCGCACCGGCAACAGCCGGTTGCCAAAGATCGCCAGGTAGATCGCCCCCGCCACCGTCACTGCAATGCCCAGCGGCGCAATCTCGAACAGGGTGAAATGTTCCAGCCCGCGGTCGCGCGCCACGCCGTCAACCAATATGTTGGTCGATGTGCCGATCAGGGTGATCATGCCGCCCAATACTGTAAGATAACTTAACGGGATCAACAGCTTAGATGGCGCAGTCTTGATCTTGACCGCAATCTGGATAACCACCGGGATCATCACCGCCACCAGCGGCGTGTTGTTCATGAACGCCGATGCCACCGCGATGAATGCGAACAACACCGCAATCGTGGTTTTCGGCCGGTCGCCGACATACCGCCCCGCCGTGGAAATGATCATCTCCACCGCCCCGGTCCGCACCAGCCCGCCCATCACCAGAAACATCATCGCGATGGTCCAGGGGGCCGAGTTTGACAGAACCGACGTCGCCTCCTTGATCGGCAGGATGCCGAGGATGATCATCGCCGCCGCCCCGCCGATGGCCGTCACCTCGACCGGTGTCCGTTCCATCACGAACAGCACGAACATCACCACAAGGATGCCCAGCGCCACGAAGGGTTGCGCCTCGACAGGAATCGCCAGTCCGAACATCAAACCTCCGCTCTCAAGCCACGGCGGGCCGTGTGGATCGTGGCTGAACCAATGCCACACCCGCCAGCATCACCACAAGTGCCACCCAGATCAGTGGTGAAAACCGCTCACCCAGCAGCGCCATTGCCCAGAACACTCCCGATCCGGTGACGAAGTAGGCGGTCTGGGCCGCGAACACCGCCCCTGCCCGCCCATTCAGCCAGACATAACTTGCATAGAGCAGCGCATGCATGCCCGAATTCAACACCAGCGCCGCTTCGGGCCGGCCAAGGGGCACAAGGCTGAACATCTGCCCCTGAACCACCGCCACCGGCAGAACAATCGCCGCCGCAACCAGACTTGCCCAGAACATCGCCTGCACCGGGTCCAGACCAGATGTTCCCCAACGCGCCACGATATTTCCCTCCAGCGCGTAGAACAACGGGCCCAGCAGCGCGAAGGGCACCCAGATCGCCATCGCCGGGTCCGGCAGGCTGGCACCGGGCAACGCAATCAAGGCCACCCCCGTCAGCCCGCAGATCAACCCGAACAATCGTCTGGCCGAGAATCTGTCCATCCCCAGCATCATCGCCATCGGAAACGAAAACAGCGGCACCGCGGAAATCAGGACCGACATGATCCCGGCGGGCAAATGCACAACCGACGTGTAAAAGGTATAGGTCGGCGCGACCGTTCCCACTATCGCGATGATCACGGCGAACCGCAGCCCTGGCTTTGTCAGGTGCAAGCGCCTGCCTCGCGCCAGCGTCAGCGCACCCAGCACCACCACGCCGATCACGCCCTGCCAGAAGATCAGGCCAAACACCCCATGTCCGCTCGATGCCGCAATCTTGCCCAACGCCTGAGTGCTGCCCCAGCCGACACCCAGCGCCAGCAGGACCGCAACATAGACGGACCGCTGGCTCACGGCAGCGCCTGTTCCAGCCGCCCGCCAACACGGATCATCCTGACCCGCAGCGCGCGGCCCGTCCGGTCATCCGTCTCGACATACACCCCCGACAGCGTCGCCTCGCCGCCCGCAGGTTCGAACCGCCCTTTCGCCATGCCCGTGATGAACCGGCGCAACGGCTCCATCTTCTCCATCCCGATCACGCTGTCATAGTCGCCGCACATCCCCGCATCGCTTTGATACGCCGTGCCTTTGGCCAGGATCATCGCATCCCCCGTCGGCACATGCGTGTGCGTGCCCACGACCAGCGACGCCATCCCGTCGCACCAATGCCCCACCGCCATCTTCTCGGATGTGGCCTCGGCATGAATGTCCACAATCGCCGCCTGCACCGCCGCCCCAAGCGTATGCGCCTTCAGCACCGCCTCAAGCGCACTGAACGGGTCATCGAACGGCCGCTTCATGAACACCTGCCCCAGCGCCTGCGTGACCAGCACCCGCCGCCCCTGCGTCGCCTCGAACACCCGCGCGCCCTTGCCCGGCGCCACCTTGGAAAAGTTCAGGGGCCGGATGATCCGCGGCTCCGTCTCGATGTAACTCAGCATGTCCTTCTGGTCGAACGCATGGTCGCCCAGCGTGATGCAATCCGCCCCCGCCTGCAGCAGAACCCGCGCATGGTCTGCCGTCAGCCCGACGCCCTGACTTGCATTCTCGCCGTTGACCACAACGAAATCGAGGCCCCAGTCCGCCCGCAGCCCGGGCAGCCGTTCAACCACCGCCGCCCGGCCAGACCGGCCCATCACATCGCCAAGGAAAAGAAGCTTCATCCGGCTGGCTTAGAGCAAATGCAGCGGCAGGGGAAAGCAGAATCGATCCGCGCAACAGCGATCCGGCGCGGCCAAAGCTCCGAAACTCGGCCGTCCGATGCACGGCCCACCGGACCGCCTGCCAAAAGGCGCAAACCGCCGGCGGCAGGCCACAAATTGGCAGTCGGCGGATCAATCGGCCAAGAAAAGCCGCCGCGCGGCTTTCGCCATTCCCCCCACCGTCCGCGCGCCCTATCTCTGCCCCATGACCCTTCCCCCGCCCCTCGCCAACTGGTTCGCCGCCAAAGGCTGGTCGCTCCACCCGCACCAGTCCGACATGCTGGCACTGGCCACCAGACCCGCCACCCTGCTCATCGCGCCCACCGGCGGCGGCAAGACGCTTGCAGGCTTCCTCCCCACTTTGGCCGAACTTGGCACCACCCCGACCCCCGGCCTGCACACCCTCTACATCTCGCCGCTCAAGGCGCTGACCGCCGACATCCGCCGCAATCTGCGCACGCCCATCGAAGGCGCGGGCCTGCCGATCCGCGTCGAGGACCGCACCGGTGACACCACCTACACCCAGCGCCGCCGCCAGCGCGCCGACCCGCCGCATATCCTGCTGACCACGCCCGAAAGCCTCGCCCTCCTGCTCAGCTACGAAGATGCCCCGCGCATTTTCCATGGCTTGCAACGCGTCATCGTCGATGAAATCCACGCGCTGGCCGAAAGCAAACGCGGCGATCAGCTTACCCTGCAGCTTGCCCGCCTCGCCACCCTCGCCCCCGGCCTGCGTCGCGTCGGTCTTTCTGCCACGGTCGAAAACCCGCCCGCCCTCGCCCGCTTTCTCGCCCCCGAAACCACCATTTTGCAAGCAGACCCCGGCCCCGACCCCGACATCTCGATGCTGGAGACGGAGGCTTATCCGCCATGGTCCGGCGGTGGCGGGCGCTACGCGATCCCGGCCATCCTCAATGAAATTTCCCGCCACCGCATCACGCTGATCTTCCACAACACCCGCGCGCAGGCGGAACTCTTTTTCCACGATCTCTGGCTGCAGAACGCCGACAGCCTGCCCATCGGCATCCACCACGGCAGCCTCGCCCGCGAACAGCGCGACCGGGTGGAACAGGCGATGGTCGCAGGTGCCCTGCGCGCGGTGGTCTGCACCGGCTCGCTCGACCTCGGCATCGACTGGGGCGATGTGGATCTGGTGATACAGGTCGGTGCGCCCAAGAACGTGAAACGCCTCGTGCAACGGATCGGCCGCGCCAACCACCGCTACAACGCCCCGTCAAAGGCCCTTCTGGTCCCCGCCAACCGGTTCGAGGTGGTCGAATGCCAGGCCGCCCTTGACGCCGTCCGCGCCCACACGCTGGACGGCGAACCGCGCGGCCCCGGCCCGCGCGACGTCCTGTGCCAGCACATCCTCGCCACTGCCTGCGCCGGTCCGTTCGACGCCGCACAGCTTTACCACGAAGTTATCACCGCCGGTCCCTATGCCCATCTGACACTGGCAGAGTTCGAGGCCTGCCTCGATTTCGTCGCCACCGGCGGCTACGCCCTGCGCGCCTATGACCGCTGGCAAAGACTGAAACAGACCAATGGCGCATGGCACCTGCGCGACCCGCGCGCCGCATCGGTGATCCGCCAGAACCTCGGCACCATCATCGACACCGACACCCTCAAGGTCCGCCTGAAAAACCACCTCGGCGGCATGCCTCTGGGCGAGGTGGAGGAAGATTTCGCTGCCACCCTGACCCCCGGCGATACGTTCCTGATCGGCGGTCAGGTCGTCCGCTACGAAAGCCTCAAGGAGCTTACGGTCGAGGTCAGCCGCTCCCCCGGTCGTGATCCGAAAGTGGCCGTGTTCAACGGCACCAAATTTGCCACCTCGACGCTGCTCGCCGACCGCATCCTGCAGATCTTCCAGCAGGAAACCTGGCCGGACCTGCCCAGCCACACCGCCCAGTGGCTAAGCTTGCAGCGTGATGTGTCGCGCCTTCCCGACCCCCACTCGCTGCTTCTGGAAAGCTTCCCGCACGATGGCCGCGAACACCTTGTCGTCTACGGCTTTGCCGGTCGCAATGCCCAGCAGACGCTTGGCCTTCTGCTCACCAAACAGATGGAATCGCAGGGCCTCGCCCCCCTCGGCTTCACCGCCACAGATTACGCGACACTGATCTGGGGCCTTGATCCGGTCACCGACCCCACCCCCCTGTTCGATCCCGAAACCCTGCGCGCCGGGCTGGAAACCTGGCTCTCCGGCAACGCCGTGATGAAGCGCACCTTCCGCGCCTCTGCGATCATCTCGGGCCTTATCGAACGCTCGCATCAGGGCCGCCGCAAATCCGGGCGGCAGGCGACCTTTTCCTCCGACATCCTTTACGACACGCTTCGCCGCTTCGATCCCGGCCACCTCCTTCTCCAGATCACCCGGGAAGAGGCTCTGCGCGGCCTGATCGACTTTTCCCGCATCGAAACCCTGCTCGCCCGCGTCGGCCCCAATATCGACCTGCGCCGCCTGCCCCGCGTCACCCCGCTCGCCGCGCCCCTCTTCTTCGAGCCGGGCCGCATCCCCGTCCACGGTCAGGGTCGCGACCGCCTCGCCTCGGACGCAGCCCAGAAACTGATGCAGGCCGCAGGCCTCGCCTAGACCCCATTCATCTTGGCATAAATATCCCCGCGCGGAGCGCACCCGGGGCAGGCGGCAACGTCCGCGCAGCCGCGGCATTATCCCCCTGCGCCGGCACTCTTCCGGAAAACCGCCCTCACCAATGCCCGGTGCTGGCCATGCTTGCCCAAGGTTCCGCCGGGGGTTTCGCCGCCCCCCGCTGCAACAGTTCCACCGACACGTTGTCAGGGCTGCGCACGAACGCCATCCGCCCGTCGCGCGGTGGCCGGTTGATCAGCACGCCCGCTTTGTGCAGATGCGCGCAGGTGGCATAGATGTCATCCACCTCATAGGCCAGATGCCCGAAATGCCGCCCGTCCGAGGGCAACCCCGCATCGCCGTCCCAGTTGTACGTCAGCTCCACCGGGCACGCCTCCTGCCCCGGCGGCGCCATGAACACCAGCGTGAACCGCCCACCCTCGTTGTCGTGGCGCCTGATCTCCTTCAGCCCCAGCAGCG
>JAYSYZ010000246.1:0-7862 GCA_043727195.1 Paracoccaceae bacterium
GACCCGATGATCACCCACATCCTGCCGCTGGAGGATATCAACAAGGGCTTCGAGCTGATGCATTCGGGCGAGAGCATCCGATCGGTCGTGGTCTACTGATGGCCCGCGACGGTGCAAAACTGCTGGCGGTGCTGATCGACGCCGACAACGTGCTGGCGCGGCATGCTGAGGCGATTCTGAAAGAGATCAGCACGATTGGCGAGCCTGCACTGCGGCGCGTCTACGGTGACTGGTCCAGCACACAACTGGCCGGCTGGAAGAACCAGGCCCGCGATCTGGGCCTCGTGATGCATCAGCAGTCGGCCAACACGAAAGGCAAGAACGCGAGCGACATCGGCCTTGTGATCGACGCGATGGATATCCTGCACGCGGGCAAGTTCGATGCCTTCGTGCTGGTATCCTCGGACAGCGATTTCACGAGGCTGGCCAGCCGCATCCGCGAAGACGGGCTGGAGGTGGTGGGGATCGGCGAGGCCAAGACCCCGGAAAGCCTGCGCAAGGTCTGCAACCGGTTTATCCTGATCGAGAACATCATCGAGGATGCCGACCCCGCCGGCGAAGCAAAGTCGCAACCGGCCAGATCGGCGGGCGAGGTGGCGGCACAGGCCGACAGAACCAAGGCGCCCAAGGAAGCCGCGTCGAGCGCCATCCCCCTGATCATCGCGGCGATGCGGGCGATCGATCCGGACGGCGAGTGGTATTCGATGGGTCAGATTGGCCAATACATCACCCAGGGCGCGCCTGATTTCGATACCCGCACCTATGGGTCGTCGAAACTTTCCGACCTGATCAAGAAACTGACCCGGTTCGAGGTGAAGCCCGGTCCCGGCGGCCAGCTTCTGGTGCGCGACAAGGCCTGACATGGCGGCGCGGTGGCATTCCCTGCGATCTGGGCGGGGACGTGCTTGCCGCAAAACCGGCGGCGAAGGGTGCGATAACACGCGTGTTAAAGGTCTTAAATTGTTGATATATAATAATATTCGATTTTTCGTTAACTTTTTGTTAAACTATTTCCACAAGGCGAAGGTTGCGCGACAGCGCAGATTTCCGGCCCGGCCCGACAGGATCGCCAACGTCAGTGTCTTCGAAATGCAGGCCACTAGAGCATGCGAAAAGCCGGGATTTGCGCCAAGACCCGGACCGGTTGCAAGAGCCCGGTCCGGATTCGCCTGATCAATCAGCTGCAGAAACAGCTCCGGTTCAGATTTGCCGGGATCAGACCGGGAACGCGGGCAGCAGGGGCGGGCATCTGGTCTCCTGCGCCTCGGACCTGCGCAGGTTGACTGCGCCGAAACAGGCATGGCTGGTGCTGAAAGCCTGCGGTTGCTGCGCCGGGCCACCGATCCCCGGGGAAGCCATCAGGGAGGCATCACATCCGCGCCGGTGCCGGAGCCGGCCAACCCCAGTCACCAGGGACGGATCACCTAAGCGTCGAGCCCGATCTTGATCTGGTGACAATGGCGGTCAAGGTGCCGGAAACCCCGGGACATCAGCACGACCATGCCGCCGCGTTTCAGCAGCCATTGCAGCCCGATCCGCCGCCGGTTCCATTGCGACAGGTCTGACGCGATGCTGCACGTTGCCGAGGCTGGGAAGGTCAGCGAGGCGACGCAGTGATCTTGCTGGAAGTCGCCCCACACCCGGGAAATCCCGCCGGACGGTGACGCCGCTTGCACGCAGATGGTCCGCCGGTCCGATGCCAGACAGCATCAGATGTGCCGACCCGTTGGTTCCGGCGCAGAGGATCACGTCGCACCCGGCTTGCAGGTTTGCGGTCTAATCCTGCCCCAGATGGCGGACACCACGCGCGGCGGCGAGGTGCATCTGGTGCTGGCGTTCGCGGAAACGCGCGCGATCTTCCGGGCCGTATTCGGCCTCACAGCCGGGGCAGCACACGCCTTCGTCAAAGGCCGGATGCAGCCGGTCCTTCGGTGTCACCGGACGGCGACAGGCACCACATGAACCGAGGCCGCCGGGCACAAGGCCGTGGCCGACCGAGACGCGATCATCGAACACGAAGCATTCGCCTTGCCACAGGCTGGCCCCGGCGGGGATATCCTCAAGGTATTTCAGGATACCGCCCTTGAGGTGAAAGACATCGTGAACCCCTTGCCCGATCAGGTAGTTGGTCGATTTCTCGCAGCGGATGCCGCCGGTACAGAACATCGCGATGCGCTTGCCGGCAAAGCGGGTTTTGTTGGCCTGCCACCAGCCGGGTAATTCACTGAAGGCGCGGGTGCCGGGGTCAATGGCGTGCTGAAAGGTGCCGATGGCCACCTCGTAATCATTGCGGGTGTCGATCACCACGGTGTCGGGATCGGCGATCAGGGCGTTCCAATCCTGCGCCGCGACGTAGTGACCGGTGCCGGTCAGCGGATCGACGTCGGGCTGGCCCATGGTGACAATCTCGCGCTTCAGCCGCACCTTGATGCGGCCGAACGGCATGGTCTGGCTGAAACTTTCCTTGTGCACCAGCGCCGCGCAGCCCGGCAGACTGCGGATATGACCAAGCACCGTGTCGATGCTGGCGGACCGGCCCGCGATGGTGCCATTGATGCCTTCGGGCGCAAGGAGGACGGAACCTTTTACCCCGTGCGCGGTGCAGAGCGCGAGGAGCGGCCCGCGCAGGATGGCGGGGTCGGGGAACCGGGTGAAGTGGTAGAGCGCGGCCACGGTCAGCATGGACGCGGGGTTAGGCGTTTCGCGGTGCGAGAGCAAGGGTGCGGGTCACGTTCGGCTTTGTGTTGACCCACAGCGACCCTGACTTTAGGCAGGACGCGACACCAAGCAAAGGACCGCCCGATGCGAGCCGAGACCGATGCGCTGATCGTGATTGACGTACAGAACGACTTTTGCCCCGGCGGGGCACTGGCGGTGGCGGGGGGCGACCAGATCATCCCGGCGATCAATGCGCTGATGACCGAGTTTCAGGTGGTGGTGCTGACGCAGGACTGGCACCCCGGCACGCATCTTTCCTTTGCCGACAACCATCCCAGCGCGGCGCCCTATTCGGTGACCGAGATGCCTTATGGCCCACAGGTCTTGTGGCCCACCCATTGCGTGCAAGGTACGCGGGGGGCGGAGTTTCACGGCGCGTTGCGCACGGGACCGGCGCAGATCGTGATCCGCAAGGGGTTTCGGCCCGCGATCGACAGTTATTCAGCGTTCTTCGAGAATGACCACAAGACGCCCACCGGGCTTGAGGGGTATCTGTGGTCGCGGGGGGTGACGCGGCTGGAACTGGTGGGATTGGCCACCGATTTCTGCGTGGCCTATTCGGCGCTGGATGCGGCACGGCTGGGCTTTGCAGTGACGGTGCGCGGGGCGGAGTGCCGGGCGATCGACCTTGCGGGGTCTTTGGCGGTGGCGCGGGGGCAGATGGCGGCAGCCGGTGTCGGCTGGCAGGACTGATGCCAGATACCGACGGTTAACCCTTGCGGCCTAGGGTGGCGCGATGTTGTCCGCCCCGGGGGCCTGAATGACCACACTCACCGAGGGAGCGATTGCCCGCAACAGCCCTGCGGGGTTGTTCCTGCGCTATGCGCGGGCGCGCAATCGCGGCTTTCTGTTGCGCCAGAGCATGACGCTGGTCGGCGCGCTGGTGCTGGCACTTGCGGCGTCACCGGCGCTTGGGGTCTTGTGCGCGGCACTGGCGCTTTGCGGCGACGGCGTGGAATATCTGGTGCTGCAGCAGGCGATCCGCCAGCCCGCAAGGGGGCGGCGGCCGGCGGCATGGGCAGCGCTGGGGCAGGCGCTGGCGATTGCGGCATGCGTGGTGCTGAGCTGGCAGATCACCGCCGTGGCCACGGCGGGATATTTCGCGCTGGCCTTCCTGTCGGCTGCCGCGCTGAACGCGGGCCTTGCCTTGACCCATTTCCCGGAAGGGGGCCGCCTGCGCCTGGGGGTGTACGGCATCACCTTTCTGGTGACCGCCGGCGAGATGCTGCTGCAAACCATCTTGCACCACGACCGGGACAGCCTGGTGGGTCTGATGGCGGGTCTGATCCAGGCCTATGCGACGGTGCTGTTCATCCGCGCCGCAAGCCGAAGCCAGACCAAACGCATCCAGTTCGAGCATGACCTGACGGAGGAAAAGCAGGCGCTGGAGCGGTCTCAGCTGGCGTTTGCAGCCACGGCACGGCAGGCCGAGCGGTTGGCGCTGGTGGCGCAGAAGGCGCATGACAACATCCTTTTCACCACGCCTGACGGCCGCATCGAATGGGTGAACGAAGCGTTCGCCGCCTCGACCGGCTACGGGTTTGACGAGGCGGTGGGCCAGTTTCCCGGCGATCTGCTGAACGGCCCGGAGACGGCGCCCCAAGCGCTGTCCGAGCTGATCGCCGCCTATCAGGACCGCCAGCCCTGCCGGGTGGAGATTCAGAATCGCCGCAAGGACGGCGGCGTGATGTGGATGGAGGTATCGCTGACGCCGGTGCTGAACGCCGATGGCAGCCCCGATGTGTTCATCGCCATCGAGCGCGACATTACCCGGGCCAAGGCGCATTCGGCCGAACTGGCCGAGGCGCGGCAGGCGGCGGAGGCGGCCAATCGGGCAAAATCGCAGTTTCTGGCCACGATGAGCCATGAGATCCGCACGCCGATGAACGGGGTGCTTGGCGTGGCGGACCTGCTGGCGGAAACCCCGCTGACCCCCGAGCAGCGGGAGTATGTGGCAACGATCCTCGATTCGGGGCGCGCGCTGCTGGACATCATCAACGATGTGCTGGACCTGTCAAAGCTGGAAGCCGGGCGGGTCGACATCACCGCCGAACCGCTGCGGCTGACCGACGTCGTGCGCCGGTCGATGGATATCCTGCTGCCGGTGGCGCGCAAGAAAGGCATCGCGCTCTTGTGCCAGATACCCGATATCGACGGTCTGCATGTCGGTGATGCGGGGCGTTTGCGGCAGGTCTTGCTGAACCTGATCGGCAATGCGGTGAAATTCACCGAACGTGGCGGCGTGACGCTGACGGTTGCCCGGACCGGGATGGCGGAGAGCGATTGCTTTCGCATCGCCATCGCGGACACCGGTATCGGCATCCCGGCTGACCGGTGCGAGCAGGTGTTCGACAGCTTTTCGCAGGCCGACAATTCGATTTCGCGGCAATTCGGCGGAACCGGGCTGGGGCTGACCATCTCGCGGCGGCTGGCCCGGCAGATGGGCGGTGATATCGAGGTGCAGTCCGAGCCGGGGCGCGGGTCGGTCTTTACGCTGGTGGTGCCGCTGGTGCGGGCCGGCCAGATGCCGCAAGCGGTGGCGCCCCTGGCAAAAGCCGCCCCGCAGACCGCGCTTCGGGTGATCGTGGCCGATGACAACCGCACCAATCAGATGATCCTGCGCAAGATGATCGAACGGTCGGTCCGCGAGGTTTGCGAGGTGGCGAACGGGGCCGAGGCGGTTGCGGCCTATGTGGCCGCGCCGCCTGATCTGATCCTGATGGATGTGTCGATGCCGGAAATGGACGGACGCGAGGCCACCCGCCGGATCCGCGCGCATGAGGCGGCGCTTGGCCTGCCGCCCTGCCCGATCCACGCGCTGACCGCCTTTGTCGAGGCATCCGAAACGGCAGCCTGTCTGGCCGCCGGCATGGACGGCGTGCTGACCAAGCCGCTGATCCGCGCGGAACTTTTTGCACTTCTGACCCGGGTGGCCGCATCAGCTTTTGACCTCATCCCCCGCGATGGCATAGACAGGGCGGCAATGGGAGAACCGCCATGGTCGACATCGCCACCCGCGTCTGGAACCACAAATGGAAGATTGACCCGATCGTCCGGTCTCTGATCGACACCGATTTCTACAAGCTGCTGATGTGCCAGTCGATTTTTCGCAACAAGCCGGAAACGACGGTGGTCTTCAGCCTGATCAACCGGTCGAGCAAGGTGCGGCTGGCCGATCTGGTGGACGAGGGCGAATTGCGCGAGCAGCTGGATCATGTGCGCTCGCTGTCGCTGACCCGCGGCGAAAGCACCTGGCTGCGCGGCAACACGTTCTACGGCAAGCGGCAGATGTTCCGGTCGGATTTCATGGAGTGGTTCGAAGGGCTGCGACTGCCGGCATATCATCTGGAAAAGCGCGATGGTCAGTTCGATCTGACCTTCGAGGGGCGCTGGCCCGAGGTGATGTTGTGGGAAATACCGGCGCTGGCGGTGTTGATGGAATTGCGCGGGCGGGCCGTCCTGAACGAGATGGGGCGGTTCGAGCTGGAAGTGCTGTACGCCCGCGCAATGACCCGGCTGTGGGAAAAGATCGAGCGGTTGAAAACCATCGACGGCCTGAGGATCGCCGATTTCGGCACGCGGCGGCGGCATTCCTTTCTGTGGCAGGATTGGGCGGTGCAGGCGATGCAGGAGGGTTTGGGGTCGAAGTTCATCGGCACCTCGAACTGCCGCATTGCGATGCTGCGCGACATCGAGGCGATTGGCACGAACGCACATGAATTGCCGATGGTATATTCGGCTTTGGCCAAGACCGATGCCGCATTGCGGCAGGCCCCCTATCAGGTGCTGGCGGACTGGCAGGAGGAGCATGACGGCAACCTCAGGATCATCCTGCCCGATACCTATGGTACCGAGGGCTTTTTGAAGCATGCGCCGGATTGGCTGGCCAGTTGGACCGGCATCCGGATCGACAGCGGCGATCCGGCAACGGGGGCGGAGATTGCGATCCGCTGGTGGAAGGAGCGGGGCGAGGATCCGCGCCAGAAGCTGGTGATCTTTTCCGATGGGCTGGACGTCGACAAGATCGAAGAATTGCATCAGCGGTTCCGCGGCCGGGTCAAGGTCTCCTTCGGCTGGGGCACGATGCTGACCAATGATTTCCGGGCGCTGGTTCCCGACGACCGGCTGGCGCCCTTCAGCCTGGTCTGCAAGGCGCTGAGTGCAAATGGGCGGCCCACGGTCAAATTGTCGGACAACCCCGCCAAGGCGATGGGCCCGGCGGATGAGATCGCGCATTACAAGCGAGTGTTCGGGGTGGGCGTGCAAGAGGCCCTGGAGGTGGTGGTTTAGCGGATCACCCGTTCGGCGCACCTTACCGCGCGGGCGATATGGCTGCGGTGGATCGGATCATCCGGGGCAAGGCGCGGCATCGTCCAGCCGACCGAGGCGCAGGTGCGCGCCAGGGTGAACGCGTCGACCAGGGCCGCGTCGGAGGTGCCGTAGCCGGACATCAGGGCATCGCGGATCTGCAGGTAGCCGGGTTCGGAGAGGTTCTGGCTGAGCACGGTACCAAGGTCATAGAGGCGAAAGCCAAAGCCGCTGTCATCAAAATCGATCAGTGAAAGCAAACTGCCGTTCACAATGATGTTTTCGCGCAGCACGTCAGCGTGGATCAGACCGGTGTCCCACGCGGCGGTGGCAAGGGTATCGCGCAGAAAATCGCGGGCGCGGCACAGGGCGGCAGTCTGGTCGGGCGTGGCTGCGGGATGATCCCAGAAGCGGCCCCAGAAAGGGGTGTCACCCACCAGGCCAGCGGCATCCCAGTGCGGGCGGGTGAAATCCGGGGGCAGGATCAGCCCATCGGTGGCGCGGTGCAGCTGCGCCAGAAGCCGCCCGAGTGCATGGTGCAAGGCCAGCGTTTCGGCCAGCGGCCGGGCGAAGGGACGGCCCGCTTCGCCCAAAGCCTCGCCTTCCATCCAGGCAATGGCCGACGCATGGCGACCGGTCGACAGGGTGACAAGCAGGCTGCCGTCCCGCGCGGCAAGCGCCGCGGGAACCGGCACGCCGGCGCGGGCAAGCGCATCGCACCACCACAGTTCCGAGCGGATCGCGGCGGGGTTCTGATAACCCGTCCGGTGCAGGCGCAGGGCGGCGCGGCCTTGCGGCAGGGCGATCTCGTAGACGGCATTCTCGCGGTTGCTGAG
>JAYSYZ010000247.1:0-7858 GCA_043727195.1 Paracoccaceae bacterium
GAGGGTCGGCTGGCCGATGCGCTGGCAGAAATCGCCAGCCTTGAACCCGCTGTCGCCGCACCTTTGGCGGATTGGGCAGCCACCGCAACACTCCGGCTACAGGCCGAACAAGCGCTGGATGCGGCAGCTGCGCGCCTGCCGCGATTGGAGGACTGATGCTCTGGTCCCTGACCAAGGTGATTTTGTTCGTGCTGGTGATCGCCGGCCTGACCCTCGCCGCCGGGCTGATGTCGGATTCCGGCAATGTCATGCGGATCACCGTCGCGGGGTGGGAATTTACCATCGGCCCGCTGCAGGCGGCGTTTCTCGGGCTCGTGCTGCTGATCGCGGTCTGGCTCTTCCTGCGCATCCTCGGCCTTGCCGGGGCGGTGGTCCGGTTTCTCAGTGGCGATGAAACCGCGATCTCGCGGTATTTCGACCGCAATCGCGAACGCCGGGGCTACAAGGCACTGTCCGAAGGCATGTTGGCGCTGGCCTCGGGTGAACACCGGCTGGCGCTGACGCGTGCGCAGGCGGCGGACAAACTGCTGGGCAAGCCGGAACTGACAACACTCTTGGTGGCACAAACCGCCGAAGCCGCAGGCGACACGGCCCGTGCGGCAGCGGCTTACAAGGCGCTGTTGTCCGACGACAAGACCCGCTTTGTCGGCATCCGCGGCCTTCTGCACCAAAAGCTGGCCGAGGGTGACAGTGAAGTCGCGCTGAAACTGGCGGAAAAGGCCTTCGAACTGCGCCCCCGACATGCGGAAACCCAGGACCTTCTTCTGAAACTGCAGTCCGAGGCCGGAGATTGGGGCGGGGCGCGCGCGACGCTGGGTGCCAAGCTGAAGACCGGCGCATTGCCAAAGGATGTCTACCGCCGCCGCGATGCAGTGCTGGCCTTGCAAGAGGCGCGGGTGGTGGTCGACGACGACGCCACCATCGAAGCTCGCGAGGCGGCGATTGAGGCGAACAAGCTGTCACCCGACCTGATCCCGGCGGCGGCGATGGCGGCGCGCAGTTACACCGCCAAGGGAGACCGCAAGAATGCCACCCGTGTGCTGAAAAAGGCGTGGGAGGCGCAGCCGCACCCCGATCTTGCCGCCGCCTTTGCCGACATCGAACCCGATGAGACGCCCGAGGCGCGGCTGAAACGGTTCAGGGTGCTCACCACATTGCGCCCGGATGCGGATGAAACGATCCTGCTCCTCACCGAACTGCACCTTGCGGCCGAGGATTTTCCCGCCGCCCGCCGCGCAGTTGGTGATCTGCCGACCCGGCATCCGACACAGCGTGCGTTGGCGCTGCTGGCCGCCATCACGCGGGGTGAAGGGGCCGAGGATGCGGTGGTGCGCGATCTGATCGCGCAGGCTTTGTCCGCCCCGCGCGGGCCGCAATGGTGCTGTGACAAATGTCAGGCGATCCATTCGAGCTGGCAACCGGTCTGCGACAACTGCGGCAGTTTTGATACGCTCAGCTGGCGTGAACCCCCGGCGAATGCCGCCGTGCCCACCGGTCTCGTCGACCTGCTGCCGCTGCTGGCCGCCAATCCGCCCCCGGTCCCCGAACCAGAACCCGAACCCGAACCCGAAGCCGCCGATCTGGACGAGATCGCCCGGCGCGCGAATTAGGCCAGCGTCGGGGCCAACCGCAGCACCCGCCAGACGCGGCCCACGGGGCTTGACTTGATGACAGCAGGGCCATAGTAGGGCCGCTACCAGAAAGTGCCGCTGTAGCTCAGCTGGTAGAGCACGTCATTCGTAATGATGGGGTCGGGAGTTCGAGTCTCTTCAGCGGCACCACTTTCTCCGACCTCCATGATGCCGCGCAGTCGCACCTGCCACCCTCAGATCGGCTTGCCCGCCAGCAGTTTCGGCAGGTCTCCGGTCAGCCCTGCCGCCTGACGGATGAAGCCACGTCTCAGCGCCGGGAGCCGGTTAATCAGCCCCATTCCCAGGTCGCGCCCGGCGCGCAGGATCGGGTTGTCATTGGAAAACAGCCGGTTGACGGTATCCATCCCCAGCGCCAGCGCGGTTGCATCGAACCTGCGCCAGCGCTGATACTCCTCCAGCACTGCCGCCGCGCCGATATCCTCACCCCGCCGCGCCGCCAGCACCAGCACCTCGGCCAGTGCCGCCACATCGCGCAGCCCCAGGTTCAGACCCTGCCCGGCAATCGGGTGCACCCCATGCGCCGCGTCCCCCACCAGCGCCACCCGGGGGGCCACGAACCGCTCGGCAAGCGACAGCGACAGCGGATAGGTAAACCGCGCCCCGGCCAGCGATATCTCGCCAAGAAAATCCCCGAACCGGGGGCGCAAAGCTGCCAGATACTGATCGTCCGGCAGGGCCTGTATCGCGGCGGCGGCGGCCTCCGCCTCGCTCCACACGATCGAGGAATGATGCCCGCCGTGCAGCGGCAGAATGGCCAGCGGCCCCGATGGCATGAAGAACTGATGCGCGATCCCCTGATGGTCGCGCGCGTGTGCGATGGCGGTCACCAGCGCCGTCTGACCATAGCGCCAGCCAACCCGCCCGATCCCAGCCCGCGTCGCCACGCCAGACCCCCGCCCGTCGCATCCGACCAGCAGTTTCGCGGCCAGTATCTGCCCCGACGCCAGTGTCACCGCAACGCCGCCGGCAACGACCTCCTGCGCCACCACCGTCTCGCCTGACAGCAGAGTCAGGCCGGGTGTTTCCGCCATCGCCGCCAGAAACGCTGCATAGAGATGCCGGTCCTCCAGCATGAAGCCCATCGGGCCTTCCTCGATCTCGGCCGCGTCAAACTGCAGGAAAAATGGCGCAGGCCCTTCACCCGCCCGCCCGTCGCTGGCCTTGATCTGCAACATCGGCTGCGCCCGCTCGGCCACCCGGTTCCAGACGCCGATTGCGGTCAACAGCCGCTTCGACGCGATGGCCAGCGCATAGGCCCGTCCGTCAAAACCCGCCTCTGCCCGCGCCGGGGCCGCGCGCGCGTCGACAACCACCACCCGGAACCCCGCCCCGGCCAGCGCCAGCGCCAGCGCGGGCCCGTTCAGCCCGCCCCCCGCGATCACGATATCTGCATCCATATCCATAACGCCAGATATGGCCCCGCGCGCGGGATTGTCCATGCGCCGCACTGCCGCTACCCTGCCAGAAACGGGGGATCTGATGACCGACACCTGGGCCAACATGACGGCAGCCGAGCTTGGCCGAGAGATCGGCAAGGGCCGTATCCACCCGGTCGAACTGGTCGAGGCGTTTCTCGATGCGATCGAGGCCCATCCCCTCGCCCCCCGCATCTACGCCCGCACCACGCCCGACCGCGCAAGATCCGAGGCGATGGCCGCCGCCGGCCGCGCCAAGACCGGCCTTCGCCGGGGCCTGCTTGACGGTGTGCCGATCAGCTGGAAAGACCTGTTCGACACCGCAGGCATCGCGACCGAGGCCGGATCGGCACTGCTGAAGGGCCGCACGCCGACGCATGACGCCACCGTCCTCGATACTGCCAGCCACGCAGGACTTGTCTGTCTTGGCAAGACCCACATGTCGGAACTGGCCTTTTCCGGCCTCGGCCTCAACCCCGTCACCGCCACGCCGCCCTGCCTGAACGATGATCGCGCGGTGCCGGGCGGGTCTTCCTCCGGGGCCGCCGCTTCGGTTGCCTTTGGCCTGGCACCCGCGGCCATCGGCTCTGACACCGGCGGTTCGGTCCGCATCCCCGCCGCCTGGAACGACCTTGTCGGCCTGAAGACCACCGCGGGAAGCCTGCCGCTGACCGGCTGCGTCCCGCTGTGCGAGGCGTTTGACAGCATCGGCCCGCTGGCCCATTCGGTCGAGGATTGCGCCCATCTGCTTGCCAGTCTGCATGGGGCAAGGCCCGCTGATCTGTCCGGGGCCAGCCTTTCCGGCACCCGCCTTGCCGTTCTGGAAACCGTCGCGATGGAAGACCTGCGCGACCGGCCCGCCAAGGGCTTTGACGACGCCGCCCACCGCCTTGCCCGCGCCGGTGCGCAGATCGACCGTTTGCGCCTGCCGGAGGTGACCGAGGCGATGACGCTGGCCGCCGTACTGTTTACCGCCGAGGCTTATGGCATCTGGCGCGAAACCATCGAACGCGCCCCGGAAAAGATGTTCCCCCGCATTCTCGAACGCTTCCGCTCCGGTGCGCAGTTCACCGCGATGGATTACGTCGCGGGCTGGCGCCGGATGCACCGCTTGCGCGCCATCTGGGCCGAAAAGACCGCCTGTTATGACGCGGTGATCCTGCCCACCTCGCCGATCCTGCCGCCGGATGCAAACCGGCTGATGACCGACAACGACTATTATGTCACCGAAAACCTGCTGGCCCTGCGCAACACCCGCATCGGCAACCTGATGGGCCTGTGCGTGTTGACCCTGCCCACCGCGCAACCGTCCTGCGGGATCAGCCTGATGGCCGGGCCGGGCCAGGAAAATCGCCTGCTGCGGCTGGGCGCGGCGGCCGAACTGGCGCTGCGGTAGATCCCGGCGCGCCCCGGTTTTGCCCTCCGGGGCCGAAAAGCCACAGGCGCCCCTCTCAACCCCAAGTGCCGCATGGGTTTTTCTGGACCCCGCGGCCATCACTGGCTATCCTTGGGTGAAACGGGGCGCGACGACCCTGATATCGAGGCAGCAATGGCGTTTCCTGAGCGGTTTTCGAACCTGCCGGAGTATGCGTTTCCGCGCCTGCGGAAACTTTTGGATACGCACGCCCCCGGCGGCGATCCCATCGGCATGACCATCGGCGAGCCGCGCCATCCGATGCCGGATTTCGTCGGCCCCATTCTTGCTGCCAACCTTTCCGGGTTTGCCGTCTACCCCCCGAACGACGGCACGCCGGAATTGCTGCAAGCCATCTCCGGCTGGATCGCCCGCCGCTACCAGGCGACCGTCCCGCACGACGGCATCATGGTGCTGAACGGTACGCGGGAAGGCCTGTTCAACGCGGCCATCGCGCTGTGCCCGGAAACCAAGGCCGGGCAAAAACCCGTGATCCTGATGCCGAACCCGTTCTATCAGGTTTACGCCGTTGCCGCCCTTACCGTGGGGGCAGACCCCGTCTACGTGCCCGCTACCGCCGCGACCGGGTTTTTGCCGGATTACCGCGCGCTGCCGAAAGACATCCTCGACCGTACCGCCATCGCCTATATCTGCTCGCCCGCAAATCCACAGGGCGCAGTGGCCAGTGCCGATTACCTCGCCGATCTGCTGGTCCTCGCCGAAAAACATGATTTCCGCATCTTTGCCGACGAATGCTATGCCGAGGTTTGGCGCGATACCCCGCCGCCCGGCCTGTTGCAGATCGCCACGGCACAACGGGCCGACCCCGAGCGGGCGCTGGTCTTTCACTCGCTCTCCAAACGCTCCAACCTCCCCGGCCTGCGCTCCGGTTTCGTGGCGGGCGGTACCGCCAGCATTGCCGAAATCCGCAAACTCCGCGCCTTTGCCGGTGCGCCGCTGCCGCTGCCGATCCAGCGGGTGTCCGAAGCAGCCTGGAACGACGAAGCACATGTCGACGCCTCCCGTGCGCTTTACCGCGAAAAGTTCCACCTTGCCGACCGGATTTTCGCCGGAATGCAGGGGTACCGGCCCCCCGGGGGGGGCTTTTTCCTCTGGCTGCCGGTAGATGATGGTGAAGCAGCATCGCTCACGCTGTGGAAAAAGACCGGTGTCCGGGTGCTTCCCGGCGCCTACCTTTCACGCGACGCCGGGGGGCAGAACCCCGGCAAAGGCTATATCAGGGTCGCCCTCGTGGCCCCAAAAGAAGAAACGCAGCGCGGGCTGACACAGCTACGTGACTGCCTCTACGGTCAAGGGACGTAAAGAATGGCATCCTATCAGGCACGGCAGCGCGATCCGCTTCTGGACCAGTCCACCCAGGCCCTGCTGGAACGCCGGGGGCGAGAGCTGTTGGGCCTTGTTCTGGTGCTGCTGGGTCTGGCGTTCCTGCTGACGCTGACCAGCTATTCACCCGAAGACCCCGGCTGGATGGTCGCGACAGAAGAGCCGGCGCAGAATGTCCTGGGCCGGTTCGGCGCCGCACTCGCCTCCACCCTCATTATCCTGATCGGCATGGGGGCCTGGACGCTCCCGGCGGTGCTGGCCGTCTGGGGCGGCCGCTTCCTCTTGCACCGGGGCGGCGAACGCGTGCTGGGCCGCGTCGTGTTTGCTGTCATCGCGGTGGCACTTGCATCGGTCTACGCCGCCACGCTGGTGCCGGGGGCCGCTTGGCCGCATTCCTTCGGCCTTGGCGGCCTGTTCGGCGACACCGTCCTCGGCGCGCTGCTGGGCGTCTTGCCGGGCAGCGCCGGGTTCGGCCTGAAACTGATGTCAGTAGCTGGTTTTGCCTCAATGCTTGTGATGCTGCTCTACGTCACCGGTTTCGATGTGGCAGAACTGAAATCGATCTGGCGCTTTCTGCTCACCGGCTCGGTCATGGGCTATGCTGCTCTGCGTGCCGCGCTGGGTTCCGGGGCGCGGGGTGCCATGCAAGGCGCGGCTACCTTGCAGGACCGCGCCCGTGCGCGCGCTGCCGCCCTGCCGCAACGCGCCGGGCCGACCGCCCTTGCCCCGGAACCGCTGCGCGCAGGAACCGCGTGGAACGCCCCCGCCTCACTGCGTGCCGAACCGCGCCACTTTGCCCCCCCGGTTGACCTGCCAAAGGAAAAACCCGGCTTTCTTGCCCGGATGCGCCGCGCCACCGGTCCCGAGCCGGAGCTGATTGAACCGCAATTGTCCGACGCCGCCTGGGCCGCCGACCTGCCGTCTGATGACCGCATCAAGGCCCGGATCACCGACGTGATCCGCAGCCGTGTCCAGCGCACAACCGAAACGATGGCGGCACCCACCCGCGCCGACACTGCGCGGATCGAGCCCCCTCTCATGCGCCCCCGTGGCCCTGCCGTGCTGATGGCCGACACCCGCCCCCTGCCGCGCACCCCGACACCGGCCCCGGCATGGCAAGACCCCGATGACGAACTTGATCCCATCCTCACCGACGATGCCGATTGGGATGACGAGGCGCCGCTGAACCCGGCGCTGTCCGCCGACCGCCGCGCCACCGTCCAACACCCGGCCCGCAAACCCGCCCCATCCCGGCAGGCCATGGCCGAAACCCAGCCGGCGCTGCGCTTTGACGATGCGCAACCGGTCTACGAACTCCCCCCGCTCAGCCTGTTGTCCAACCCCACCACCATCCAGCGCACCCAGCTTTCGGATGAGGCGCTGGAGGAAAACGCCCGCATGCTGGAATCGGTCCTCGACGATTATGGCGTGAAGGGCGAGATTACCTCCGTCCGTCCCGGCCCGGTCGTCACCATGTATGAACTGGAACCGGCCCCCGGCCTGAAAGCCTCCCGCGTGATCGGGCTGGCCGACGATATCGCGCGCTCGATGTCGGCGCTTTCCGCCCGCGTCTCCACCGTGCCGGGCCGCACCGTGATCGGGATCGAGCTTCCCAACGCCGTCCGCGAAAAGGTGGTGCTCAAGGAAATCCTCTCCGCCCGTGATTTCGGTGACAGTCAGATGCGCCTGCCCCTCGCCCTTGGCAAGGACATCGGCGGCGACCCCATCGTCGCCAACCTCGCGAAAATGCCCCACCTCCTGATCGCGGGCACCACCGGCTCGGGCAAATCCGTCGCGATCAACACCATGATCCTGTCCCTGCTGTATAAGCTAACGCCAGAAGAATGCCGACTGATCATGATCGACCCGAAGATGCTTGAACTTTCCGTCTACGACGGCATCCCGCACCTGCTGTCGCCCGTCGTGACCGACCCCAAGAAAGCCGTCGTCGCCCTGAAATGGGTGGTGGGTGAAATGGAAGACCGCTACCGCCGCTTGTCGAAACTTGGCGTCCGCAATATTGAGGGCTACAA
>JAYSYZ010000248.1:0-3072 GCA_043727195.1 Paracoccaceae bacterium
GTTGCGGCGGCGTTGAAGCGGAGAACCTCATCCGCGCCGCCTGCGGTCTTTTCCCAGCCGTAGCGGGATTCTTCGTTCGACAGGCCATAGCGTTTGTGCTCGCGCGGCATCTCGGCGTCGGCATTGATGAAATACCCGGCCCAGTTTTCTTCGGCCGACATGTAGGTGTTCCACGGGGTGGCCCCGTAAGCGCAATTGTTCAGCGTGCCGCGCGTGCGCGTGCCGTCGGGGGAAAACCGGGTGATCAGGTGAGCGGAGCCTGCGGCGGGGCCGGACATGGCCATTTCGGTCAGGGCAGTGATGCGGCGGTTCACGGCGTCGGCAAGGATCGACCATTGGCCATCGGTGCCGCGCTGGATACGGGCAACGGTGATGCCATGGGCGTTCATCTCTTTGAGAACCTCTTCGGCATCGCGGCTGCCGTCGGCGGCAAAGACCACCATGTCGCCATCCAGCGCCTGCCCGGCCCATTTGGCGGCGTGCAGGATCCGTGGTTCGATATATTCATGGTTCATCACCAGAATGCCGTCGGTCGATGATCCGTCGGTCGGAAAGAAATGCATCCCGTCATGGTGCATGCCGACCTGCATCGCCTGTTCGGCCCCGGTGTTCCCACCCGGCACGAAAGCTGGCATGTCGCCGGTCACGGGCGTACCCCATGGGGCAAGGACCTGAACCTTGTAGCCTGCCGGCACCACGACGGTGTCGTCCTTGGACAAGGGCACCGGGGTGAAGCCAAGGAGGCCCGAAGCAGACGCGCTTTGGGCGAGCGCGGCGCGGGTCGACAATCCTGCCCCGAAAAGGCCGGTCGCGATGGTGGCGAGGCCGCCGACCAGGAAGCCGCGGCGCGAGGCGCGGGCCTCGATCACGTCATACATGGTGGGGTTGGCGGAACGGTTCGAGGGAACCTCGTCGCCATGTTCGTAAAACGGGGTCTGGCGGTAGTCGGAATAGTCGTTCTCAAAGTCTTTCATGCCTTGCTCCATCGCGGTTCTGTGCTGGGACAAGGGGCAGTCGCCCGGCGACGGACGGCTGTTGGCACCCCTGAGAACGAGCGTTGGCCGATTCGGGTATCGGGGGTGTTTCAGTCTGATGATGGTTTTGTGACGCCGCGGTCAGAGCGCGCGCCAGCCGATGTCGCGGCGGCAGAAGCCGTCCGGCCAGTCGATGGCATCGACCATGCTGTAAGCCTGGGCGCGGGCCTCGGTCAGCGTTTCCGCGCGGGCGGTCAGGGCCAGCACGCGGCCGCCGTTGGCGGTGATCTGGCCGTCGCGCGCAATGGTTCCGGCGTGAAAGGTCATGTGGCGGCTGTCTTCGGGCAAGGTGGCGAGGCCCTTGATCACCGAGCCTTTGGCATAGGCGCCGGGGTAGCCACGGGCCGCCATCACCACGGTCAGCGCATGGTCGTCGGCCCAGTGGACGCTGGCGGTGTCGAGGCGGCCTTCGGCGGTGGCAAGCATGAGATCGAGGGCCTGGGCCCCGAGGCGCAGCATCAGGACCTGAGTTTCGGGGTCACCAAAGCGGGCGTTGTATTCAACGAGGCGGGCGCGCCCATCCTTGATCATCAGTCCCGCATAGAGAACCCCCTGATAGGGCGTGCCGCGCCGGGCCATTTCCCGGATCGTTGGCAGGACGATTTCGGCCATGGCCTGCGCCTGAATGGCATCGGTCAGCACCGGCGCGGGGGAATAGGCCCCCATGCCGCCGGTGTTCGGGCCGGTGTCGCCATCGAAAGCGCGTTTGTGATCTTGCGCGGTGCCGATCGGCAGCGCGTTCACGCCGTCGGTCAGTACGAACAGGCTGGCCTCTTCGCCGTCCATGAATTCCTCGATCACCACTTCGGCCCCTGCCGCGCCGAACGCACCTCCTAGGATGTCGTCGATGGCGGCTTCGGCTTCGGGGATCGTCATGGCGACCACGACGCCTTTGCCAGCGGCCAGGCCGTCGGCCTTGACCACGATGGGGGCACCTTGCGCGCGGACGTAGGCCTTGGCGGGGGCGGGGTCGGTGAAGCGGGCCCAGGCGGCGGTGGGGGCGACGCAGGCGTCGCAGATTTCCTTGGTGAAGCGTTTGGAGGCTTCGAGTCTGGCGGCGGCGGCGGCGGGACCGAAGGTGAGGATGCCGGCGGCGCGGGTGGCGTCGGCAATACCGGCGGCTAGCGGAGCCTCGGGGCCGATGATGACGAAGTCGATGGCGTTTTCTTCGCAGAAGGTGACGACAGTGGCCCCGTCAAGAATGTCGATATCGGCGCATTCTGCCAGCATCGCGATGCCCGCATTGCCGGGAGCGACGATCAGCCGGTCGGTCTTGGGGTTCTGCTTGACCGCCCAGGCGAGGGCATGTTCGCGGCCACCGGAGCCGAGGATCAGGATGTTCATGGGAATGCCCGCCTGCGCTTTCCCGCCCCGATACCGGCGGGATCAGGCCGGGTGATAGGCGCTCGCCCGTCTGCCTGCAAGGCTTGCGGGGAACCAAACCGAAGCGGGCGCGGTTGTCGTTTCATCATCCCATAACAAAATTGGAACATGTCATGCAGAACATCCAAGGCAAGCGTATCGCGATCCTGGCGACGGACGGATTCGAACAGTCGGAACTGGAGGTGCCGCTGGAGCATCTGCGCGCGGCGGGGGCCGACGTTCACGTCGTGTCGCTGAAGGCGGGAGAGATCATGGGATGGCAGGGCAAGGACTGGGGCCAGCCGGTTCCCGTAGACCGGACGCTGGATGATGCCGCTGCCGACGATTATGATGCGTTGGTTCTGCCCGGCGGACAGATCAACCCTGACCTGCTCCGGGTCGAACCGGCAGCGATTGCATTCATTAGCGAGTTCTGGGATGCGGGCAAAGTAATCGGCGCGATCTGTCACGCCCCGTGGTTGCTGATCGAGGCGGGCCTCGCCGATGGGCGGAACATGACCTCTTATACGTCGATCCGCACCGATGTTGAAAATTCCGGCGCGATTTGGGTCGATGCCGAAGTGGTGACCGACAAGGGGTTGGTAACCAGCCGCAAGCCGGAGGATCTGCCCGCGTTCTGCGCCAAGCTTGTCGAGGAAATCGCGGAAGGCACGCA
>JAYSYZ010000249.1:0-22232 GCA_043727195.1 Paracoccaceae bacterium
CGCAAGCAGGATCGCAAGCCCGGTCTGGGCGGCGGGGCGGGAAGAGCGGGGCTGTCAGCACAACCCGTTCAATACCGGATGCTATACCTTGTGTTGCCGGTTTGGCACCTACGGACTTGCGTCCAGTGCCGCGATGACCGCATCGCCCATCTGGGCCGTGGTGACGGGCACCCCGCCCTCCGGGCCCATCAGATCCGCCGTGCGAACACCATCGGCCAGCACCTTTTCGACGGCTTTTTCCACCCGCGTCGCCTCTTCCCCCATGGCGAAGGAATAGCGCAACGCCATCGCAAAGCTGAGGATGCAGGCGATCGGGTTCGCTTTGCCGGTGCCCGCAATATCTGGGGCAGAGCCGTGCACGGGTTCATACAGTGCCTTCGGGCGGCCATTGGCCATCGGCAGGCCAAGGCTGGCCGACGGCAGCATGCCAAGCGATCCGGTCAGCATCGCGGCCATGTCGGACAACAGGTCGCCAAACAGGTTGTCGGTGACGATCACATCAAACTGCTTGGGCCAGCGGCACAACTGCATGGCTCCGGCATCGGCGTACATGTGAGTCAGTTCGACGTCGGGATATTCCTTGTCGTGAATCTCCTGCACCACTTCGCGCCACAGGATCCCGGATTCCATCACATTGGCCTTCTCCATCGAGCAGACCTTGTTGCTGCGCTTGCGCGCCAGTTCAAACGCCGACCGCGCGACACGGGCAATCTCGCTTTCGGTATATCGCTGGGTGTTGATGCCCACCCGCTCGTTGCCCTCGGTGAAGATCCCGCGCGGTTCGCCGAAATAGACGCCGGAGGTGAGTTCCCGGACAATGACGATATCAAGGCCCGCGACGACGTCTTTCTTTAGACTGGAAAAATCGGCCAGCGCGTCGAAGCATTGCGCCGGGCGCAGATTGGAAAACAGGTCCATCTCCTTGCGCAGGCGCAAAAGGCCGCGCTCCGGTTTCACGCTGAAATCAAGCTTGTCGTATTTCGGCCCGCCGACCGCACCCAGCAGCACCGCGTCCACCGCCTGAGCGCGTGCCATCGTGGCATCCGTCAGCGGTGTGCCGTGCGCGTCATACGCGCAGCCGCCGACCAGATCTTCCGCGACATCGAAGGTCACGCCACGCTTTGCGCCCAGCCATTCGATCAGCTTTTTCACCTCGGCCATGACTTCGGGGCCAATGCCATCACCGGCAAGGATAAGAAGGGAGGGGTTGGCCAAGCGCGTTCTCCTGCAAATCTGACGGTGATCGCGTAGCCCCTTGCCCCGTGGGGGTCAAGCGTGGAAGGCATCCGCCAGCGCGTCCCACACCCGGCGCAGCCGGGGCGACTGGCGCAGGGTCGGCGCGGCGGTCAGCCAGACCGGCAGCGCAGGCAGATCGGCAAGGCCGTCGATCCGTTCCAGCACCGGGTCACGGTCACCGATCCGGCGCAGCATCGCCCCGACGCCACAGCCTGCACGGATCAGTTGCATGTAGGCCAGCGGATCGTCGCAGCGCAGCGGAAAAAAGCCACGCGTTACCGGAAAACCCATCGCGGCCATCACCCGGATGATCTGATCGGACCGGTCAAGCCCGATGAAATCAAGGCGCATCAAGGCCTCAGGCGTGGTCGGGCGGCCCAGGCGGTCGAGATAGGTTTTCGCGGCATACAGCCCCAACGGCAGATCGGCCAGATGCCGTGCGACCAGATCAAGCTGGGTGGGCCGGTACATGCGCAAGGCAATGTCGGCCTCGCCGAACAGCAGGTTCTCGGTTGTGTCAGAGGGCACAAGGTCGATCTGGATACCCGGCTCCCCGGCACGCAATGTCGCAAGGATCGGCGGGAGGATGACGCAGGAAACGACCCGGCTCGCCGTGATGTGGACGGTGCCGCTGGTGCCGGTGGCGCGGCCAGCGGCGGTCAGCGTCAGGTCTGCCGCCGCCGCCCGCATGGCGCGCGCGGCGGGCAAAAGCGCCTGCCCGGCATCCGTCAGAACCAACCCCTGCGCGACGCGGGCGAACAGCGGCACGGCCAGCGCTGCCTCCGCCTCGCGCATATGGCGGCCAAGGGTGGGCTGGCTGATCCCGGTGACACGCGCGGCGGCAGAAAGCGACCCCGCCTCGGCCACCGCCAGAAAGGACCGGATCAGGGACCAGTCAAGTTTTTCCATTCATAAATGAATAGTGTATCGGCGCATTCATGCAATTCCTTATTTTCTGTTGGCGGCGGATAGGATCCGGAAAGGAGTATTCGACATGGCAAGGACAGCACTGGTTCTGGGCGCATCTGGCGGGTTTGGCGGGCAGGTTGCTCTGGCCCTGCAGGCTGCGGGCTGGACGATCAACCGCTACACCCGCGGCACAGACCTGGCGGCGGCGGCGCGCGGCGCAGACCTGATCGTCAACGGTTTGAACCCACCCGGCTATCACGACTGGGCCCGCTTGATCCCCGAAATCACCGCCAGTGTCATCGCGGCGGCGCGGTCCAGTGGCGCGACGGTTCTGGTGCCGGGGAATGTCTATCCCTACGGCATACAGCCCGGACCCTGGGGTCCCGACACCCCGCACCGGCCGACCAGCCGCAAAGGCCGCATCCGCGCCACAATGGAGGCCAGTTACCGGCAGGCGGCCACGAATGGTGGTCCGCGCACCATCCTGCTGCGCGGCGGTGATTTCCTGCTGCCCGAGGCGCCGCAGATGCTGATGAACCGGATGAGCCTTGCCAAGGTGGCCAAGGGCAAGATCATTGCCATGGGGCCGGCGAACGCATTGCATGCCTATGCCTATCTGCCGGATATGGCCCGGGCGGCGGTGGGTCTGGCAAACCTCGGCGATGCCTTGCCCGCCTATGCCGATATTCCCTTTGCGGGTCATGCCTTTACGATCCGCGATCTGGCCGCCATCGTGGCACGGCTGACCGGACGCCCGATGCAGGTGACACATTTCCCCTTGTGGTTCTTCACCCTGGTCAGCCCATTCTGGGAACTGGCGCGCGAACTGCGCGAGATGCTGTACTTGAACCGTCATGCGCACGAAATGGATCCTGCACCCCTGCGCCGCTGGCTGCCGCAGTATCAGGATACCCCGCTCGACACGGTGATCGGGGCGCATCTGAAAGCGTTGCGGCTGATTTAGGGCAGCGCCAGATCGACCCAGACCGGACGGTGCCGCGAGGCAGCTGTCAGGTCGGCGGCCAGTGGATCGGTGCCCGGTGGCCAAAGAACCCCCGCCCCCGATACCGTCAGCTGGGCGGAGGGCAAGACAACCTCAAGCCGCAGCCCGCCGATATCGGGATAAGCCGCGGTGTCGAGCGCCGGGTCGCCCGTGTGCCCGGGTTCGGCTCTGCCGTGGCTGCCTTTCGGCGCGGGGTCCTGCAAGGCCGGATGGGACAGCAAGGCCAACATCGCCTCGCGCCGCCCGTCGCCATCGTAGGGGTCAAGATTGGCATCGCCCAGCAGGACAAAGGGCGCATCCGGCGCGGCGACCGGCAGTTTGCCGTCAAGCATCAGCCGCCAGAACGCCGCCTCGTCATGGTTACGCCTGCCATTCCGATCCTCCGGGCCGTCAAACACCGGCGGGGTCGCGTGCCAGACAAGCAGGTGCAGCGGGCCTGCGTCGGTGATCACCGGCACATCCCAAAAGCCGGTGGTGGCCAGCCGCTGGACGTCTGCAAGACCGGGCGCATCTTCGGTCAGCGCCCCCGGCAGGTCGCGCCACAGAAAGGCCGAGAAATCGCGCGCCAGTGCAGTGTCGACCGGCAACCGCGACAGCACCGCCATGCCACCCTGACCAGAGAACAGCCCGAACCCCTGCGCGTCGCGCGGATCACCGATCCGGCCATTGCCGTCGATATCGAACCCGGTCTGCAGGCCGGTGTTCGGCCGCAGCGCAAACCGGTGCGGATAAGGCGCACCGGCGGCGGCCAGCCTGTCGGCCAGCAGGCCCATGCCGACACCGCCCCTGTCGTAATCCAGTGCCGTCAACAGCAGCACATCAGCGTTGAGCGCCACAAGCACCCGCACGAGTGCCGCGATCTGCGGGTCGTCCGCATCGGACAGGTCCAGCACCAGCAGGCCCGGGCCGGTCCGGTCCAGATCGACATTATAGGTTGCGATTCGCAGCGTTTCTGCCACCGCAGACAAAGGCGACAGCGCGGTCAGCACCGCGAGCGTCAGCACGCCCCGGATCAGAACCCTCATGCCGCGAGCAGCGGATCGAGCCCCAGTTGCGCGCCTTCTGCAATCTTGAGGTCGCGCTTGACGCGGATCATGTCGGCGATCCGCCCCATCGCCACGCCGCGCATCAACAGGCTGGCAGGCAGGAATGCCCATGCCGCGATCGCCCAGATCAGCGTCTGTGCCGAGGTCAGCGATTGCGCCGGCAGACCCGTCGTGGCGACAGCGATCAGTGTCGGCACCAGGAAGGGCAACAGGAACCCGACCGCCAGATTGACCCGCGCATCCCGTTCCAGCCTGTCGACCACGTCGCCGCCCGCCGTCGGCTCGAACGTGGGCAGGTTGACCCAGACGTTGAAGGCCTTGTTGGTGGAGGGCCAGCCCGCCAGTTTCAACACCACGACGAAAACCGCCAGCGACACCAGCGACAGCAGATAGGCCGTTCCGGCGGCGGTGCGCACCTCCATCACCTGGAAAGGCGTGGCATCGTCTGACATCATGAAAGTGGCCAGCCGGACCGGCGAATAGGGAAAGTCCAGCGCATCGCCCATCACGATTCCCAGCGCGCGGAACAGGCGGGTGACGGTGGTCGGATCATCCCGGTCGGCGACGATCACCGACAAAAGGATGATGATCGCCAGCAGCATCAGATAGCGGATGCGGTTGAACGGCGCACCATCGCGGAATTCGACGAGGCTGGGATATACGGCATTATATTCGACAAAGGTCAGCGCGCCCGCGAACAGCGCCATCAGGGCAACGATCTGTTTGGTGTCGGTGCCAATTCCCGGCAGGATGACCGAGGGCATCACGATCAGAATCATCACCAGCAAGGCGCGGACAGCCGCCCCGGTAGCCCGGTTCAACCACGTTCGCGCCGTGCCGTCGATCGACGGCACAATCCGGACTTGCAGCCTGCTGCTGATGAATTCGCGCATTCTGGTGCGGAAGATCCCGATTTTTTCCAACTCTGCCTCGCCACCCGTATCAATCGCAATCCACGGCGTAGATAGACCTTGATTTGTGGCCATTTCAGGGTCGGCCTGTTGCAGAAATGAACAAGTTTTCCACCGCAGATTTCGCGGTGGATCAACCGATTACAACATCTTGTGGTGCCGCCAAACGCGCATACATCCCGCCAATCCGCTACCGCCGGGTGCCGCGAATCGGCCGGCGGGCAGACAGCCTGTTCGCAGGCTCCTTGGCCCGGCAAGATCGCGGCGCTATCGGCCGCTCAGGCCCAGGGGCGCAGAGTGGCAGCCGTCGCCTCGAAACTGGCGATGGCAGTGGCCTTTTCCAGCGTCAGGCCGATATCGTCCAGCCCGTTGATCAGGCAATGCTTGCGATGGCTGTCAACCGCAAAGGAAAACACCCTGCCGTCCGAGGTCGTGACGGTCTGCGCCGGCAGATCAACGATGATGCGGGCATTTGCCCCTTTGCGGGCATCGGTCATCAACTCGTCCACCACATCAGGCGGCATGACGATGGGCAGGATGCCGTTCTTGAAGCAGTTGTTGTAGAAAATATCTGCAAAGCCGGGCGCGATCACGCAGCGGATACCGAAATCGAGCAGCGCCCAAGGCGCATGTTCGCGCGAAGAGCCGCAGCCGAAATTGTCACCCGCCACAAGGATTTCCGCGTGGCGATAGGCCGGCTGGTTAAGCACGAAATCGGCGATCTCAGCACCGGCCTCGGTATAACGCATCTCGTCGAACAGGTTCTTGCCAAGGCCGGTGCGGGCGATGGTTTTCAGGAACTGCTTGGGGATGATCATGTCGGTATCGATGTTGACCAGCGGCATGGGCGCGGCGATGCCGGTCAGGGTGGTGAATTTATCCATCAGACCGTCTCCCGCATCATTTCGCGCACATCCGTCAGCCGCCCGGTGATCGCCGCCGCTGCCGCCATCGCGGGCGACAGAAGGTGCGTGCGGCCCCCGCGCCCCTGACGGCCTTCGAAGTTGCGGTTGCTGGTGGCCGCACAACGCTCGCCCGGCGACAATTGGTCGGGGTTCATCGCAAGGCACATCGAACACCCTGCCAGGCGCCATTCGAACCCCGCGTCGATGAAGATCTGCGCCAGACCTTCCTCCTCGGCTTGGGCGCGGACAAGGCCAGACCCCGGCACCACCATCGCGCGGATGCCGTCCTTCTTCTTCTTACCCTTAAGGATCGCCGCCGCCGCCCGCAGATCCTCGATCCGGCCGTTGGTGCAGGATCCGATGAAGACGGTGTCGATCTCGATCTCGCTAAGACGCTGACCGGGTTGCAGCCCCATATAATCCAGCGAACGCCGCACCGCCTCGACCTTGCCGCCGGTGAAATCCGCCGGGTCCGGCACCACGCCGGTGATTGGCAGTACATCCTCGGGTGACGTGCCCCAGGTGACGACGGGGGCGATATCCTCGCCCCGGATCGTCACCACCTTGTCGAAATGCGCGCCTTCGTCGGTGAACAGCGTCTTCCAATAGGCCAGCGCCGCCTCCCACTTCGCCCCTTTCGGTGCGTGGGGCCGGCCCATGCAGTACTGATAGGTGGTTTCGTCCGGGGCAATCAGCCCGGCCCGTGCACCACCCTCGATTGCCATGTTGCAGACCGTCATCCGGCCTTCCATCGACAATTCACGGATCGCCTGACCACAGTATTCGATGACATAGCCGGTGCCGCCCGCCGTGCCGGTTTCACCGATCACCGAAAGGGTGATGTCCTTGGCCGTGACACCGGGGCGCAAGGATCCGGTGATTTCCACCTTCATGTTCATGGCCTTGCGCTGGATCAGCGTCTGCGTCGCCAGCACATGCTCCACTTCCGACGTGCCGATGCCGTGGGCCAGCGAACCGAAAGCACCGTGGGTGGCGGTGTGGCTGTCGCCGCAAACCACCGTCATCCCCGGCAGGGTCCAGCCCTGCTCCGGCCCGACGATATGCACGATGCCCTGCCGCACATCGGAAACGGGGTAGTAATGAATGCCAAACTCTTTCGCGTTGGTATCCAGCGCGTTGACCTGCACCCGACTATCCTCGGTCATCGTCGTCGCATCGGCGCGGTTGACCGTGGTGGGCACGTTGTGATCAGGCACCGCGATGGTCTTTTCCGGTGCCCGCACCCGGCGGCCCGTCATGCGCAGGCCCTCGAACGCTTGCGGGCTGGTCACCTCATGCACGAGGTGGCGATCAATATACAACAGGCAGGTGCCATCCTCAGCCTGATGGACGACATGGTCCTGCCAGATCTTGTCATAAAGCGTGCGCGGAGCGGTCATGGCTCATCTCTTCTGAATTGCAAAAAGGGGAATCGGGTCACGCGCGACTGCGGCGTCAGACAAGTCGTGCGCGCACAGACCGGTTCAGCGCGCTAAACCGCCAAGGCAGGCGGTCATGGTCGGCAATATCGAAAAAGCGGATCATCGACGTCAGATACGCCTTTCCCGCATGTCTTTCAAGCAAAGTTCCGAACCAGTGCGCGCCCTGCCGGCGTTGCCATCCAGCCTTGCAAAGGCAAGAAGCGAAAGATACTCCGCGCGCTTTCGCCCGATTTGGTTGAGGTTGCGCTGTTTGGGTGGTAATCTTAGCGTTGACACCTCGCGCGGGGGTATTGGCCGCGCGCATTCTGGAGGACGATGTCCTGTCTCATTCTGACCCTGCGACCGGCCTTCCGGTCGGCCCGCGCCCGGCAAACCCCGTGACCCCGCCGGATTACACCCCCGAACAGATTCTGGCCGCCGTGCTGGCATCGGTTGACGACGACAAGGCCGAAGAGGTCGTGCAGATTGATCTGCGCGGTCGGTCGGATGTGGCAGATTACATGGTTATCTGCTCGGGCCGGTCGTCGCGCCAGGTGGCGTCGATATCCGACAAGCTGGCCGACCGCCTGAAGGCCGAGTTCCGGATTTCCGCCCGCATGGAAGGCAAAGAGACCGGCGATTGGGTGCTGATCGACGCCTCCGATGTAATTGTGCACGTCTTTCGCCCCGAAGTGCGCGACTTCTATCAACTTGAAAAGATGTGGCTTCCGGCGGGGGCCAGCCGCAGCGCGCAGGTCTGATGCGGCTGCACCTCTGTGCGGTGGGCCGCCTTCGCATGGGGCCGGAGCGGGAACTGGTGGACGACTACCTGCACCGCTGCAACCGAACCGGGCGGCCCCTTGGCCTAGGCCCGGTGACCGAGCATGAGGTCGAAGACAAGCGCGGGGCCGGCATGGCGGCCGAAGGCGAGCTTCTGGCGCGCGCGGTGCCGGTGGGTGCCGTCCTCGTGGTGCTGGATGAACGCGGCAAGTCCCTGTCCAGCCCGGATTTCGCATCGCAGATGGCGGCGTGGCGCGATGGCGGGCGGCAGGACGCCGCCTTCCTGATCGGCGGCGCGGACGGGATTGACCCGGGGCTGCGCGCGCGCGCCGATCTGGCGGTCAGCTTTGGCCGCATGGTCTGGCCGCATATGCTGATCCGCGTCATGCTTGCCGAACAGTTGTACCGGGCAGTGACAATTCTATCCGGCGGGCCCTATCATCGCATCTGACACGCCTGCGACGGCCTGAAGCGCTAACTGCGGCTTCGCGTCAGCGTATAGACGCCCGAGGCCACGATCAGCGCCGCGCCCAGCCAGGTCGCGGTATCCGGGCGTTCGCCAAAGACCGCAATCGCCAGGATCATCGCAAAGACCAGCCGGGTATAGCGGAACGGCGTGACCACCGATACTTCGCCCGTCCGCATGGCGCCGGTCAGCGCGTGATAGCCGAGGGTCCCGAAAGTGCAGGCCCCGGCCAGAAGCAAGATCCCGCGCTGGTCAGGGACCGATATCCCGCCACTCCACCCCAGCAGGATCGCCCCGGCCAGACCCAGCACCGCAAAGCCAAGGATGCCAAGCTGCCGGTTCGACAGCCCCTTCGGTGCGGCCCGCGTCGCCAGATCACGGCCGGCAAAGCCCAGCAGGCCCACCACGGCCAAAAGCGACAGTGGCGAAAAACCATCCAACCCCGGCCGCAGGATGACCATCACGCCGACAAAACCGGTCAGAACCGCCAGCCAGCGCTGCCAGCCAACCTTTTCGCCAAAGATCAGCGCTGCAGCGGCAACCACCACCAAGGGTGTCGCTTGCAGGATCGCCGATGTGGTCGACAGCGCCGTCAGCGCGATGGACAATCCGTAAAACAGCCGCCCCACCACCTCGAAGACCGAGCGGACCAGCATCGCGGGGGCGACAAACCCGGCGGGCAGGACCGCCTCGCCCCGCGCCCTTGCCAGCAGGCCAAAGGTGATGACACCCACCACCCCCATGGTCAGCAGAATCTGCCCCAGCGGCATCACCCTCGCGGCGGCCTTGATGAACACATCCTCCACCGCGAACCCGGCCATCGAGGCTGTCATCAACAGGCTGCCACGCAGGTTGTCGGATTGGGGCATCGGCGTGGTCCTCGGCGGCGGGGATCATTGATTGCACGGGGGATTGCACCGGGCAGGCGGCAGCGTCAAGAGTTGGTCGCGCAACGCTTTTCATCAATCACCCGGACCGTTAAACACAACATATGCCCGCAAATCGGACCAACGCCCTCGCCACCCTTTACGTCGTGGGCACCGGCATTCTGTGGGGTCTTTACTGGGTGCCAGTGCGCCAGTTGGGCGCGATGGGGCTGCAGGGAGCCTGGGGAACGCTGGCCATCTGCGGGGTGGCTGCAATTCTGTTGCTGCCCTTTGCCTGGCGCGCCCGCGCAGCGCTTTGCCGCGCCAACCGGATCGGTCTGGCTTCGGTCGCGCTGGGCGGCTTTGCCTTTGCGTTGTATTCCGTTGGTCTGGTCTACGGCCGCGTTGCGATCATCGTCATCCTGTTCTTCCTGACCCCGGTGTGGAGCACGCTGATCGGCCGCGTCGTCATGGGGTGGCCGGTGTCAAGGCTGCGCATCGCGGCGCTGTCAATCGGGATGGCCGGCCTGCTCATGGTGCTTGGGGCGGATGGCGGCATGCCGCGTCCACGCGGGTTGGGTGAATGGCTGGGGCTGCTGTCGGGCCTCTTGTGGTCGGTGGCCACGACCGGCATCCGCGCCAAATCCGATACCGGCCCGGGCGAGACCGCCTTTGTCTTTGCCGCCGGTGCCAGCCTTGGCCTGCTGATCTTGGCACCGATGCTGGAACCTGTTCCCGGCACGATCGACCGGCCCGGGCTGGCGCTGATCTGGACGTTGGCGGCCGGCGGGGTTTGGTGGGGGCTCTCAATGGCCGGCCTGATGTGGGCCGCCGCACGGTTGGAACCGGCGCGCGTCGGCATCCTGCTGATGGCCGAGGTGCTGGTCGGCACGACATCGGCGGCGCTGTTTGCCGGTGAACCCCTCGGCCTGATCGAAACGGCAGGCGGCGCGCTTGTGGTGCTGGCCGGTGTGATGGAGGTCTGGCCGCAACGCGTGGCGTATGCTGCCGGAACAGGCAGCAACCCGTTTTCTTAGCACAGTCCACGCACCAGATACCGTCGGGAAACACCCTGACGATCCCTCACTTCGCCGCGTCGCCGGTGGCTTTTGCCGCCAGCCCCGTCCTGCCCCAAAGACAAGGCAACCGACGATGCCGCCATTTCGTGGCTCGCACCGCGCCCGTCATCGTGCCGGATCTGCAACGCTGAACCGGCACGTTGCCCTTGCCGCCGTTGGCAAGAACGCAACAGCTACGCGGTCAGTTGATCAACCCCGCATGGCGCATCGCGGCCTGAATCTTCGCCTTGGTGGGGTCGGTCAGCCCGACCAGCGGCAGGCGGACCTCTTCGCTGCACAGACCCAGCAGCGACAACCCGTATTTCGCACCCGCCAGCCCCGGCTCGATGAAGATCGCCTCGTGCAGCGGCATCAGCCGGTCCTGATACTCCAGCGCGCGGGCGTAATCGCCTGCCAGCGTCGCCGCCTGAAACTCGGCGCACAGGCGCGGGGCGACGTTTGCCGTGACCGAGATGCACCCCGTCCCGCCATGCGCGTTGAACCCCAGCGCCGTCGCATCCTCGCCCGACAGCTGGATGAAACCGGCCCCGCAGGCAGCGCGCTGCATCGACACCCGCTCGATCCGGCCGGTGGCATCCTTGACCCCGATGATGCGCGGCAGTTCGGCCAGCTTGCCCATCGTTTCGGGCAGCATGTCGACCACCGAACGACCGGGAATGTTGTAGATGATGATCGGCAGCGTGCAGCATTCGTGCAGCGCGGTGTAATGCGCGATCAACCCGGCCTGCGTCGGTTTGTTGTAATAGGGTGTCACGACCAGCGCCGCATCCGCGCCGACCTTTTCGGCATGGCGGATCAGGCTGATCCCCTCGACCGTGTTGTTCGACCCTGCCCCCGCGATCACCGGCACCCGCCCCGCCGCCGCCGTCACCACCTCTTCGATGACCTTCTGATGTTCGGCATGGGAAAGGGTCGGGCTTTCTCCGGTCGTTCCCACCGGCACAAGCCCGGTCGATCCTTCGGCGATGTGCCAATCCACCAGTTTCTTCAGCGTCACCAGATCAAGCTCGCCGTTCTTGAACGGCGTCACCAGGGCTGGAATGGACCCTTTGATCATGACGCATCTCCTCGGTGGGGGGCGGGGCCCGCCCGGTTGCAGCCGCAAACCTCTTAGACCGCGGGCCAGGTAAAGCCAAGTATTGCCGCTCGCGCAGTCGTGGCTTGTGGCCGACGGGCCGGTCGGGCAGATTCAGGGCCATGATCGTTTCCCCGAAAGTCACCATGGCGCTTCGCCTGTTGTTGCTGATTGCGGCCCTTTTGCAGGCCACCCATGCCCGCGCCGACGAAGTGCAGGCGATGCGCACCGCGCTCGACCTGGCCTCGGGCAAGGATTGGGACGGCGCGCTGGCGGTGGCCCCGATCAGCGTGGGCCGTGATGTGATCGACTGGCAGCGCCTGCGCGCTGGCGAAGGGCGTCTCGGCGATTACGAGGCGTTTCTCGCACGCCGCCCCGATTGGCCGGGCCTGCCCCTGCTGAAGGAAAAGGGCGAAGAGGCGGTGGCCCGGTCCACCGACCCCCCCCGCGTCATCGCCTATTTCGGAACCGACCTGCCCGAAACCGGCACCGGTGCCGTGGCGCTGGTGGCAGCCCTCCAAGCCACCGGCCGCGTCGCCGAAGCCGAGACCGAGGCGATGCGCGCCTGGGCCGACGTGCCGTTCACCGCCGCGGACGAGGCGGCGTTGATCGCGCTTGCCCCCGAAGCTGTCGGGTTCGTGCACGAGTTGCGCATGGATAATCTTTTGTGGGCCGGGCGGCGTGTCGAAGCGGAACGCATGCTGCCCCGCCTGCCCGAGGATTGGAAGGCCCTCGCCCGCGCCCGCATCGCGCTGCGGACTGAGGGCAAGGGCGTGACCGGCCTCGTCGGCGCCGTGCCGAAGGCGCGGGCCGCAGATCCCGGGCTGGCCTTTGAACGCTTTCAATGGCGGATGAAGAAAGACCTGTATGACGACGCCCTCTCCCTGATCCTTGAACAGTCCGACAGTGCCGAAACGCTTGGCCGGCCGCAGGCCTGGGCCGACCGCCGCGCCGTGCTGGCGCGCTGGCTGATCCGCCAGGACCGGGCAGCAGAGGCGTACAAGGTCGCCTCACGCCACCGGCTGACCGATGGCGCTGCGTATGCGGATCTGGAATTCCTCTCTGGCTTCATCGCCCTGCGCAAGCTGAACGATCCCACCACCGCGCTGACGCATTTTGCCCATCTGAAAGCGGGGGTCTCCACGCCGATCAGCCTTGCCCGTGCCTTGTACTGGCAGGCACGGGCGCAAGAGGCGGCGGGGCAGGACGCGACTGCGGCATATCAGGCGGCGGCGAAACATCAGACCGCATATTACGGGCTGCTCGCCGCCGAAAAGCTGGGGCTGACACTGGACACGACGCTGCTGACCGACGCCCGCCCGCCGGATTGGCGACAAGCGGGGTTCGCGCAGTCCTCGGTGCTCCAGGCCGCGTTCCTGCTACTCAAGGCGGGTGACCGGACGCTGGCCAAGCGCTTCATCCTGCACATCGCCGAAGGGTCAGGCGATCCCGAACTTGCCCAACTGGCCGACATGGCCCTGTCGATCGACGAGCCGCATATCGCGGTGCTGATCGGCAAGGCGGCGGCGGAACGCGGGCTGATCCTGTCCCGCGCCTATTATCCGGTACCGGGCTTTGTGCCCGATGACCTGTCGGTCAGCCGCGCGCTGGCCCTGTCCATCGCCCGGCGCGAAAGCGAGTTCGATCCGGCGGCGCGGTCATCTGCCGATGCGCGGGGGCTGATGCAAGTGCTGCCGGGCACCGCAAAACTGATGGCCGCCAAGCTGGGCAAGGCGTTCGAGGCTGGCAAACTGCTGTCCGACCCGGCGTATAACGTGGCGATGGGCTCCGCCTACCTGGCCCAGATGGCCGAGGAATTCGGCCCCTCGATCGCGCTGATCGCCTCGGGCTACAACGCCGGGCCAGGCCGCCCGCGCCGCTGGATCGGCGAATTCGGCGACCCCCGCCGCCCCGATGTGGATATCGTCGACTGGGTCGAGACGATCCCTTTCGCGGAAACCCGCACCTATGTGATGCGGGTCGCCGAAGGCGTGGTGATCTACCGCGCCAAGCTGAAGGGTGAGGCAGGCCCTGTCCGCCTCACGTCGGAACTGAAGGGCTAATCCGGCCGCGTCTCAATCTGGGCCATCCGCACCTGCCGCAGTGCCTCGACCAGCAATGCGGTCAGCAGACCAAAGGTCAGGAACCCGTTCACCGCCGCCATCACCGCCATGATCCGCCATTCCTGCGGCGGCACCACATCCCCCAGACCCAGCGTCGAAAACGCCACCAGCGAGAAATACATTGCCTGCTCCAGCGTCGCGAACGCCCCCAGTGCGTGCAGCGCCCACGCCCAGATCCAGACCGCAACCGTCACCACCGCCAGCACCCACAACCCCACGCCGATCAGCAGCAGCAAAATCTTCGGTCGTTGCGGCGGCGCGATCAGCCATTGGTGTCCGCGCCGGAACAGCACCTCCAGCACAAACGCCGCAAGGGCCGCGACGATAATGTTGACGACCAGCACGCAAGTGCCCAATGCGATCTGTATCAGCATGTCTTCCCTTCTGGACTTGGGCCCGCCGCGTCCTTATCTGACACCCACCATGGTCGAGAAATCAGATCCCAATTCGAAACTCATCGCAGAAAATCGCCGGGCGCGCTTTGATTACCACATCGAGGCCGATCTCGAAGCCGGGATCATGCTGCTGGGGTCAGAAGTCAAAAGCCTGCGACAAGGCGGTTCGAACATCGCCGAAAGCTATGCCAGCGTGGAGGGGGGCGAGCTGTGGCTGATCAACGGCTACATCGCCCCCTATCTGCCCGCCAAGACCTGGGGCCATGAGGAGCGTCGCCGCCGCAAGCTGCTGGTTTCAAAAAAGGAACTCAGCCGGTTATGGATCGCGATCGGCCGCGAAGGCATGACCATCGTGCCGATGAAGATGTATTTCAACGACAAGGGCGTCGTGAAGCTCAAGATCGGGATCGCCAAGGGCAAAAAGCAGGCCGACAAGCGCGAAACCAGCGCGAAACGCGACTGGGACCGCCAGAAGGCGCGCCTGATGAAACAGAACAACCAATCCTGACCAGCGCAAGACTTAGTCATTCCTGCCCGCCGCCCATGGCTGCGGTCGCAAGCGCGGCGGCGAGGTGGGAACGATTGCAGGCGCGTGTTTCGCGCTGATCGTTCGGCGCAGCTTACACCCTTGAAGGCTGTCCACGGTCGGCAATACGCGTCTGGGTAGATTTCGACGCAAGGATGTGCTATTATCCGGGTGGGGATTAGCACTTTCCGCCAGCCCCGATATTTGACGACATTGCCACTTTTCCCTCTCGTCCGCCTGTTTCCTGGCGGGATTCCATCCGTTTCAGACCACAGTTTTTATTCAGGAGATTTTACCATGGCGAATACACCCGTTTCCCCGGGCGATGATGGCTTCGAGTTTGCCCAGGACAATACCGACACCGAGGGCGCGCTGCCGCCCACGGAAAGTGACATGAATGCCGAAGCCGCCGATCAAGAGGCCGAAATCACGGCATCGGCCTACGGCGAGGACCTTGCCGCGCTCAAAGCGGAAATCGAAAGCCGCCTCACCGCTTCCTGCGCCGCTGCCACTGCTGCCGCCTCGGTTCAGGAAGTCGGCGGTGACAACATCGTCGGCATCGGCTTTACCACCGGCGATGCCAAGGACCTTGCGTCGGGCGCCTTTACCGGCGAGCCGGGCACGGCGGGACTGATCGCCTTTACTTATGAACGCGTCTCCGACGGGCAATTGCAAAGCGAAATTGCCGCCGCCGCCGGAACCCGGGCGCTGGCATCGGTGCCCGTCGTACAGGTGCCGACCGGGGTGGTGGACGCATATTCCCACCGCATGCGGATGCGGCCTGCACCGGGCGGCATCTCTGTCGGTCACTTCGCCATCACGGCGGGCACGCTTGGCTGCCTCGTGCGCGGCAACTCGCCGCCCCGCCATGTCCGCCGCATGGTGCTCAGCAACAACCATGTGCTGGCCAACAGCAATAACGCGCGGCTGGGCGATGCCATCATCCAGCAGGGCCAGGCTGATGGCGGCGCCTCGCCTCGCGACCAGATCGCAGTGCTGGAACGCTTTATCCCGATCAATTTTGCGGGCGGGGTGAATTTCGTCGACTGCGCCACCGGCTGGACGTGGCCCGATCGCGTCCGCAAGGAATTGATGTTCCTTGCCGGTGGCGTGCCGCAGTTCTTTCGCATCGGCAATTGCGTGAAGAACCCCGCGCTCAACATGCTGGTGGGCAAGACCGGACGCACGACGCAGCTGCGCCAAGGCCGGATCACCGGCGTGGGCGTGACGGTGAACGTCAATTACAACGGTCGGATGGCGCAGTTCCGCGATCAGTTTTCGGTGCGCGGCCTGCGCGGCGATTTCAGCGCCGGTGGCGATTCGGGATCGGTGATCTGGGAATGGTCGCCGCAGCGGTGTGCCATCGGCCTCTTGTTTGCCGGGGGTGGCGGCACCACATTTGCCAACAGGATGTCACGGGTGCTCAGCGCGCTTGACGTCCGTCTCGAGGTCTGAAGTCATTGGGAACCGGCAGGCCGCCGGTTCCCGTTCATCCCGGCAGCGTCGCCGCTGCCGCCCCGTGGTGGAGAAACCGACATGCATGGTGACGACGAAGCCTGGGTCCCGCCCGATCTTTCCGCCCTCGGTGTCGATCCGGCAGCCGAAATTCAGCTGCCCGAAGGTAGCCCTTCACCGGCAGGAAACGTCTTGTCGCGGCATCACGATGCCCTGATGTCGCGGATCGGGGTGGTGATGGTGGGTGAAACGCTGGATGCCACCGGCGCGCCAGCCATCCTGATCGGTGTTCGCACCGCACGTGACATGGGCCGCCTGCCGACCAATCTGGACGGTATTCCCGTCGTGGCACAGGTGATCGGCACCATCGACGCGCAGTAACGCCGCCATCCGCAGCAACACCCTTGCCCTTGAACCTTTGGTGCGGCTATGCGTGCGCACAGCCGTTCAGGAGGCGCGCCATGGCGACAGACGATCCCAAGACGCTGGTATCAACCGATTGGCTTGCCGCGCATCTTAAGGACCCGGACCTGCGTATTCTGGATGCCAGCTGGTATCTGCCGGACGCAGGCCGCAATGCGGCGGCCGAATATGAGGTTGGCCATATCCCCGGCGCGCGGTTCTTTGATATTGACGAGATATCGGATCTGCGGTCCGCCCTGCCACACATGGCCCCGCCGCCGGAAAAGTTCATCAGCCGGATGCGCGCGATGGGCGTCGGCGATGGCCATCAGGTGGTGGTTTATGATGGCGCCGGCCTTTTTTCCGCCGCGCGTGTCTGGTGGCTGTTCCGCCTGATGGGCAAGACCGATATCGCGGTCCTTGACGGCGGTCTGCCGAAATGGCGGGCCGAGGGGCGCGAGATCGAGGATATGCCCCCCGTGGTCAAGGATCGCCACATCACGGTTTCCCGCCAGAACCAAATGGTCAAGGACGTGACGCAAGTCGCCCACGCCGCCAAGCTGGGTGAAGCGGAAATCATCGACGCCCGCGCCGCGCCGCGCTTTCGGGGCGAGGTGGCCGAACCCCGGCCCGGTCTGCGCGCAGGCCACATCCCTGGGGCAAAGAACGTGCCCTACACCACGCTGCTGAACGCCGATGGCACGATGAAACCCGCGCCTGCCTTGAAGGCCGCGTTCCTTGCGGCGGGGGTGGATCTTGGCAAACCGGCGATCACCTCCTGCGGATCGGGAATTTCGGCGGCGATCCTGTCGCTGGCGCTGGAACGGATCGGGCACCGCAACCATGCGCTTTACGACGGCTCCTGGGCGGAATGGGGCATGTATGACGACCTGAAGGTCGAGCAGGGATAACACGATGCTTGAAACCTTGACCCCCCAGCCGCAGGACAAGATCCTGCAGCTGATCGCCCTGTTCCGCGACGACCCAAGGGTCGACAAGATCGACCTCGGCGTCGGCGTCTACAAGGATGCCACCGGCCTGACCCCGGTGATGCGGGCGGTGAAAGCGGCCGGGAAAACGCTGTGGGAGGTGGAAAAGACCAAGACCTACACCGGCCTTGCGGGCGAACCCGCCTTCAACGCCGCGATGGTCAGGCTGATCCTTGGCGACGGCTTTGCCGACCGTGCCGCATCCGTTGCCACGCCGGGCGGCACCGGCGCGATCCGCCAGGCGCTGGAACTGATCAAGCTGGCTGCACCCGGCGCGACAGTCTGGCTGTCGAACCCGACCTGGCCGAACCATCCCTCGATCGTCCGGTACCTCAAGATGCCGATGGCCGAGTATCGGTATTTCGACACCGACACGGGCGGGATCGACTTTTCCGGCCTGATGGCCGATCTGTCAGCCGTCAAGGCAGGCGACGTCGTCCTGCTGCACGGCTGTTGCCACAACCCCACGGGCGCAAACCTTGATGCGGGCCAGTGGGATCAGATCGCCGCAGTATTGACCGCCAAGGGTGCCACGCCTTTCATCGACCTTGCCTATCAAGGCTTCGGCGACGGGCTGGAGGAGGACGCCGCCGCCACCCGGATGATCGCCGCCCGCTTCGCCGAGGTGCTGATCGCCGCCTCCTGCTCCAAGAACTTCGGCATCTACCGCGAACGCACCGGCGTGCTGATCGCGCTGACCAGCGCAGACCGCCGCGCCACCGTGCAAGGCAATCTCGCCTTCCTGAACCGGCAGAACTACAGCTTTCCGCCCGATCACGGCGCCCGGCTGGTGACGATGATCTTGGAAGACGCCGGCCTGACCGCCGACTGGAAGGCGGAACTGGAAGAGGTGCGCCGATCCATGCTCACCCTGCGCCAAAACCTGGCGGAAGAGCTGCGCCGCGCCACCAACTCTGACCGGTTCGATTTCGTCGCCCGCCATCGCGGCATGTTCAGCCGCCTTGGCCTGACCGAAGCGCAGGTGGAAGACCTGCGCCGCGACCATGGCATCTACATGGTCAGCGACAGCCGCATCAACATTGCCGGGCTGAACACGCGCACCGTGCCGATCCTGGCCGCGGCCATCGCCAAGATAGCGGGCTGATACAGCCAGGCCAGTCTGTTGCGCCAGTCTGCTGCGCCAGTCTGTTGCGCCAGTCTGTTGCGCAGTGCGACAGGCTGGCAATGGCACCAGCGCATCACGCGCCTCAGGCATGGTGGCCGCCCCCCTCAACGCCCCGCGCGCACCGCCACCACCGCCCCGGACAGCATGATGACCGCCATGCCGGCCAGCGCGATGCCATCGGGGACATGCGCAAAAACCAATGCGCCCAGCACGGTGGCAAAGACGATATGCAGATAGTTCACCGGTGCCAGCAGCGACGCCGGCGCCGCGCGGTAGGCCGCAGTGAACAGCAGATGCCCGACCGTCGCCAGAACCCCCAGCGCCAGCATCAGCGCCGAATCCCACACCCCCGGCATCGGCCCGCCGACCGACCACATCGCCAGCACCGAAAACACCACCGCACCCACCAGTGCGGTGTGAAACAGCATCGCCATCGTCGTCTCGGTCCGCGTCAGGATGCGGGTGAGCAGATGATAGGCCGCCGCACAAACCGCGTTGAACAGGCACAGCGCCACCCCCACCGGATCAAGCCCGCTGCCCGGCCGCACGATCATCAGCACGCCCACAAAGCTGCACCCCGCCGCGACCCAGCCGATCAGCGGCACCTTCTCGCCCAGAAGCCGCCCGGCCAACAGCAGAACCAGGAACGGCGCGATGTAGATGATCGCCACGGTTTCGCCCACCGGCATCACCTGCAGGGCCAGCAGCATGCTGACGGACGCCGCCGCAAGACACAAACCCCGCACGATCACCAGCCCAAGGCGGTCGGCACGCCAAAGCGCCGCGCCGTGACGGGGCGCCATCACCGCTATCAGCACCACAAGGTTGACCAGATAACGCGCCGCCAGAACCAGCGGCACCGCGTAAATCATCGCCAGATACTTGCCAACCGTATCTGCCAGCCCGAAAAGGAACACCGCCGCCACAACCAGCGCCACACCTTTCAGCGCATGGTCCGGGGGCGCGGCCCCCCTGTCTGCTTCCGCCATCGGCCCAGCCCTGCGCATCCTGCCCCGGCATCCGCTGTATCATGGATGGTCCGTTGGCCAACATGATCCCTTCCACCGTGCCGCCCGGCCAGTTCAATCGAAACACAGTGCCCGCAACAGAATGCATCCGTCGACATCCCGCCCTGTGCCCCGGCAACCACCACCTGACCCCAATGAAAAGCGGCCCGTGGGGGGAGGACCCACGGGCCGTTCAGTCGATGTGGCAGGGGGAGGAGGATCCCGCCACGCAGCACCGGGGGCCAGCAAACCGGCCACCGGGTAATCTCACATGTTGTAGGCCGTCTCGCCATGCGAGGTCTGGTCCAGACCCTGGCGTTCGTCGTCCGCCGAAGGGCGCAGGCCGAACACCATCTTGATCACATAGAACAGGAACAGCGACACCACGCCCGACCAGACCAGCGTCAACCCGACCGCCTTGATCTGGGTGATCACCTGTCCGGCCATGTCATAAGCCCCGGGCACTGCCGGGAACACGGTATAGTCGAACCAGCCCTGACCGCCCAGCGAAGGATCAGCCACGATGCCGGTGCCGATGGCGCCGATGATCCCACCGATGCAATGCACCCCGAACACATCCAGGCTGTCATCATAGCCGAATGACTTTTTCACCGTCGAGACGAAGATATAGCAGACCGGCGACACGATCAGGCCCAGCACCAGCGCCCCACCGGGCGAGGCAAAGCCGCAGGCTGGCGTGATCGCAACCAGACCGGCAACCGCACCCGTGACCGCACCCAAAAGCGACGGGCGGCCATGGCGCAGCTGTTCCACGACGCACCATGCCAGCGTGGCAGCCGCCGTGGCCACAAAGGTGTTAAGGAACGCCAGCGCCGTGATCCCGTTCGATTCCAGGTTGGACCCCGCGTTGAACCCGAACCAGCCCACCCACAGCAGCGACGCCCCGACCATGGTCAGCGTCAGGCTGTGCGGCGGCATCGGCTCTTTGTTGTGACCAATGCGTGGCCCGATCACCAGACACCCGATCAGGCCCGCAACACCGGCATTGATGTGCACGACCGTACCACCGGCAAAGTCAAGCGCGCCCATCGCCCACAAAAAGCCCATGTCCGCCGGGAAATCGACCAGAAAGTCCGGGCCGGCCCAGAACCACACCATGTGCGCAATCGGGTAATAGGCCAGCAGCGACCAGCCGATCACGAACAGCATCAGGGGCCAGAACTTGATCCGCTCGGCAAAGGCCCCGACGATCAACGCGGGCGTGATGCAGGCGAAGGTCATCTGAAAGGCGACAAACGTGTATTCCGGAAGGTAGACGTTGTTGGAAAATGTCGCCGCATAAGTGCCAGTGCTGACACCCGCCAACATCGCCTTCGACAAGCCGCCGATGAAAGGCGATCCTGCGGTGAAGGCCAGGCTGTAGCCCACGATGACCCACATGAGGGCGCAGATCGACACGATCATGAAGACCTGCATCAACACGCTCAGCATGTTCTTGGTCCGGGCAAGGCCACCGTAGAACAGCGCCAGTGCCGGGATCGACATCATCAGCACCAGCGCCGACGAGATCAGCATCCACGTCGTGTCACCCTTGTCGACCATGCCGGCCATCTGCTCGACCGTCGGGTTCTGGATCGGCCCGGCGGCATCTTGCGCCCAGGCGGGCAGGCCAGCCGCAAGCGACGCACCAAGCGTCGCCCAGCCAGAATTTTTCTTCGGTGTGGTCATCTCACGCGTTCCCCTTGCCCCACGCATCACAGCGCATCGTCATCAGTTTCGCCGGTGCGGACCCGCACGGCATGTTGCACGTCGAGGACGAAAATCTTTCCGTCGCCGATCTTGTCGGTCTTCGCGGTGTTGCGGATGGTCGAAACCACCTGATCTGCCAGCGCGTCACTGACCACGATCTCCAGTCGCACCTTCGGCACGAAATTCACCGCATATTCTGCGCCCCGGTAAATCTCGGTATGGCCGGACTGGCTGCCAAAACCCTTGATCTCTGTCACCATCATCCCGCGCACGCCAATGGCGGTCAGCGCTTCGCGGACCTCCTCAAGCTTGAACGGCTTGATTGCTGCAATGATAAGTTTCACAGTTTTCCCCTTCTGTGGTGGCAGGCTCGCGCGGGGCGGAACCTTTGCCCGTGATGACGCCGCGCTTTGCGGCCAGGGCACAAGGAAACCACGGCGGGAAGGCGCTGCATTTTACAGCATTTTGCACAATTTTTGCACTTTCACATGAAAACGGCTAAAATATAGGCGGAAGCGAAACCTGAATTGCGCGCGCCTTGCCTTCGCATTCTGCGGAAAGCAGGCTATCCTCTGTCAACATCTGATCGAGCAATCAGACCACGCGAAAGAACGGCGGGCAGGCGGAATGGCGACGAAAGGTGGGGGGCGCGGGCCTCTTGTTGCGGATAGGCGGTATTCGTCCAGGCCTGCGCCGAAACCTGCAAACACGGGCGGGCCGCGCAAACCGGTCCCGCCGAAAAAACGCGAACCGGCCAAGACGACACGCCGTCAGCATGGCGTGCTCGTCGGTTCGGTCCTGT
>JAYSYZ010000250.1:0-7784 GCA_043727195.1 Paracoccaceae bacterium
AGGCAGAGAACCAGAAGACCGGCAGCACTACTTATCCGCATTCAGCACCACGGGCTTTTTCACCTCGCCCTGAACGGGCGCAAGGTCACCAAGATAGGCATAGCCGGTCAGTCCGATGAAGCCGAATATCACCAGCACCACGATTGCCTTGATAATCCGTCCCATCGCCCTGCCTTTCCGTTCTGCCCCGTGTCCGGCGGGCTCGTCCGGTGGGTTCGCGCCCCCCGTGACGGCTTTTGCCTTGCCCCGATTGGCACCAACCGGGTTCTGCTGCGAATGTATATAGCATTCGGCGGGACTTCACGCCATTCAAGGCAGAATATTTCCCTTCGCCGAGGCTTTGCCGCAGGGGTGGGGCTTTGGACGGGTGGTATGGGCCGACTGCGCAAGACAGTGGTGATGGTGGGGATGATGGGGGCGGGCAAGACCGCCGTCGGCACCGTGCTTGCCCGCGCGCTGGGGGTGGATTTCCGCGATTCCGACGAGGAAATCGTGCTTGCCGCCGACCGGACCATCGCCGAGATCTTTGATCGCGACGGCGAGGCGTTCTTTCGCGCCCGCGAGACCGAGGTCATGGCGCGGTTGTTGCGCGGGAATCCCTGCGTGTTGTCGACGGGGGGCGGCGCGTTCCTGTCGGCGGTAAACCGCAGGCTGGTGCACGAGGTGGGCGTTTCGGTCTGGCTGCGGGCCGATCTAGAACTGCTGTGGCAGCGGGTGCGCCACAAATCGACGCGCCCGCTGCTGCGCACCCCGAACGCGCGCGAGACACTGCGCACGCTGTACGAAGCGCGGCTTCCCTATTACGGCGAGGCCGATCTGGTGGTTGATGCGGCTGCAGATCTGTCGGTCGAAGGCATGGCCGACCGGGTGATCGAGGCGCTGCGGGCGCGGCCGGATGTGTTGGAGGGCTAGGGTTTGAACAGGGTGGCGGTGGAACTGGGCGCGCGGTCCTACGAGGTGCGGATCGGCGAAGGCCTGATCGATCGGGCGGGGGTTGAGATTGCCCCCTTGCTGACCCGGCGGCGGGTCGTCGTGGTAACCGATGCGACGGTGGCCGCAACCCATCTGCCGCGGCTGGAGGCGGCGCTGGCGGCAGAGGGCATCGCCGTGTCGTCCTTGGCGCTGCCGCCGGGCGAGGCCACCAAGGGCTGGGCGGAGTTTTCGCGCACGGTGGAATGGCTTTTGGAACAAAAGGTGGAACGGCGGGATGTCGTCATCGCCTTCGGGGGCGGGGTCATCGGTGATCTGGTGGGGTTCGCGGCGGCGGTGCTGCGGCGCGGGGTGCGGTTCGTGCAACTGCCGACAACCTTGCTGGCGCAGGTCGACAGCTCGGTGGGCGGCAAGACCGGGATCAATACGCCGCAGGGCAAGAATCTGGTCGGGGCGTTTCACCAGCCGTCACTGGTGCTCGCCGATATCGCGGTGCTGGATAGCCTGCCTTCGCGGGATTTCCTGTCAGGCTACGGCGAGGTGGTGAAATACGGGCTTCTCGGGGATGCCGGGTTCTTCGATTGGCTGGAACTGAACGGGCCAGCCCTGCGCGCCGGTGACAGGACCGCGCGGCTGCATGCGGTGACGCGGTCGGTGGAAATGAAGGCGGGGATCGTCTCACGCGACGAGACGGAAGAGGGCGAGCGGGCGCTGTTGAACCTTGGCCACACCTTCTGTCATGCGCTGGAAAAGGCGACTGGCTATTCTGAGCGGTTGCTGCATGGCGAGGGGGTGGCCATCGGCTGCGCGCTGGCGTTCGAATTGTCGTCGCGGCTGGGCCTGTGTTCGCAAGAGGAGCCAAGCCGGGTGCGTGCGCACCTTAAAGCGATGGGGATGCGGGTGGACCTTGCCGATATTCCGGGCGATCTGCCGGAAGCGGAGGCTTTGGTGGCGCTGATGGGGCAGGACAAGAAGGTGGTAGACGGTCAGCTGCGGTTCATTCTGGCGCGGGGGATCGGCGAGGCTTTCGTGGCCGGGGATGTGCCGATGGATGTGGTGCAGGGGTTGCTGGCTGAAAGGCTGGCGGGGCGCTGAGCTCTTGGTCGAAGACCTGCAGTTGCGCGGGTCAGGCCAGTGCCGCGTTGATCGGGCGGACCTGCGTGTAAAGCTGTTGCCAGATGGCGAAGCGGTCTTCGGCCAGTGCGGTGGCGTGGGGATCCGGCTCGAACACCCGGTCGGTGTGGATCATCGCGGCGGCGGCCCCGGTCAGGTCAGGCAGCACGCCCGAGCCGACGCCGGCCATCACCGCCGCACCCAGCGCGCCGGGATCGCGGCCCGCGACGCGCAGAAAGGGCCGGGCGAACACATCGGCGCGGATCTGGCACCAGCGGTCGGATGCTGCGCCACCACCGCCGGTCTGGATCTGCGAGGGGATCATGTCGCCCGACCGTTCCAGCGCCGCCATTGCCAGCCGGGCGGAAAAGGCGACGCCCTCCATCACGGCGGCCACCAGTTCGGCGGGGCCGGTGGCGCTGGTCAGGCCCGCAAAGGTGCCGCGTGCCGTGACGTCCCAAAGGGGCGCGCGTTCGCCTTGCAGATGCGGCAGGAACAGCGGGCTGTGACGGCCAAGCGGGGCGGCATGGCTGGCTAGTGCGCCCGCCTCACGCCCCAGCAACCGTGCCACCCAGTCAAGCGAGGCGCCCCCGGCCTGGGTGGGCCCCGCATGCAGGGTGATGCCATGCCAGGCGGGAAAGGTGATGACGCCGGGCGTGCCGGTGATGGTCTGGCTGATCAGGCCCAGCACCTCGGACGTGCCGGAAAGGTACATCGCCTGACCTTCCGACGCCACGCCAAGGCCAAAGAGGCTGGCCCAGGCGTCCATCATGCCGGTAACAACCGGGGTTCCGGCAAAGGGCAGGCCGGGCAGCATGCTGCCCGCCACGGACAACGGGTCCTGCAGCCGGGCCAGGCGCTTGAGCGCGCCGGGGACAAGCGCGATGAGGTCATCGGCATAGCCGAGCGCGGGGGTGACAAGGCCCACCGCCGAGATCGGATCAGCGGCCACCGCCCCGGTCAGGCGGGCCAGAAGGTAATCGCGTGGCAGCATCACATGCGCGGTAGCCCGCCAGATATCGGGGTGCCTTGCCTTCATCCAGGCCATGCGGGCCAGCGGGTGGCTGGCGTCGATCGGGATCGGCGCGCCCAGCCATGCGGTCTTTTGCGCCGGCGTCACCCGGGCATCAAGCCGCGCCCCATCGGCGCCGGCGCGGCCGTCCTGCCAGACGATGGCGGGATACAGCACCGCCAGATGCGCGTCGGTGAAGACGTGGGTATTGACCTGCGAGGTCAGGCACAGCGCGCGGACACGCCGCGCCTCGGGCCGGTCGGCGAACCCTTGCAGCGCAGCGAGAACGAGGCGGTGCCAATCCCCGGGGTCCTGTTCGACCCGGCCGGGGGCGATGTGGCGCGTGGGGTAACTGGCGGTGAAATCGGCCAGGCGCTGGCCGGTGGCCGTCAGCATCACCGCCTTGACCGAAGTGGTGCCGACATCGACACCGATCAGGACCGCATCGCCCACCGCTTGCCCCTTCATTCCACTGGACGGGCGGAGTTTCGCCTGACAGTGTTTCAAAGGCAACGCACAAGTCTGGGGGAGACACAAAATGGCATATTCGATCACCCGCCGCGTGGCGGCGGGGCTGGTTCTGGCGGCGGGGCTGGCGGTTGCGGGCGCAGCCCTGGCAGAGGGAGAGAAGGTGGCGGTGATCACGCCATACCTCGCACAACCGGGCACGCAGTTCTATGTCGAGGCCTTTCAGGCGCGGGCCAAGGAACTGGGCTGGGAGGTCAATGTCATCGACACCGCGGGGGACGTGGCGGCTGTGATCAGCCGGATGGAGGATGCCTCGGCGCAAGGCGTGGCGGCGATCGTGCTGACTGTCGATCCGGCACAGGTCGGGGCCGGTCTGGATGCGGCGGTCGCGGCGGGCATTCCGGTGTTCGGGATGGACGCCGGGTCGGATCCGCGGATCAAGGCCAACATCACCTCGAACGGCTATGCCATGGCGGCCGAGACGGCGGTCTATGTGGCCAACCGGATCGGCGGGGCGGGCAATGTGGTGATGTTCACCTTTGACCCGTTCCCGCCGGTGCAGGTGCGCGGCGTGGTGGCCGATGCGGTGTTCGCCAACCATCCCGACATCAAGGTGCTGGACCGGATCACCCCGGATGTGGCCGACGGTGGCATCGCAGATGCGCGCGCGAAGATGGAGGCGGTGCTGGCCGCTAACCCGGAGCCGGGGTCGATCAAGGCAGTCTGGGCCGCCTGGGATCAGCCGGCGCTGGGCGCGCTGCAGGCCATCGAGGCGGCGGGGCGCGGCGGTGAGGGGATCGTGATCACCGGCATTGACGCCAACCCGCAGGCGCGCGACGAGATCGCCAAGGGCGGCAGTTTCGAGGCGTCGGTCGCGCAGGATTTTGCCGGCATCGGGCGGACCACGGCCGACACCGTGGCACGGGTGCTGGGTGGTGAGGTGCTGAAATCCGGCGTGATCTATGTGCCGACGACATTGATCACCTCGGTGAATGCGGGGGAATGATCCTTGGCCAGAGGGCTGGCGGATGGGGCGACGCCTCCGGCGGGGATATTTTTCCAAGATGAAATCGTGCGACATCTGGATTTGACAGGTGTGGCAAAGTCTTACGGAGAGACGATGGCTTTGCGGTCGGCGTCGTTGTCGCTGCAGGGTGGCGAGGTTCATGCCCTGATGGGCGAGAATGGCGCAGGAAAAAGTACCCTCATCCGCTTGCTTGCCGGATTGGAGCGGGCGGATGCGGGGCAGATCACCATGGATGGTGCGTCCCTGCGGCTGACCGGGCCTGCCGATGCCGCCGCTGCGGGATTGCGCTTCCTGCATCAGGAGGTGCAGGTGGTGCCCGGCTTGTCGGTGGCTGAAAACATGCATCTGGCGCATCCCTTGCCCAGCCGCTGCGGGCTGGTGGATTGGCATCGGCTGTACCGGGCGGCCGGCGCCGCGCTAGGGGATCTGGGGATCGGTCACATCGATCCGCGCACCGGCATGGCCCGCCTTGGCCCGGGCGACCGGATGCTGGCACGCATTGCCGCGACGCTGATCGCGGGGCCCGGGCCGGATCCATGGCTGTACGTGCTGGACGAACCGACTGCCGCCCTGAGCCATGCCGAAGCGGAGCGGTTGTTTGCGGTGATCGGGCGGCTGAAGGCGCGGGGGGCCGGGGTGCTGTACGTTTCGCACCGGATGGACGAGGTGATCCGGCTGGCCGACCGGGTGACGGTCTTGCGCGACGGGGCTCATGTCTCCACCGTGGACCGGGCGGCCGTTGACCGGGGCCGGATCATCCGCGACATGACCGGGCGCGAGGCCGGCGCGCTGTTTCCACCGCGGGCGCAGGGTCTTGGCCCGGCGGTGTTGCAGGTGGCGGGGCTGGCGGTGCCCCCGCTGACGGGGGTCGAATTTGCAGTGCATGCGGGCGAAGTGCTTGGGCTTGCCGGGCTGGCGGGTTCGGGGCGCAACCTGCTGCTGAAGGCGCTGATCGGTGCGGTTCCGCGCAAGGGGCGTGTCATTCTGAACGGCCGCGATATCGCCCCGACGCCGGACGCGGCCTGGGCCGCAGGCATCGCCTATGTGCCGCGCGACCGGCGCGCCGAAGGGGTCATGCTGTCGCACGGATTGGGGCGCACGGTGACGTTGCCGCATTTGCGCGCGCTGACGCGGCGGGGAATGTTGGCGCGGGGCGGCTTTCTGGACCACGCGGCACAAGCGCGCGTCACTGCCGACACTGCCGCAAAGGTGCGGCTGAAGGCGCGGGGGGCCGGGCAGCCGGTGGCCGAACTGTCGGGCGGAAACCAGCAGAAGGTGCTGTTCGCCCGGGCGCTGGCCGGGCGGCCCGATGTGCTCTTGCTGGACGAGCCTACGCGGGGGGTTGATGTGGGGGCGAAGGCCGACATCTACGCGCTGATCCGGGCGCTGGCAGCAAACGGGGCGGCGGTGATTGTCGCGTCATCCGACTTGCCCGAACTGATCGGACTTTGCGACCGGATTGTGCTGTTGCAGGGAGGGCGGATCACGCGCGAGCTGACTGCGACGGGGCTGACCGACACCGCCCTGCTAGACGCACTGTACGACGGCGAGGCGGCCTGAATGGGGCAGGTGCTGCGCAGTTACGGTACGCTGATCGGGGTGGCGGGGATCATCGTGCTGTTCTGGGTGCTGTTGCCGGGCACCTTCATGACGGCGCGGAACTGGCTGAACATGAGCCAGCAACTGTCGATGCTGATCGTGGTGGCGGCGGTGATGACGGTGGTCATGGTGATGGGGGATTTCGATCTGTCGGTCGGGGCGATGGCATCGCTTGCCGGGGTGGTGGCCGCGCTGATGTTCATGCAGGGCCACGGCGTTGCCGCGGCACTGGCGGGGGCGCTGGCGGTTGGCCTTTTGGGCGGGGCGCTGAACGGGGCGCTGATCAGCCTGCTGGGAATATTGCCGTTCGTGGCGACGTTGGCGACGCTGACCATCTTCAGCGGGGCGGCATTCATGGTGTCGGGCGGCAAGACGATTTCAGGCAAGGTCATTCCCGAGACGTTTACCGCCTTTGCCAAGGGTGGCATCGCGCTTGGCACGTTCGGTGACAAGCCGGCGGTGCTGCCCTGGCTGACGGTGGTGGCGCTGGGTGTGGTCGTGGTGATCTGGGTGGTGCTGGAACAGACCAGCTATGGCCGCAGGCTCTACGCCATCGGTGGCAATACGGAGGCGGCGCGTCTGGCAGGCGTGCAGGTTACCCGGCTGCGCCTGACGGGGTTCCTGTTCACCGGCGGCGGGGCGGCGCTGGCGGGCCTGATGTATGCGTCGCGTGTGGCATCGGCCAACCCCACGCAGGGCGACGGGCTGATGCTGACGGCGATTGCGGCGGTGTTTCTGGGCATGACGATGAGCCCCGGCGGCCAGCCGCGCGTGTTGGCGACACTGGCGGGGGTGGTGGTGCTGGGGGTGTTGGACAACGGGCTGACGCAATTGCAGGTTGACAGCTATCTGCGCGAGGTTCTGGTCGGTGCGATCATCCTTGTGGCGGTATCGATCAGCGCAATCGGACGGCGTGCGGTTGGGCTGCGCTGACCCCTTTCAACCGGCGGATGCAGGCGCCGGGATTAACGGAAGATATTGAAACAAATTGTTTCCACATCGGCATGGTGGTCGGTAAAATTAGTCTGGTTTTTTACCTTGGCGGGTCTAACGTGACCGCCGGGGCTAACCCTGGAGGAAGATATGAACACCAAAGAAATTGGACTGATGACTGCGGCTGCGCTGATTTTTCTGTCATTTGCGCCGGGCGCTTTTGCCGAAACCCCGCCGCCGGTTGACGAACCACCGATCGAAGAGCCGCCGCCGCCTGTTGTCAAGGGCAACAACGGCTGGGGCAATGGTCCGGATTCGACCAATGCCGGAAGTTTGTCCGGCAAGACTGCAGTCACCAAATCGGTCAACGGCCTGGGTGTCGACAAGTTTGATGGCAAGTTTATCGGACGCTGAGGCGTGCAGAGCGCTCTGATGCTGATCCGATAGCCGGGGGCTGTCCTGACCCGGCGTGACAACCAGATGGCGGCCCGCTTTGCAGGCCGCCATTGTCATATACGATGCTAGTTAGAGGATGCTGTGTCAGAACAACAGCTTATACACGTTCCCGTTGGTGTCTGATGCGGTGCCGGTGCCGCTGGCGGTGCCCGAGCCGATGGCAAAGGTGCCCTGCACCCGGGTGCCATCGGAACAAACTGCGTAAATCTCGCCGTTGTTGACGCCCGCGACGGTGGCGGTTTCGGT
>JAYSYZ010000251.1:0-3040 GCA_043727195.1 Paracoccaceae bacterium
GGCTCACGACATCGCCCAGATGGCGGAATTGGTAGACGCGCTGGTTTCAGGTACCAGTGTTGCAAGACGTGGAGGTTCGAGTCCTCTTCTGGGCACCAAATCTCTGGCAAAAGCCGCGCGCCCGCCCAAGGATGCGCGGCTTTGTCGTTCTTGGACGCTGACCCTGTACAGCAATCACCATTTGCGATAACGCAACCGGACGGCGCATGATCCAAGGCGTCAGGCAGGGAGGCCTGAGACCAAAGGGTGAAGCAGCCGATGGCTTCACGGGTGCGGAATGCACCCCCTTTGGGATAGATCGATGACAATGCAAGATGTGGCCGCGCCGTTGGCGCAGGCCTTGGCTGCCAAGGGCTATGAAGCCCTGACCGCCGTACAGGCGGCTGTTCTGGCCGACGGCGTCGCTGGCCGGGATGTACTGGTCAGCGCGCAGACCGGATCGGGCAAGACGGTGGCCTTTGGCCTCGCGATCGCGCCGGAACTTCTGGCTGGCAATGATCGGCTGCTGTACGCCGATGTTCCCGGTGCCCTGATCATCGCACCCACGCGAGAGCTTGCCTTGCAGGTCGCGCGGGAACTCGATTGGCTCTACGCCGAGGCGGGTGCAAAGATCGCGACCTGCGTTGGCGGAATGGATTACCGGACCGAAAAGCGCAGTCTGGAACGCGGCGCGCATATCGTCGTGGGCACGCCGGGCCGGTTGCGTGACCATATCGAACGACGCAGTCTGGATCTGTCTGGCCTGCGCGCCGCCGTGCTGGACGAGGCGGACGAGATGCTTGACCTAGGTTTCCGCGAAGATCTCGAGTTTATCCTTGGGCAGGCCCCGGCAGAACGGCGCACGCTGATGTTTTCGGCTACGGTGCCGAAGGAAATCGCGGCGCTTGCGTCGGAGTTCCAGAAAGACGCACTGCGTATCGTGGCGCAGGGCGAGGAGCGGCAGCATGTCGATATCGAGTATCGGGCGCTCAGCGTTGCCGCGCGCGACCGGGAGCATGCGATTTTCAACGCGCTTCGGTTCTATGAGGCGCAGACCGCGCTGGTGTTTTGCAAGACGCGGGCGAATGTCAACAACCTGATGGCGCGGATGGGCAACCGGGGGTTCCAGGTGGTCGCGCTGTCGGGCGAGCTCAGCCAGCAAGAGCGTACGCATGCGCTGCAAGCATTGCGCGACGGTCGGGCCCGGGTGTGCGTGGCCACTGATGTTGCGGCGCGCGGCATTGACCTGCCGGGTTTGGAACTGGTGATCCACGCCGATCTGCCATCAAACAGCGAAACGCTGTTGCACCGGTCTGGCCGGACGGGCAGGGCCGGCAAGAAGGGCGTTTCGGCGCTGATCGTCGTACCGGCAGAGTTCAAGAAGGCACAACGGCTGCTGCAGGGCGCAAAGGTCGTTGCCGAGTGGGGGGCAGCCCCTTCAGCCGATGATGTGCAAGCCAAGGATGACGTGCGGATGCTGGAGCATCCGGCGCTTCTGGCCGGGGTTGGCGATGATGGCGCGATGGTTTCGACCTTGCTGGAGCGGTTCGGGGCCGAGGCAGTCGCCGCCGGTTTCGTGCGGATGTGGCGTGAGGGGCGGTCGGCGCCCGAGGTGCTGTCTGATCAGGTGACGCCAGCGGTGTCTGCGCCGCGCGAGCGGGGAGAATTCGGTGCCTCGGTCTGGTTCAGCCTTTCGGTGGGCCGGTCGGGGCGGGCGGAAGCGCGGTGGCTGCTGCCCAAGATCTGCGATGCGGGCGGGATTGCCAAGGATGGCATCGGTGCGATCCGGGTGCAGGAAGATGTGACCTTCGTACAGATTGGCGCTGCGGTGGCCGACCGGTTCGGGCCGATGATGGAGCTGGACAAGGGCCTGATCATGGAGCGAATGACGGGCGAGCCGTCGTTGGACAGGCCGGAAAGGACACATACAGCCGAGCGGCGCGAAAAACCTGCCTACGCCCCGAAACCGGCCAGGGTGATCGAGGACGCCGCCCCGCCGCGAGAGGCGCGGGCCGAAGCGGGGCGGAAGCCCTACTCGCCCCACGACGCCAAGCCTTTCGCGCCGCGCGAGGCGGGGGAGAAAAAGCCTTATGCCCCGCGCCCTGCCGAGGACCGCAAGCCCTTTGCCCCGCGCGCAGCGAAGCCTTATGTGAAACGCGAGGATGGCGAGCGCAAGCCGTACGCCAAGCGGGACGAGGGGGACGCGGCGCGCAAGCCGCGCTGGACGGGCGATGCCAAGCCCGCCGCGAAAGCCGCCGGGTTCAAGAGCCATGGGGCTGCGGGGAAACCTGCGCGGGCGACGGGGTTCAAGAGCCATGCCTCGGAGGGGACCGGGTTCAAGCCAAAGGTCGAGGGCGAGGGACGCGAAAAGCGGGTCTACGCCCCGAAAGGTGATGAGGCGCGGCCGTTTGTGAAGCGGGACGGTCCTGCCAAGGCGGGAGGTTTCAAAAGCCACGCGGGTGAGGGCAAGAAACCGTTTGCGAAAGCGCGGCCACCGGCTCCGAAAGTGGATGCCAAGGATACTTCCAAGCGGTTCGTGCCGCCGAAAGGTCCGAAGCGGGGGTGAGGTATTTCGTCCCGGCCGTGGGAATCCGCGGCTGGGACGACCAATTCCGGGCGTGATAACACGCGTGTTATACCCGTTAAGTCTTTGATAACGCCATATTTCGCGTTTTTTGTTAAGACTTTGTTCATCGCCGCATGACCCCCTAGGTTGGGGGCCGGAGGGTGGGCGCGGGCGATTGGTGAGGGCCAAGGTCGATCATCCGTTCCGCATTGCAGGCTGCATAAGGACGAGTCTGAGAACCCTCCTCTTGCGCCCGCCAAGCCGGTCAGGCAGCCATTCCGGCGCAGCCGAACGCGTTGTCAGACGTTCCTTGGTAAGAACGCCGGTTGCTGCTAATCTTGCAATCACACTGACCGGGGGAGGGACCAACCATGGATTCTGACATATCCGCAGACACCGATTTCGTAAAATTCTGGAACTCCGTCCTTGAGCCGAAATTTACAAAATACCGACACATCCTACAAGGTGGACTGTCTCGACACTCCGCTGCGGTGT
>JAYSYZ010000252.1:0-22039 GCA_043727195.1 Paracoccaceae bacterium
AGCGCAAAGCAGGCGCGGGTGGCATCCCGGTCAGGGTCAGGGTGCAGGTCGATCCGGATCTCGTCATCGCCGATCCCTTGCAGCAGACCGGCAAACACCGCGTGGGTATCGGTTGAAAGTCCCTGCCAATAGGGTGGATAATGGCGGCTCGTCTCGTGGTCGGTCTGACTTTTATCCCAATCTGACAGGCGTTTGCGCAGCGCGATCTTGGCATCATCCTTGCGGTTTTCGCGGTTAACCGTTTCGAGACCGCCCTCCAAAGCGTCCGTTGTCAGCTTGTAAAGCTGGCGCAGCAGCATGGCTTTCCAGTTATTCCAGGTGCCGGGGCCTACGCCGCGGATGTCGCAGACGGTCAGCACGGTCAGAAGATCCAGCCGTTTGCGCGTTTTCACCGCCTTGGCAAAATCACGCACCGTGCGCGGGTCGCCGATGTCACGCTTTTGCGCCATGTCCGACATCAAAAGGTGAGAACGCACCAGCCATTCGACGGTTTCGGACTCCTCGGGGTCAAGCCCCAGCCGCGGGCAGATGCGCCGTGCCATGTGCGCGCCAAGAATGGAATGATCTTCGGGCCGCCCCTTGCCGATGTCGTGCAGCAAAAGGGCAATGTAGATCACCCGACGGTTCACCCCTGCTTTCAGGATGCCCGAAGCGACGGGCAGTTCCTCGACCAGTTCGCCCCGCTCGATCTGCGCCAGAACGCTGATCGTCTGGATAATATGTTCGTCGACCGTGTAGTGGTGATAGACGTTGAACTGCATCATCGCGACGATGGGTTCGAATTCCGGAATAAACGTGCCCAGCACGCCCAGTTCGTTCATCCGCCGCAGGGCGCGCTCCGGGTTGCCGTGCTGCAAGAGGAGGTTCAGAAAGATCTGAACCGCCTCGGGATCGGCGCGCATTTCGTCGTCGATCCGGTCAAGGCTGGCTGCGATCAGCCGCATGATGTTGGGATGCAGCAGATAGCCGGTGCGCAGTGCCTCTTCAAAGACCCGCAAAAGGTTCAGCTTGTCGGCGAGGAATGCCTTAGGATCGGTGACGTCTATCCTGCCTTGCACCAGTTTGTAGCCTGTCTTCACCTTTTTGGTACGTTTGAAGATGCCAAACAGCGAAGCCTCACGTTTGGCGTGGCGCGCCTCCAACTCGGTCAGGAATATCCGCGTCAGCTCCCCCACCCGGGTCGCAAGGCGGAAGTAGTCCTGCATGAAATGCTCCACCGCCCTCCGGCCGCCACTGTCGCGGTAGCCCATCCGTGCCGCGACCTCGACTTGCAGGTCGAACGTCAGCACATCTGTGGGGCGCCGGGTCACGTAATGCAGATGGCAGCGTGCGGCCCAGAGAAAATCTTCGGCGCGGGTAAAGCTTTCGAACTCTTCTTGGCTGAGAAGCCCTGCACCCACCAGCCCCTCCGCCGACGGTACGCGGTGCAGATACTTGCCGATCCAGTACAGTGTCTGCAGATCGCGCAGACCGCCCTTGCCCTCTTTCACGTTCGGTTCCAGCACATAGCGCTGACCGCCCTGCCGCTTGTGCCGCTCTGCCCGTTCCGCCAGCTTTGCGTCAATGAATTCAGGTCCCGAATTGCGAAACAGGTCGGACCAGAGTCTGTCGCCAAGGTCCACCGCCAAAGGCGCGAAGCCGCAGATGAACCGATGCTCCAGCAAGGCAGTGCGGATGGTGATGTCGTCGCGACCCAAGCGCAGACAGTCTTTCACGGTACGACTGGAATGACCAACCTTAAGCTTCAGGTCCCAGAGCAGATAAAGCATCGTCTCGATGACGCTTTCCGCCCACGCGGTGATCTTCCACGGGGTCAGGAACAGCAGGTCTACATCCGAGTGCGGTGCCATTTCCGCCCGGCCATAGCCCCCGACGCCGACAACCGCGATACGTTCCGCCTCGGTCGGGTTCGACGACGGGTGCAGATGGCAGGCAACGGCAAAGGTTGTCTGGACAAGGCCGTCCGTCAGCCTGGCCTGCGCGCTGATCAGGCCACGCGCGGCGCGGGGACGGTCGCGGGAGAACGCCTCAAGCGCTTCGTTGCCGCGGGTCTTGGCAGCCATCAGATGCGCAACCGCCGCCAGGCGCGCGGTCTTTGCGTCGGTGGCGGGCGGAAGTGCGGCCAGGATATTTGCTGTCAACGCCTGCGGATCAAGCCCTGTTGCCAATACCAGCGCCGATGGCGCGGCCGCGGCACCGTCGCCAATTGCTGCCGCCACCAAGGCAGGCGCTGTCATGGTGTCAGGACCCGGCTCCGCGGAAGCTGCGCGGCGCGGGATCGATCACGACGACCTGATTATTGCGGATTTGCGCCACAGCCAGCCCGCGTTCGTTGGACCCGTTGGACAGAAAGCGGAAAATGCCCGACACACCCGCAAATCCTGCGTTCTGGGTCAGTGCATCACGGGTCAGCGCATCGGATTTACCCTGCCGGGCCAGCGCGCCGATGGCGGCAATTCCGTCATACGCCAGCCCGGCGACAGGGTTTGGCGGCGAACCGTAAGCGGCCTGATACCGCGACTGAAACTGCGCAAACAATCCGGGATCGGGCATGGCGAACCAGCCCCCCTGAACCCCGGGCAGCGCAAGGGTGGCAGGCGGGATATCCCAGCGGGTCAGACCGATGAATTGGGTGGCGGCCCTGTCGACGCCGTTGTCGACCAGAAGTTGGCTGACCAGGGGAAGCGCACCTGCGGTATCAGCGGTCAAAAAGATCGCCGTCGCCCCCGATGAGCGCACCGTCTGAACAATACCCGACGCGGCCTGCATGATGCCATTCTGCGAAAACTCGTAGGAATTGACGCCGACCACTGCCGCGCCGGCATCCGCGACGCCCCGCTCGATTGCCGCCTTGCCGACATTCCCGGCGACATTCTGATCATGCACGATCAGAATTTTGTTCTTGCCGTTGCGAACTGCGTAATTCGCCAGCCTGCGCGCCGTGTTGTCGAAAGTCTGGCCCAGCACGAATAGATTGCCGCCCGCGATGCCGGCGTTGTTGGAGAATGACAGCACGTTTACCCCGCTGGAGGCGACTGCGGCCGCAGCGGCATTCGCTTCTTCGGAATAGAACGGGCCAAGAATGATCTGTGCCCCCTCATTCACCGCCTGCGCCGCCATGGTGCGCGCCTGCGCAGGGCTGCCGCCCGTGCGATAGACCCGCAGATCGATGGACACGCCCGACAGATCAGCCATCGCCAGCCGGGCGGCATTTTCCAGATTCTGTCCGAAAAGTTCATCTTGCGACTGCCCGGAGCCCGAGGGGATCAGCAGCGCCACCTGCACCGAACCGCTGGTATCCGCGGATGGACCACCCACCGGGCCGGTGGCCGGAACGCAGGCCGACAACACCAGCGCAAACACTACAAGGACAAACTGACCCATCGACTTGCGGGTCCGATGTATTGCGGACAACATGGAATTCCTCACTCTGAAGCGCTACGGCATATTACTGCCAAGGTAATTGGTTCAGGAAGGGAAGTAAACTTGTGAGGGAAAGTGCTCAACCTGTCGATGGGCCTGTGAAACCCGCCCTGCGCGCCATTCCGCCGGGGCTGCATTTCGTTTCGACACCGATTGGTGCCGCGCGTGACATTACGTTGCGTGCACTTGATGTGCTGGCGGGTGTGGATGTGCTTGTGGCGGAGGATACCCGCACGCTCAGGCATCTGATGGAAATACACGGGCTTGCCCTGGGCGGGCGGCCGCTGATCTCGTACCATGATCACAGCGGCGGCGCTGTGCTGCCCCGCCTGATCGCAGCCCTGCGAAATGGCCAGAGCATTGCATACGCGTCCGAGGCGGGAACACCGCTGATCTCGGACCCGGGCTTTGAACTTGCGCGTGCCGTCGTGGCCGAGGGGCTGCCGATTTCCGCAGCACCCGGCCCGTGTGCGGCGATCTGCGCGTTGACCGTGTCGGGTTTGCCGTCGGACCGGTTCCTCTTTGCCGGGTTCGCGCCGGTGACCCAATCTGCCCGCCGCAGCTTTCTGGCGACGCTGAAGACGGTTCAGGCGACGCTGATCCTTTATGAAAGCCCAAAGCGCGTTCACGCCTTGTTAGCGGATCTTGTTGCAAGCTTGGGTGGCGCGCGTCAGGCGGTCGTCTGTCGTGAGTTGACCAAGAAGTTCGAGGAATTGACACGCGGCACACTTGCGGAGTTGACGGCTGATTTTGCCGGTCGCAGTCCGAAGGGTGAAATCGTGGTGCTGGTGGACCGCGCCAAAGCAGAGGCGGCAGACACGGAAACGCTGGAGGCGGCGCTGGAAAAGGCGATGAAGGAGATGTCGATGAAGGATGCGGCAGCGGTGGTGGCCGAAGCCTTTGGCCTGCCCCGGCGCGAGGTTTATCAACTTGCCCTGAAGCGACCCACGGGATGAGCGGTCTGACCTCGTATCATTCCGGGCTTGCCGCCGAAGACCAGGTGGAGCGCTACTATGCGCGCGCCGGGATTGTGGTTTGCGCCCGCCGTTGGCGCGGCACCCGGGCCGAAATCGACCTGATTGCGCGGCGGGGAGACGAGGTGATCTTCATCGAGGTGAAAAGCAGCCGCAGCCATGCAGAGGCGATGTCCCATCTCTCGCCGGCTCAGATCGCCCGCATCTGCGAGGCTGCGACGGAATTTCTGGCGGGTGAGCCGAAGGGACAACTGACCGATATTCGCATCGACGTTGCCCTGGTTGACGCGCTGGGCCGGATCGAGATCGTCGAGAACGCTTTCGCAGGTTGAATTGCATCTGAGGCCGGGTTGCGCCATCAAGGGCGTCCGTACCCGGTGGAGAGTGTGATGCCCCTTAAAGTTGCCCTGCAGATGGACCCGATCGGGTCGGTCAACATCAATGCCGACAGCACGTTCCGGATCGCTGTCGAGGCGCAGGCGCGGGGGCATCGGCTGTTCTATTACACGCCAGACAGGCTAGCCTTCGTGGAGGGGCGGGTGATCGCGCGTGGCTGGCCGATCGAGGTGCGTCGCGAGGTTGGCAATCATGTGACCTCCGGCGACGAGACGGAGGTCGACCTGGGCGAGTTCGACGTGGTGTGGCTGCGGCAGGACCCGCCGTTCGATATGGGCTATATCACGACGACGCATCTGCTGGAGATGATCCATCCGAGGACGCTGGTGGTGAATGATCCCTTTTGGGTCAGGAACAGCCCGGAGAAGCTGCTGGTGCTGCGCTTTCCCGATCTGACCCCGCCCACCGCGATTGCCCGCGATCTGGCGACGATCCGGGCGTTCAAGGCGCGGCACGGGGATGTCATCCTGAAGCCGCTGTACGGAAACGGGGGGGCGGGTGTGTTCCGGCTCGACCCGAACGATCGGAACCTGTCGAGCCTGCACGAGCTGTTCATGGGGATCAACCGGGAGCCGCTGATCGTGCAGAAGTTCCTGCCTGCAGTAGAGAAGGGCGACAAGCGGGTGATCCTGGTCGATGGAGAGCCGGTGGGGGCGATCAACCGGGTGCCGCAGGCGGGGGAGACGCGGTCGAACATGCATGCGGGGGGGCGGCCGGAGAAGGTGGGGCTGACGGACCGCGATCTGGAAATCTGCGCGCGCATCGGGCCGGTCTTGCGGGAGAAGGGGCAGGTGTTTGTCGGGATCGATGTGATCGGGGACTGGCTGACCGAGATCAACGTGACCTCGCCGACGGGAATTCAGGAGCTGGAGAGGTTCGACGGGACAAATGCGGCCGCCCGGATATGGGAGGTGATCGAGGCGAAGCGGGGGGTTTGAGGGTGCGATAACACGCGTGTTATACGAGCTAAGTATTTGATATAGCTTAAAATCCGATTTTTTGTTAGGATTTCGGTAACCAGCTTTCGCCTGCTAAACCTTTCAGGGGCAAATCTTTCGGGGCCGGCAGGCACGCCGGAGACACCCAACTTGCCACGGTCGAAGCCGCAGAGGGGCAAATCCGATTTTACGCCAGGTCTGGTTGCCAAAGGCGAGTGGCAGGATTGCCACGGGCGCGCGGGGTTCAGGTGGCAGCCAATGCTTTAATAATGATCGTTCTCGCCTCCTGCGCTAAATTGTCGCATCGGAATATGTTCGATTATCACGTGGTGCGAATTTCTTGACCACGGTCTGACGGTGATCGAGTAAATCTGGGAGTCTGAAAAAGATATGAAAAACATCGCAACCGCAGTGGTCATGCTGATGGCCCTGACGCAATCGGCCGCCGCAGAAGGCGGGACATATTTTGGCATCGGCTTTGGGGTTCTGAGCAGCACCTCGGAAGCGCCGATTGTCGGCGGGTTCGAGGCAAATGCGACCGATCTGTCGCTGGCGCTGACCGCAGGATATCGCTTGCCGGGTTCGGGTGCCCTGTCGTTTGGGGTGGAAGGCAACCTCGATCTTCACACCGGCAAGCTGATGAGCGATGGCGCGGATGCCTGCACCTCCACCTCGCCGACATGGTGCGAAGTCGATGCGACGGCCCGCCTGCGCCTGACGATTGGCAGCGAACTTGCCGGCGGCAATACCGTGACAGCATCGCTTGGCGCGGTCGCTGTGTCTGGCCGGCTGGAAGCGAACCCGGGTGATTTCCGGTCGTCAACCGGGGAGGGCCTGTCTGTTGGTTTGGCGTGGGAACACCTTTACGGCGGCGCGCCGGTGCGGGTGGATCTGAATTACGACAGCATCCGGTCGGACAGCAACCCGACCTATGAACGCTCGCTCGACATGGTGGGGCTGCGGGTGTCTTACATGTTCTGAAGGCGCGGCGGGCACCCGGCCCTTGCGACTGGCGGTTAACCCTTGGCGCCGACCGCCAGCCGGAAGCTGACCGCCTCGGCGACGTGGGGTTGGCGGACCTGATCGGATCCGGCGAGGTCGGCAATGGTACGCGCCACCCTGAGCACCCGGTGATAGCCGCGGGCCGAGAGGCCGAAGCGTTCGGCCACCCGCGCGATCAGCGCCTTGCCCTCGCTGTCGGGGGTGGCCACCTGTTCCAGCAACGCGCCTTCCAGATCGGCATTGACGCGGGCATCGGGATGGTCGGCGAAGCGGTCTGCCTGCACTGCGCGCGCGGCTGCGACCCGGGCGGCGACGGTGGCGGAGGCTTCGCCCGATGCGGGCAGGTCAAGGTCGGAATAGGCAACCGGCGGCACCTCGACCCGAAGATCGAAGCGATCCATCAGCGGGCCTGAAATGCGGCCAAGGTAATCTTCGCCACACAAGGGCACGCGGGCACAGGCGCGGGCCGGATCGGAGAGGTAGCCGCACTTGCATGGGTTTGCCGCGGCGATCAACAGGAAGCGGCAGGGATAGCGGATATGGGCGTTGGCGCGGGCGACCATGACGGTGCCGGTTTCAATCGGCTGGCGCAAAGTTTCCAGGACCGCACGGGGAAATTCCGGAAATTCGTCAAGAAACAGCACGCCGTTGTGGGCAAGGCTGATCTCGCCCGGTTTGGCCCCCTTGCCGCCGCCGACGATGGCGGCCATCGAGGCAGTGTGGTGCGGTTCGCGAAACGGGCGCTGGCGGGAAATGCCGCCTTCGGACAAAAGGCCCGCCAACGAATGGATCATCGAGGTTTCAAGCGCCTCGGTGGCTGACAGGGGCGGCAGGATGCTGGGCAGGCGCGCCGCCAGCATGGATTTGCCAGACCCCGGTGTGCCGATCATCAGCGCGTGGTGACGGCCTGCCGCGGCGATTTCAAGCGCGCGTTTGGCGCGTTCCTGACCCTTCACTTCGGCAAAGTCGCGGCTGAAATCATGCGGCAGCACTTCGCCCGCCTCGGCCACCGGCAGGGGCGACTGGCCGGTGTAATGGCGGACCACCTCTTCCAGCGAGGCGGCGGCGAGAACCTGGGTGGCACCGACCCAGGCGGCCTCGGCCCCGCAGGCCTTGGGGCAAAGCAGCGCGCGATCCTCTACCGCCGCTGCCATGGCGGCGGGCAGTGCGCCGATGACCGCGATCAGGCGACCGTCGAGCGACAGTTCGCCCAAGGCGACCACGCCTTCGACCTCGTCCTTGGGGATGATGTCGAGGGCGGCAAGGAGGGCCAGCGCAATGGGCAGGTCGAAATGCGAGCCTTCCTTGGGCAGGTCGGCGGGGGAGAGGTTCACCGTGATCCGTTTCGACGGCAGGGCGATCGACATCGATTGCAGGGCGGCGCGGACACGTTCCTTCGCCTCGGACACCGCTTTGTCGGGCAGGCCGACGAGGTTGAAGGCGGGAACGCCGGCCGACAGGGCGCATTGCACCTCGACCATCCGCGCCTCGACGCCTTCGAAGGCCACTGTGTAGGCCCGTGCGATCATGCCCGCCCCCGTTAAGTTTGGTTAACGGGTAGGGCCGAATGGTTTACGAGTGGTAAAGAGCCATGAATTTCGGCCAGGCCTCGGCGTCGGCGACGGTTTTGTCGCGGCAGAAGGCGTTGCAGAAGCCAAAGTGGCGGCCGTAAAGGCCAAGCGTGTGGGTGGCGGGCAGCCCGGAATAGGGGCAGGCGGTGTTTTCGGCTTGCGCGCCATCGGTCGCGCGGGCGGGCAGGCGGACGGGCCCGGGCCAGTCGCGGCGCGGGTAATCGCGACGGTAGAAATCCTGATCCGCGCCGTCGATCATGCCCATGGCGCGCCAGCGGCGGAATGACGGGTGCGCCAGGTGGGCATTTACGTAAAGCATCGCTTGCGGGCCGACCGGCAGGTTGTAGGCCGCGATGCGGGCGGCGACCGGGGCATAGAACGCGTCGGCGGCGGAGTAGGGGCCACAGAGCCAAGCGGTTGTCGACTGCGTGGTTTCGCGCGCCCAGGCCCAGAGGGTTTCGAGGCGCTGGAGGTCGTTGAGGACATCCGCGGTTGGCTGGCACTCGGTATAGCTGACGCGCAGGTTCATCGGGCAGTGGGAGCGGAGTGCTACGAAGCCTGCGTGCATTTCGGCCGCGAGGACGCGGGCGGTGGCGCGGGCGTGGGGGTCTGAAGGCCAATGCCGGGCGTCCGGGTGGCGGGTGGCCAGTTCCTCGGCTATCGCGATGGTTTCGGGGACGATGCTGCCGTCGGGGGTGCGCATGGTGGGTGCGGTGCGCGCTGGGAAGTAGTCGCGCAGCGTGGTGGCGAGTTCGCCGCTGTACAGGCGGGCGGAGCGGGTCTTTACCGGAATGCCGAACGCATCGAACAGCAGCCAGCCGCGCAGGGACCAGCTGGAATAGGCGCGGTCACCGATCACGAGATCATAGGTCATGGGCTGTCCCCTCCGTTTGCGGCGTTATGGGCTGTGCTGCGGCGCCGGGGGAAGCGATGATTTGTGCGGTTCGGCATCACGGACAATGATTGATGCTGTCGGCAAGCCAGCGGGTGCCGACATGGCGCAGGCAGGTGACGGACAGGGGGTCGATCCGGTGGGACAGGGCCTTATGGGGGGTGGTCTGCAGGGCGCGGGCAAGCTGGGTCAGGATGATGCCGAAATGCGCGACGAGGATCAGGTCGCGATCCCGGTGGTCGGCAAGCAGGCGGTCGGTGGCGGCGGTGGCGCGGGCGGCGGCGGCATTCCAGCTTTCGCCGTTCGGGGGGGCATGGTCGCCGGGGTGTTCCCAGTACAGGCGGGACAGGTCGGGATGGGTTTCGGCGATGTCGGACCAGAGTTTGCCGTCCCAGTCGCCGAAGTCGATCTCTCGCAAGGCGGGGGCATGGGGCAGACGCCGGCGGGGGGTCAGTGCGTCGGCGGTGGCGGTGGCGCGGATGAGGTCGGAGGAGAGGACGGCGGCGTCACGCGGCAGGTGGGCGTTCAGGCGGGCGAGGGCGGCGGTGTCGGAAAGGTCGGCGGGCACGTCGCGCCAGCCGGTCATGGCCTTTTCATGCGTCGGGCCGTGGCGGACCCACCAGAACCGGGTCACGGAAGCTGACCCTTCAGGGCGAGGGGCAGGCCCGCGATGACGGTGACCACAAGTTGGGCATGAGCGGCAAGGCGCTGGTTCAGGCGGCCCTGCGCATCGCGGAACCGGCGGGCCAGCGCATTGTCGGGAACGATTCCCCAGCCGGTTTCGTTGGTAACAATGACGATGGGTGCGGGGCAGGTGGGGAGGGCTGCCAGAAGGGCGGTCGTTTCATCGTCGAGGTCGTGGTCGGCCAAGAGGTGGTTGGTCAGCCAGAGGGTGGCGCAGTCGACCAAAACGGCCTCGGCCGTGGTGGCAGTGGCGAGGGCGGTCTTGAGGTCGAGGGGCGCTTCGACGGTGGTCCACATCGGCCCCCGGTCGGTCTGGTGGTGGCTGATCCGGTCGCGCATTTCGTCGTCCCACGCCTCGGCGGTGGCGATGTAGCGGCGGGGGCGGGCGGTGGCGGTGATCAGGCGTTCGGCAAAGGCCGATTTGCCCGACCGCGCGCCGCCGATGACGAGGGTCAGGGGGGGCAGCGAAAAAGGCGGGGCGGAAAGTGATCCGGTCACACGGACGCTCCGTAATACTTGGCAAATGAGGCGGAACCGCCGTGGATCGCAGATTTGGGGGTTGTCATGGCACTTGACGGATATAACGACCAAACGATGTCCCGCCAAGCGATGAAGGCGGAACTGCTGGATGCGGAAACCGAATTGCGGCTGGCCTATGCCTGGCGCGACCAGCGCGATGAGCAGGCGTTGCACCGGTTAATCACGGCCTACATGCGGCTGGCGATCAGCATGGCATCGAAATTCCGCCGCTATGGCGCGCCGATGAACGATCTTATTCAGGAGGCGTCGCTGGGGCTGATGAAAGCCGCCGACAAGTTCGATCCCGACCGGGGCGTCCGATTCTCCACCTATGCGGTGTGGTGGATCAAGGCGTCGATCCAGGACTATGTGATGCGCAATTGGTCGATGGTGCGCACGGGATCAACCTCCAGCCAGAAGTCGCTGTTTTTCAACCTGCGCAGGGTGCAGGCCAAGCTGGAGCGCGAAGCGTCGCAACGCGGCGAGCAGTTGGACCAGCACCAGTTGCGTCAGATGGTCGCGGCCGAGGTGGGTGTGTCGCTGGGCGATGTGGAGATGATGGAGGGGCGGCTGTCGGGATCCGATTATTCGCTGAACGCGACACAGTCATCGGACGATGACGGGCGCGAATGGATCGACGCGCTGGAGGATGATGGCGTCCAGGCCGCCGAGGCCGTCGAAGGCGCGCATGATGCGGCGCATCTGCGCAACTGGCTGTTAAAGGCGATGCAGGCACTGAACCCGCGCGAACGGTTCATCGTAGCCGAGCGCAAGCTGCGCGATGAGGGGCGGACATTGGAAAGCCTTGGCGAGGAACTCGGCCTGTCGAAAGAGCGGGTGCGGCAACTGGAAGCGGCAGCCTTTGCCAAGATGCGGCGCAACCTTGAGGCACAGAGCCGCGAAGTGCATCATTTCCTGCAGTAGGTCTGGCTGCCGACGGTGATCTTGTGGCGCGGCATGCTGCCGCAAGCCTTTGTCTCGGCTGCGCGGCCCTGCCGCTTGGCTCGGGCTGCGCTCCGCGCGGGGATATTTGCGCCAAGATGAAATGACTTTTTGTGCCGGTTGAGTTTGCCTTGGTCGCGGCCTAACGTCCGGCGAAGCTGGAGAGGTGCGCATGCTGGCGGGGAAACGGATACTTCTGATCATCGGCGGCGGCATTGCGGCTTACAAGGCGCTGGAACTGATCCGGTTGCTGCAGAAGACGGGAGCCTCGGTCACCCCGGTGCTGACCCGGGCCGGGGCGGAGTTTGTCACGCCCTTGTCGATCGGCGCCTTGGCGGGAACGAAGGTTTACACCGATCTGTTCGATCTGACCGACGAGGCCGAGATGGGGCATATCCAACTGTCGCGCGCGGCGGACCTTGTGGTGGTGGCCCCCGCGACCGCCGACCTGATGGCCAAGATGGCGGGGGGGCGGGCGGATGATCTCGCCTCCACCTTGTTGCTGGCGACGGACAAGCGGGTGCTGCTGGCGCCGGCGATGAATGTGCGGATGTGGGATCACCCGGCGACGCAGCGCAACCTCGCGGTGTTGCGCGGCGATGGTGTGCTGATGGTCGGCCCCAACGAGGGCGAGATGGCCTGTGGCGAGCATGGGCCGGGGCGGATGGCCGAACCGGGCGAGATTGTCGAGGCAGTGGGCGCGGCGCTGGGCGGGGGCCCTCTGGCGGGGCGGCATGTCGTTGTAACCTCAGGCCCGACGCATGAACCGATTGACCCGGTGCGGTATCTGGCAAACCGGTCTTCGGGGGCGCAGGGCACGGCGCTTGCAGCGGCGCTGCGCGATCTGGGGGCGCGGGTCACCTTCGTGACCGGGCCTGCGACCGTGCCCGCCCCGCAGGGCGTTGCGGTTGTGCGGGTGGAGACTGCGCGCGAGATGGCGGCGGCGGTGGCGGCGGCGCTGCCTGCCGATGTGGCGGTGATGGCGGCGGCGGTGGCGGATTGGCGGGTGGCCAATGCGAGCGGTCACAAGATCAAGAAGGACAGGTCGGGCAAGGCCCCGGCTTTGGAGTTTGCCGAGAACCCCGATATTCTGGCGCAGGTCGCCGGGGGGCCGGCGCGCCCCTTGCTGGTGGTCGGCTTTGCGGCGGAAACCGATGATGTGGTGGCCCATGCGACGGCCAAGCGGTTGCGCAAGGGATGCGACTGGATCGTCGCGAATGACGTATCACCCGCCACCGGGATCATGGGCGGGGCGGAGAATGCGGTGGTGCTGATCACCAGCGCGGGGGCCGAGGTCTGGCCGCGGATGGCCAAGGGCGAGGTCGCGCGGCGGTTGGCGGCGCGGATTGCCGGCGCCTTGGCCTGAGACCGGCGGGGGAGCCTCCGGCGGGGATATTTTTGGACAGATGAATGGGAATGCGATGCGCCCGGTCTTGAAGGTTCTTTGGGAGGAATGGGCGGACCGCGGTTTGCCCCTGCCCGCTTATGAGACGGCAGGGGCGGCGGGGGCGGATATCCGCGCCAACCTGTTGCCGGAAGAGCGGGCGGGCGGGGTGATGTTGGCCCCGATGCAGCGCCGGATCGTGGCCACGGGGATCAGGGTCGAGATCCCGGCGGGCTTTGAGATGCAGATCCGGCCACGGTCGGGGCTGGCGCTGAAGCACGGGATCACCCTGCCGAACACACCGGGCACCATCGACAGTGATTATCGCGGTCCGTTGGGGGTGGCATTGGTCAACCTTGGGGCGGAGGCCTATACGGTGCGGCACGGCGACCGGATCGCGCAGATCATCGTGGCGCCGGTGGTGCAGGTGGCGTTCGAGGTGGTGGAGGCGCTGGGGGGAACGGCCCGGGGTGTAGGCGGCTTTGGATCGACGGGCCGGTCATGATCGGACTGTTGGGGTTTCTGGCGATCTGGGGCGCGGGGCGGTGGTTCGGCTGGCGCGCCCGGGCGCTTTGGCTGGGCGGCGTGATCTGGTGGGCAGCGATCATGGTTATCCATCTGCCGGTGCAGGCCGACCACCCGCTGCGCCGGGTGGTCGGCGGGGATTTCGGCGGCTGGCTGGTGTTCGGTCTGCTGGTGGCGGTGGGGGTGATCTACCGGGCGGTGTTCCGCGCGGTGAAGGCACGCAAGCCTGAGACTGAGGCCGTCGTGGCGGGGGTGTTCCGGCCCGCCGAGGTGGACCGCTATGCGCGCCACATCATGTTGCGCGAGATCGGTGGGACGGGGCAGAAGGCGCTGCAGGCGGCAAGGGTGCTGGTCGTGGGGGCCGGGGGGCTGGGGTCGCCCGCGCTGCTGTATCTGGCGGCAAGCGGGGTGGGGGTGATCGGGGTGATTGACGATGACGTCGTCGAAAACTCCAACCTGCAGCGGCAGATCATCCATGCGGATCAGCGGATCGGCATGGCCAAGGTGGCCTCGGCGGAGATCGCGATGCGGGCGCTCAATCCGTTTATCGAAGTGCGGCCCTATCAGTGGCGGCTGACCGGGGAGATCGCGGCGGCGTTGGTGGCGGAGTATGATCTGGTGCTGGACGGGACGGACAATTTCGACACGCGGTATCTGGTGAACCGGGTTTGCGCGGGGCTGGGCAAGCCGTTGATTTCCGGCGCAATCACGCAGTGGGAGGGGCAGGTGAGCCTGTTCGACACGGCAAGGGGCGGCCCCTGTTATGAATGCGTGTTTCCGGTGCGGCCGGCGCCTGGGCTGGTGCCAAGCTGTGCCGAGGCCGGGGTGGCCGCCCCCTTGCCGGGCATCATCGGCGCGATGATGGCGATGGAGGCGGTGAAGCACCTCACCGGGGCGGGTGAAACGCTGGCGGGGCGGCTGATGATCCATGACGCGCTGTATGGCGAGACGCGGGTGATCGGGGTGAAGAAGCGCGCAGATTGCGCGGCTTGCGGCTCAAGGCATTGACATCATTGAGTTTAGGGGTCGTCGGCCTTGCCCGCTTGTCTGGCCGACGCTGGAGGACAGGCGGCGCATAACGGCGCGGTGCCGCGCCTGTCGCGGCGGACTGACCGTCGGACCCGTGGCTGAGGGTATCGTATCCTTGGCTGAGGATGGCAAGGATCGGCTGACGGCAGGGGTTGGTGCGCGAGTTCCCGCGACAAGCCCGAGCGGGTCTGCCGAAAGCAGTTGATCGCCTGTTGGTTGTATGGTGGGTGCCCCTTGCCGCTGCAGTGCGGCAACAACCAGAGGGACACAAACGCATGGCAACGACCATCTCGATGGCTGCAGGCAGCAGCGCCGCAGCGATCCAGTCAGCAATCAACGCCGCCCCTGCGGGAGCCACGGTTCGGCTGGCGGCGGGCAGCTACAGCTTTGACCGGACGGTGGTGATCGACCGCGACAACATCACGGTTACCGGCGCGGGGGCGGGGGCGACGGTGATCACCACCCGCGCCTCGATGGGCGGCGCGCCGGCTTTCCGGGTGGGGGACGAGCTTTTCAATGAAGCCATGGGGCTGCCGGGCCGGGTTTACACGGTGTCGGCGGGGGCGACGGTCATCAAGGTGCCGCCCGGCCACAATTACAAGCCCGGCGACGCGCTGTGGATCGAGATGGCGAATGACGCCGCCCTGTTCAACCAGATCGGTGACACGCTGTGGCGCGAGGACAAGCCCCTGCGCACCGCGCTGGTGACGGTGACGGCGGTCAGTGGCAATAGCATCAGTCTGGACAGGCCCTTGCCGTTTTCGTTCAAGTATGACGGCACCACGGTGGAAAAGATCGACCTTTGCACTGGCGTGACGCTGAGCAACCTGACGGTGAAGGGCGGGTACGGCGCGTCGGCGCCCGGCGATTTCAGCAATTCCGAACCGGGTGCAGTGGGCGGGATCGCGGTTCTGATCAACACGAGCCGGGGCGTGGCGGTCACCGGGGTGGAGATTCTGCAGCCCGGTTCGAACGGGTTGGTGATCAGCAAGTCGATTGATGCCGGGGTGTCGGGGCTGACGGTGACGGGGGCGCAGAACAAGGGCGACGGTGGCAACGGCTATGGCCTGTGGCTGCGTGACGTCTTTGACAGCACGTTCGAGCGGTTGCGGATTCACGATACCCGGCACGCAGTGCTGTTTGCGGCGAATTCGTCGGAAGTGGGCAATGCGGTTCATGTGTTGTCAACCAACCGCGACATCAATTTCCACGGCGGGCTGGATTATGACAACACGGTTGTGGTGGACCGGTCGGTCAGGACAACCTTGGAGCAGAGCTATCTTGGCGCGGTCAGCTTTGTGAATCCGGGAACCGATTACGGCGCGCCGACAGGCCCCAATGCCAACAGCATCCTCTTTGATCATGTGATCGGAACGGTGCGCGCTGATCTGGTCAAGGGGGTAAGCGGCGGGGTGTCGATCAGTGCGCGGGGCGGCAACGACACGATTACCGGCGGCAGCGGCAGTGACCGGATCGACGGGGGAACCGGCAACGATCTGATCACCTATTCGCGGGGGTCCGATACGGTGACCGGCGGCGATGGCACGGATACGGTGGATTTCAACCTCTGGCGCAGTGCCGTGACCCTGGCGGTGTCGGGCGGCATGCTGGTGGTGAAGGGCGCATTCGGCGTGACACTGCTGAGCGGCGTCGAATATGTGCTGTTCGACAACGGGCGTTTCAAGGTGACGGATCTGATGGCGGAGGCTTCGGCTGCGGCGCGAAGTGCCACGGTGGCCAGTGCGGATACCTTTGTCTTTGCCGAAACTGCGGCGGTGCCGGCTGCGGAAGAGACATATTATTCGGCGATGAACCCGGAGCCGGTGGCGGCGCAGGCTGGCGGCATTACCCCGCCGGGCGACGCGCTGCCGGATCATGGGAACAGCCTGCACCCCGCCTGGGATCATTTCGATCTGCTGTGAGGCGGGCCATGGCACGGGCGATGCCGGTTTATGCGGCACCGCGCGCGACTTGCGCCGGGCGGTGGTCTTGGCCATAGTCTGGCGAAGATCGGCGATGGGGAGATTACGATGAAACTGACTGGCGCCCTTGTGGGCCTGACTTTTTTGGCGACGGGTGCGCTGGCGCAGGATCTGCCCGATCTGGGCGGCAAGGAGATCGTCGTCGTGACCGAGAACGCCTATCCGCCGCTGCAGTTTCTGGACAAGGATGGCACGGCGATCGGCTGGGAATACGACGCGATGGCCGAAATCGCCAAGCGGCTGAACGCGGTGGTGACATACCAGAATACCAGTTGGGATGCCATGATCCCTGCCGTATCGGAAGCCCAGTATGACATGGGGATGACCGGGATCACCATAAAGGACGAGCGCAAGGAACTGGTCGATTTCTCGGCCCCCTACATGCGGTCGGAAATGCTGATGATCGTGCGCGGAGATGAGACGCGGTTCACCGATGCGGCATCTTTCGCGGCGATCCCCGAACTGCTGGTATCGGCGCAGCCCGGAACTTCGCCGTTCTATGCCGCGATCTACAACATTCTGGATGGCAACGAGGAAAACCCCCGCGTCATCAAGTTCGAGACCTTCGGGGCGGGGCTGGAAGCGCTCAAGGCCGGCGATGTGGACCTGACGCTGTCGGACTCGACGGCGGCCAATGGCTATGTGACGGCATCGGAGGGTGGGCTGAAGATCATCGGCGCGCCGCTGGCATCCGAGGATTTCGGGTTCATCTTTCCCAAGGGGTCGGATCTGGTGGCACCGGTGAACGCGGCCATCGCGGCGATGCAGGCGGATGGCACGCTGGATGCGCTGAACCAGAAATGGTTCGTCGACTACAAGATGGGTGAGTGACGACCGGGGCGCCCCGGCGATGGGCCGGGGCCGCACCGGATGACGCCCGCGCCGCAGTCTGACAAGGATTTTCCCTGGTGGCTGGTGATCGTGGGGGTGACCGGGGCCTGGCTGTTCTACGAGGTCTGGGCGAGCGAGATTTATTCGCAGGCGCTGGCGACCTTGTCGAAGGGCGTGACGATCACCGCGCTGGTTACAATGGTGGCCTATGCGGGGGCATGTTCCATCGGATTGTTGCTGGCGCTGGCGGGGATGTCGCGATCCGTTATCCTGCGGCAGGCGGCGCGGCTGTATATCGAGGTGATGCGGGGCGTGCCGATCATCGTTCTGCTGCTCTATGTCGCGTTCGTCGTGACGCCGGGGGTGGTTGCCGCCTGGAACTGGCTGGCGATGCCGCTGGGGGCGGAGGAGTTGCGCGGGCGCGACATTCCCCTGCTGTGGCGGGCGGTGATTGCGTTGATGCTGGCCTATTCGGCGTTTCTGGCCGAGATCTTCCGCGCCGGTCTGCAGGCGGTGGACAAGGGCCAGATCGAGGCGGCCAAGGCGCTGGGCCTGTCGGGCTGGCAGCGGTTCCGCCATGTCGCGTTTCCGCAGGCATTCCGGATGGTGCTGCCGCCGTTGGGCAATGATTTCGTGGCGATGGTGAAGGACAGCTCGCTGGTCTCGGTGCTGGGTGTCACGGACATCACCCAGCTGGGAAAGGTGACGGCGGCGGGGAACTTTCGCTATTTCGAGACTTACAATGTGGTGGCGCTGCTTTACCTCACGATGACGATTACGCTGTCACTGGTGTTGCGGCGGGTGGAAGCGCGGTTGCGCGCGCGATCGGGCGGCGGCGAACGCTGAGAGGTTGGAGCGCGCCGCGCGGGGATATTTTTGGACAGATGAAAGGGCTGGGTGTGATGGGCAATCCGTTGTTGGAGACGTGGGACGGGGCGTTCGGAATGCCGCCTTTCGCGCGGGTGCGGGATGAGGATTTCGCCCCCGCCTTCGCGGTGGCACTGGCCGAGGCGCGGGCGGCGATTGCGGCAATTGCCGCGGGGCCGGGAGTTTCGTTTGCCGAGGTGATCGAGGCGCTGGAACTGGCCGAAGGCACGCTGGACCGGGTGTCGGGGGTGTTTTACAATCTTGCCGGTGCGGATTCGACCGACGCGCGCGAGGCGCTGATGCGGGATCTGGCGCCGAAAATGAGCGCGTTTTCATCCGAGGTCACCAACAACAAGGCGCTGTGGGCAAAGATCGGCGCGTTATGGGCGCAGCGCGATGGGCTTGGCCTGAGCGCGGAGCAGATGCGGGTGCTGGTGCTGTACCGGCAGATGTTCGTGCGGGCAGGGGCGGAACTGGAAGGGGCCGCGGCCGAGCGGCTGACGGCGGTGAAATCGCGGCTGGCGGTGCTTGGGACGGCGTTCGGGCAGAACCTCTTGGCCGACGAGCGGAGTTGGTGCATGGAACTTGCCGAGGCCGATCTGGTGGCGCTTCCGACGTTTGTGCAGGACGCGGCCCGGGCGGCGGGGGCGGAGCGGGGGCTGGGCGCCGTGGTGACGCTGAACCGGTCGCTGATCGTGCCGTTCCTGCAGTTTTCACCGAATCGTGCCTTGCGGGCGCGGGCCTATGAGGCCTGGGGTCTGCGCGGGGCGAATGGCGGCGAGACCGACAATCGCGGGGTGGCGGCGGAAATATTGGCGCTGAGGGCGGAGCGGGCGGCGCTGCTGGGGTATGCCGATTTCGCCAGCTTCAAGCTGGAGCCGGAGATGGCGAAGACGCCGGGAGCGGTGCGGGATTTGCTGATGCGGGTCTGGGAGCCGGCCAAGGCCAAGGCTTTGGCCGACGCGGCAGTATTGGAAGCGATGCTGGTGGCCGATGGGCTGCCGGTGCCGCTGGAGCCATGGGACTGGCGGTATTACAGCGAGACGCGGCGGCTGGCGGAGCATGATCTGGATGAGGCGGCCTTGAAGCCTTACCTGTCGCTTGAGGCGATGCTGGGGGCGCAGTTCGATTGTGCGAACCGGCTGTTCGGGCTGGAATTCCGCGAGATAGACGGGCCGTTCTATCACCCGGATGTGCGGGGCTGGGAGGTGACGCGAGCAGGGGCTCATGTCGCGGTGTTCCTGGGGGATTATTTTGCGCGGGGATCGAAGCGGTCGGGGGCCTGGTGTTCGGCGATGCGTTCGCAGCGCAAGCTGGGCGGGGAGCAGCGGCCGATCGTGGTGAACGTGTGCAATTTTGCCAAGGGATCGCCATCGCTGCTGTCATACGACGATGCGCGGACGCTGTTTCATGAGTTTGGTCATGCGCTGCATCAGATGCTGTCTGATGTGACTTATGGGTTCATCAGTGGCACCAGCGTGGCGCGCGACTTTGTCGAACTGCCGAGCCAGTTGTACGAGCATTGGCTGGAAGTGCCCGCGGTGCTGGAACAGCACGCGCGGCATTGGGAGACGGGGGAGCCGATGCCCGTTGACATGCTGGAGCGGCTTTTGGCGGCGGGGACCTATGATCAGGGCTTTGCCACGGTTGAGTTTGTCAGTTCGGCGCTGGTCGATCTGGAGTTTCACACCGGGCCTGCGCCAACGGACCCGATGCAGCGGCAGGCAGAGGTGCTGGAGGCGCTGGGAATGCCACGGCCGATCCGGATGCGGCACGCCACGCCGCATTTCGCGCATGTGTTCAGCGGCGACGGATATTCGGCGGGGTATTATTCCTACATGTGGTCGGAGGTCATGGACGCCGACGCCTTTGCGGCCTTTGAGGAGGCGGGCGATCCGTTCGACCCGGAGGTGGCGGCGCGGCTGGAAAAGTTCATCCTTTCGGCGGGCGGATCGGAGGATGCCGAAGCTTTGTACCTGAAATTCCGCGGCCGGATGCCGGGCGTGGAACCTTTGTTGCAGGGCCGGGGTTTGCTGGAGCCGGCATGACGCCGGGGCGCAGCGCCCGGAGGCACGAGTGGAACTGTTCCAGACCTGGAATACCGAAGAAGCCCTTTCACATCTGATTTTCTTGAGCGTGGCCTATGTGCTTGCCCTGCCGATCGGCTGGAACCGCGAAAAGGAAGAGCGCAGCGCGGGCTTGCGGACCTTTCCTTTGGTGTCCGTCGCGGCCTGCGGCTTTGTCATGATCGCCATCGAGGTGTTGGGCGTGGAGTCGGAAGGGCAGGCCCGCATACTTGAGGGCCTGATGACCGGGATCGGCTTTATCGGTGGTGGCGCGATCCTGAAACAAGGCGACCGGGCGCATGGCACCGCCACCGCAGCAAGCCTTTGGGCGACAGGCGCACTGGGCGCGGCAGTGGGCTATGGCCAGCTTGACATAGCGGTGATCCTGAGTGCGGTGATCTTTGTGACCCTGGCCGCCTTGTCGCCGCTGAAACGGGTGATCATGGACGATCCCGCAGCGGCGGACGACGCCTGACGAACCCTATCGCCGCAGCGCGCCGGGAGGCTGGCCGAAGCGTGACTTGAAGGCCCTGGCAAGGGTGGCGGGGCTGGTAAAACCGGTGCGCAGGGCGATTTCCGACAGGGGATGCCGGGTGTCGGTGAGCATGCGGCGGGCGGCGGCGAGGCGGAGCGAGAGGGCGTAGGCGCCGGGGGTGAGGCCGAGGCCTTGGCGGAACAGCGTCTCCAGCCGCCTGGGCGAGAGGTTCAGGTTGCGGGCGATGGTCGCGATGGGGACGGGGGTGTCGATATGCGCCTCCATCATCGCGACGGCGCGGGCGACACGGGGGTCGAGCGCGGGGTCCTGCGCTGCGGGTGCGATCTGGGGTTCGGAGCCGCCCCGGACGGTAGCCAGAAAGCTGGCGGCGACCTGCCGGGCGATGGCCGCACCGTGGCGGGCGCGGATCAGGTGCAGCATGAAGTCGGTCGCTGCTGCCGCGCCGCCAATGGTGGCGCGGTTGCGGTCGATCACATAGCGGTCGGGGACCACGTGGATATCGGGGTGGGCGCTGGCGAGGTCTTCGAGGTCTTCCCAGTGCACGGTGGCGCGGTAGCCGTTCAACAGCCCGGCGCGCGCCATCACCCAAGGCGCAGCGTCGATGCCACCGACAAGCCGGAACCGGGATGCGATGCGGCGCAGGTCGCGGATCAGCGGGCGGGTGGCGACGTCGGCCAGCCGGTAGCCCGCGATGACGATCAGCGCATCGGCCCCGGCGGCGTCTGCCAGATTTCCGGAGGCGGGGAGTTCGATGCCGCAGGTCAGCGGGACGGGCTGGCCGTCGGGGGTGACGACGCGCCAGCGGTACGCCTCATGCCCCAGGTGGCGATTGGCACTGCGCAGGGGGTCGAGCGCGGAAGCAACCTCGAGGATCGAGGCTTGCGGCAGCACGAAGAGGGCGATGGTCAGGGGGCCGGTGGCTGGCGTGAAGAGTACGTTTTCCGTCATGAAGATTTCGTAAAGTGCAAAGCGTTGGCGTGCAAGCGGGCTATGCTGGGCGGGTGCGAGGGAGAGTGCCATGCCGCTGACCATGAACCGCGAGGTTTTCATCACCTGTGCCGTGACCGGATCGGGCGGGACGGAAGGCCGTTCGCCGCATGTGCCGCGCAGCCCGAAGCAGATCGCCGACAGCGCGATTGCGGCGGCAAAGGCGGGGGCGGCGGTGGTGCATTGCCATGTGCGCGATCCGGAGACAGGAAAGCCCTCGCGCAAGCTGGAGTATTACCGCGAGGTGACGGAGCGGATCCGGGACAGCGATACCGATGTGGTGCTGAACCTGACGGCGGGGATGGGCGGCGACATCTATTTCGACAGCACAGAGGCGATGGTTGCATCCGGCCGGTCCGACATGGCGGGCGCGGCGGAGCGGGTGGCGCATGTGGTGGAGTGCCGGCCGGAGATCTGCACGCTCGACTGCGGGACGATGAACTTCAACGAGGCCGATTACGTGATGGTCAACACGCCGGGCATGCTGCGCGATATGGCGCGGCGGATGGTGGCGGCGGGCACGCGGATCGA
>JAYSYZ010000253.1:0-7665 GCA_043727195.1 Paracoccaceae bacterium
ATCGGGTGACGCACCGCTTCGGTCAGGGCAGAGCCGGACGTATCCAGCACGATGCGGCTTTCCGGCATCGAGGCGGCCAGCTGCGCCGGGAAATCGGGCGGCACGCCGGGGGGCTGGCTGCCTGAAATCACCGACAGCCCGCCGGGCCGCGCGGTGGCGCTGAGCAGGGTGAACACCCGGGCACGCTCGGTCTCGGTCCAGACCGGGCCGGGCAACATGAAGCGGTATTGCTTGCCGGTCAGGGCTTCGTTGACAGTCAGCGACTGGCGGGTTTCGCCGGGGCCGAGGATCGACAGGAAGGTCACCCCCTCGGCCCGGATCAACCCCGCCAGACGGTCGCCGGTAAGGCCCCCGATGGCGACAAGGGCAAGGCTGTCGCCGCCCAGCGCCTTGATTGCCCGGCTGACGTTCAGCCCGCCGCCGCCGGGATCCAGCATCGGATCGGAACAGCGAAGCTTGTGGCCGGGGATGATCTCGGCCACCTCGCTGGCCATGTCGAGCGCGGGGTTCAGCGTCAGGGTCAGGATGGGAAGCTGGGTCGTATCGGCAGACATCGGCGGTTCCTTGTGTTACCGCTAGCATACCCGCTTCTGCCGGAAAGGAAACCTGCCGCCACGCATGGCCGGGGGCAAATTTTACATGGATTTACGCAACCCATGCCACAGCCTCAATCCGGGGCGTTGCCCGCCAGGTTGGAAAATCACAGGCGCGGAAACCCTGACTTGCCGTTCCGTCCCGCCACGGGCAAGTCTTGCGGCATGATCCCCCTTTTGCAGGACCGACCGATGCGTTCCCTTTTCCTCGCCGCCATGCTGTTTGCCACCCCCGCCCTGTCCGGCGAAATCCCCGGCACGCAATATACATCCGGTTTCTGGACCGGTGCGGCGCAGACCGACGATACGGGGGCGTTTTCGCATTGCACCCTGTCCATCGGCTATACCAATGGCGAAACGCTGTGGATGGGGCTGTACCGCAACGACACGCTGGCGGTTCTGCTGAATTCGCCGGCCGTCCGTTTCACCCCCGGCAAGACCTTTGACGCCTGGCTGATGGCGGATGTCGGTCTGCCGACCAAAGGCCTGGCCGAGGCGTGGGACGAAGGCTTTGCCGGCATGACGCTGACCGGTATCCAACCCTCGGTCGAGTTTCTGACGCAAGGCCGCTACCTGCGGCTGCTGGGGATCGGCATCGACGATTCCTATGACGTTCAGGGCATAGCCGAGGGGCTGGCGCTGGCCGGCGCCTGTGTCGATGCGCAGATGCGGGGTGCGGCGCCGCCGCCGCCCAAGGTGCCGAACCTGAAACCGAAGCCGGCACCGGGCGCGGGTGGTGGGCTGGGCACCAAGCCCAGAACCGGCAGCGCGCTGGGCACCCCCGCGCCGAAACCGTCGCCCTAGATTGCCGGGGCAAGGATGGGCAATCTGCCGATCCCGCCTTTTCCAGCCGCCGATTACTCCGCCGCCTGCAGATAGCTTTCGACCGGCGGGCAGGTGCACACCAGGTTGCGGTCGCCATAGACATTGTCCACCCGGCCCACGGGGGGCCAGTATTTGTCGACCTTGAAGGCACCGGGAGGAAAGCAGCCCTGTTCGCGCGAATATTTCCGGTCCCAGACATCGGTAACCAGTGCGGCGACGGTATGTGGCGCATGGCGCAGGGGCGAATCTTCGGCACTGATCTCGCCGCGTTCAACCGCCGCGATTTCGGCGCGGATCGCCAGCAGCGCGGTGATGAAGCGGTCGATCTCGGCCTTGGTCTCGGATTCGGTCGGTTCCACCATCAGCGTGCCGGCCACCGGCCATGACATCGTTGGCGCGTGAAAGCCGTTGTCGATCAACCGCTTGGCGACGTCATCCACGGTGACGCCCACTTCGGCAAAGGGGCGGGTGTCCAGGATGCATTCATGCGCCACCCGGCCCTTGTTGCCCATGAACAGGATCGGATAGGCCCCCGCCAGCCGCGCCGCGATGTAGTTGGCGTTCAGGATCGCCACCCGCGTCGCCTGCGTGCAGCCCGCCCCCCCCATCAGCAGACAATAGGCCCATGAGATGAGCAGGATCGACGCCGACCCATAGGGTGCGGCTGAAACCGGCCCCGGATACTTGTCGCTTTTCGGGCCGCCGGCCGAGGGGCCCCCCGTCTCCGGATGCCCCGGCAGGAACGGTGCCAGATGCGCCTTGACGCCGATCGGACCCATGCCCGGCCCGCCGCCGCCATGCGGAATGGCAAAGGTCTTGTGCAGGTTGAGGTGGCTGACATCCGACCCGATCTCGCCCGGTTTCACCAGCCCGACCAGCGCGTTCATGTTGGCCCCGTCAAGATAGACCTGCCCGCCGTGGTCGTGGGTGATGCGGCAGATTTCCTTTACCGTTTCCTCGAACACCCCATGCGTGGATGGATAGGTGATCATGCAGGCGGCCAGCCGGTCGCCCGCCGCTGCGGCCTTCGCGGCGAAATCCTCCAGATCCACATCGCCGTTCGGTGCGGATTTGACCACCACCACCGCCATCCCCGCCATCTGCGCCGAGGCCGGGTTGGTGCCATGTGCGCTGACCGGGATCAGACAGACGGTCCGACCCGCATCGCCGCGCGACCGGTGATAAGCCTGAATGGTCAAGAGCCCGGCATATTCCCCCTGCGCGCCGGAATTGGGTTGCATCGACATCGCGTCATAGCCGGTGATCTCGCACAGTTTCGCCGACAGATCGGTGATCGCCTCGTGATACCCCAGCGCCTGATCGGCGGGCGCAAAGGGGTGAAGGCTGCCGAACTCCGGCCAGGTGATCGGCATCATCTCGGCCGCGGCGTTCAGCTTCATCGTGCAGGACCCAAGCGGGATCATCGCCCGGTCCAGCGCCAGATCGCGGTCCGACAGGCGGCGCATGTAACGCATCATCTCCGATTCTGCGCGGTTCATCTGAAAGACCGGATGGGTCAGGTAGTCGGTCTTGCGCACCATATCCTCGGGAAAGCCAAGTTGCGCGCGGTGCGGCGGCACGCCGTCGATGCCAAACGCCCGCAAAACCCGGATCAGCACCTTTTCGTCCGACGTCTCGTCCAGCGAAATTCCCACCCGGTCGTTGCCGATCTTGCGGAAGTTCAGCCCCTCTTGCCGCGCGGCGGCCAGAATACCGGCCTGGCCCACGCCCACCTCCACCGTGATGGTATCGAAGAAGGTCTTCGGGCTGACCTTCGCCCCCGCCGCCTTCAGCGCCCGCGCCAGCCGGTTGGTCAGGAAATGCACCCGCTCGGCAATCGCCCGCAGGCCCTTTGGCCCATGGAACACCGCATAAAAGCTGGCCATTACTGCCAGCAGCGCCTGTGCGGTGCAGACATTGCTCGTGGCCTTTTCGCGCCGGATATGCTGTTCGCGGGTCTGCAACGACAGCCGGTAGGCCTGCGTGCCATTGGCATCAATCGACACGCCCACAATGCGCCCCGGCATCGCCCGCTTCAGATCATCGCGGCAGGCCATGAAGGCCGCATGCGGCCCGCCATAGCCCAACGGCACCCCGAACCGCTGGCTGGAGCCGACGGCGATATCCGCCCCCATCGCGCCGGGTTCCTTCAGCATGCACAGCGCCAGGAGGTCGGTCGCGACGATGGCGACCGCCTTCGCGTCATGCAGCCGCGCAATCTCGGCGGTGAAATCGCGGACATGGCCAAAGGTGCCGGGATACTGGAAGATCGCGCCAAAGACCTTGGAGGTGTCAAGATCCTCCGGGGCGCCGACGATCACCTCGATCCCCAGTGGCAGCGCGCGGGTCCGGATCACCGCAATCGTCTGCGGGTGGCAGCCGTGATCGACGAAGAACCCCGTGGCCTTCGACCTGGCACTTCGCTCGGCCATGGTCATCGCCTCGGCCGCCGCCGTCGCCTCGTCCAGGAGGCTGGCGTTGGCGACATCAAGCCCGGTCAGATCGCAGATCATCGTCTGATAGTTCAACAGCGCCTCCAGCCGGCCTTGGGCAATCTCGGGCTGATAGGGGGTATAGGCGGTGTACCAGGCGGGGTTTTCCAAGATGTTGCGCTGGATCGCCGGGGGCGTGACGGTGCCATAATAACCCTGCCCGATCAGGCTGGTCATCACCCGGTTTTTCGCCGCAACCTCCTTCATCTTCGCCAGCAGTTCATGCTCCGCCAAGGGCGCCCAGGACAAGGGTTTCGCCTGCCGGATCGATGCGGGCACCGTCTGATCGATCAATTCATCCAGCGTCCGCACGCCGACCGCGCGCAGCATTTCGTCCATCTCGGCCGGAGAGGGGCCAATATGGCGGCGGTTGGCGAAATCGTAGGGGTTATAGTCGACGGGGGTATAGGTCATGACATGCATCCGGGCCTCATATCGACCCGCTCCCATTCATCTGTCCAAAAATATCCCGGGGGGTCCGGGGGGCCGGCCCCCCGGTTCCCCGGTCGCCAGGGCTTCATCCGATCAGATCGGCGTATTCGTCCTCATCCATGAACTGATCCAGCACGCTCAGATCATCGAGCCGCATCTTGAAGAACCAGGCCGCCCCGGTCGGATCGTCATTCACCAGACCGGGGGCATCGGTCAGCTTGTCGTTGACCTCGACAATCTCGCCGTCGAGGGGCGCCAGGATATCCGACGCCGCCTTGACGCTTTCGATGACGCAGACCTCGTCGCCTTCGGCCACCATCGTCTCCACCTCGGGCAATTCGACGAACACCACATCGCCCAGTTGCGTCGCCGCATGTTCGGTGATGCCGACGACGACCAGATCGCCCTCGACCCGCAGCCATTCGTGATCCTTGGTGTATTTCATCGCCATCCTCAGCGTTTGTAGGTTGTGGGTTGGAAAGGCAGGTCACAAACCGTGACCGGCAGATGCTTGCCGCGCACATCGCCCTCAAGGGCGGTACCGGTGGCGGCGAAATGGCTGGCAACATAGCCCATCGCAACCGGCGCCTGTACCGACGGGCCAAAGCCCCCCGATGTCACGGTGCCCACCGGCGTGCCATCCGGGGCGAACATCTCTGTCCCCTCGCGCATCGGCGCGCGGCCATCGGGGCGCAGGCCGACACGCCGCCGCTCCGGCCCCTCCGCCAGTTCGCGCAGGATGCGCGCCGCGCCGGGAAAGCCGCCTTCGCGCGCGCCACCCGCGCGCCGCGCCTTTTGCAGCGCCCAGACCAGCCCCGCCTCGACCGGGCTGGTGGTCTCGTCGATGTCATGGCCGTACAGGCACAACCCCGCCTCAAGCCTGAGCGAATCCCGCGCACCAAGCCCGATCGGCATCACCTCCGGTTCGGCCAGGAGCTTGCGCGCAAACGCCTCTGCCCCCGCCATCGGCACCGAGATTTCAAACCCGTCTTCGCCGGTGTAGCCCGACCGCGACACCCAGAAATCGCCGATCACGGCCTGATCCATAAACCGCATCGCGGCCACCCCCGGCAGATGCCGCGCCAGCGCAGCCTCCGCCCCCGGCCCCTGCAGCGCCAGAAGCGCACGGTTCGTCACCGCCACCACCTCCACCCCCGGCAGACCCGCCGTCATATGGGCGATGTCAGCGGCCTTGCAGGCCGCATTGACCACGACAAACAGATGGTCACCCCGGTTGGCGAACATCAGATCGTCCAGGATGCCGCCCGTGTCATTGGTGAACAGCCCGTAGCGCTGCCGCCCCGGTGCCAGCCCCAGCACATCCACCGGCATCAGCGCCTCGAACGCCAGCGCCAGCGCTTCCATCCCGCCGCCGGGCCGCAGGATCACCTGCCCCATGTGGCTGACATCGAACAGGCCGGCCGCCGCGCGCGTGTGCAGATGTTCCTTCATCACGCCGGGCGGGTATTGCACCGGCATGGCGTAGCCCGCAAATGGCACCATCTTGCCCTGCAATTCCACATGCAGGTCATGCAGTGCCAGATGCTGCAGCCCCCTGTCGTCAAGGTCGGTCAAACCGTACCCCCCAATCCGCCGGCACCCGCGCACGGCATCGTCCGGACAGGCCGATCCCTGCCCCGCGATGCCCCTTCTGTCCCTGCACCTGCCGGTGCGCCTGAGATCGTTATCCCTTCGGCGTCCCGGCACGCGGCCGGGAACTCTCCAGATTTCCGTGGTCAGAAACGGTCCCTTGCGCCTGAGAGTTTACCGGGGCGGTTGCTCCTTCGGCACCGGGGGGCAAGCGGGCCCGCCGGATTCTCCCGATCCTGACCTTGCTTGGGTAGCCTGCCCGCCCTGCGGCTGGCAAGATGGAAAAGTGTCAGGCCTGTCGTTCGCCCGGCACCGGATGCGGCGCTTCGGCCACCACGGGGGGTGGCCCGCGGCGGGCAGGGGCCCCCGGCGCGGCGATCGCCCGCAGTGCCAGCCAGACCGCCAGCCCGCCGAACACCACGCCACCCAGCGCCTGACCGATCAGCACGCCTTGCGCGCCCCAGATGCCGCCCAGCCACAGCACCAGCGGGATCGTGCCCACCGTATGGCGCCCCCAGTTCACGATGGTCGACCAGAACGGTCGCCCGAGGTTGTTGCAGACCGCGTTGCCGGCAAAGATCACCCCGTTGAAAAACCACAAGAGCGCCAGCGGCCCGCAGAACAGGTACACCAGATCGCGTGTCAACCCCTGGGCGTTGAACAGGTCGGCAATCGGCCCGCGCAACACGAACAGCACCGCCGAGACGCCGAGGATCACCAGCCCGGTGAAGATCAACCCGTCGCGAAAGGCACGCCGCACCCGGTCCAGCCGTCCGGCGCCGAAGTTCTGCCCGATGATCGGCCCCATCGCGCCGGACAGCGCAAAGATCACCCCGAATGCCACCGGCGTCAGCCGTCCGGCAATCGCCATCCCCGCCACCGCCGCCTCGCCGTAGCCCGAGGTGGCGCGGGTGACAAAGGCCTGCCCCACCGGGGTCGCCAGCTGCGTCAGGATCGCGGGCACCGCAATCGCCCAGACCGGCGCCATATCGGCCACCACGCGGGCGGGCGAAGGCCGGTCGAACCCACCATGGCTCCGGATGATCGGCCTGAGCGCCATCACCGCGATCACGATCCGCGCCACAACAGAGGCAATCGCCGCCCCGGTCAACTCCATCCCGAGGCCGAAGATCAGGATCGGGTCCAGCACCGCGGTTGCCAGCGCACCCCAGACCGTCGCCATCATCGCCGCCCGCGCATCGCCGTGGCTGCGCAGGATCGCGGCCCCGATCATCCCCAGCATCAGCAGCGGCTGCGACGGCGTGACGATCTGCAGGAAATGCACCGCCAGCGCATGGGTCTGCCCGGTGGCTCCCAGCAGGCTGACCATCGGCGACAGCAACATCCAGACCACGGCGGCAAACAGCGCCCCGAACACCAGCCCCAGGATCAGCCCGGTCGTCGCCTTCTGCCGCGCCTGTGCGGCGTCCCGCGCCCCCAGCGCCCGCGACACCAGGGCCGACACCGCTATCGACATGCCGATCCCGAAACTGGTGGTGAAGAACAGGATCGCCCCGGCATAGCCGATTGCCGCCGCCAGTTCCTCGCGCCCCAGCATGGCGATATAGACCATGTTGATCAGATCGACGACAAACACCGCCATCAGCCCGACCGACGAGGTCAGCGCCATTACCGCCACATGCCGGAACAGATTGCCTTCAACGAATTTAGCCTGCTGACCCGCCATCCCCGGCCCTTTCATCTTGGGACAAATATCCCGGGGGGTGCGGGGG
>JAYSYZ010000254.1:0-7653 GCA_043727195.1 Paracoccaceae bacterium
GGGCGGATTGCCACGCCTGCTGCCGCGTGAGATCCTTGGCAATATGGCAGCGACCGGTCAGTCTAGGGATCGAAGCGATAGCCGAACCGGGCAATGTCGGCGGCGCAGAGATCGGCCAGCAATGCGGCATCGGTATCGGAATAGTAATGCCGCCAGTCCGAGGCGCGGTCGGTGGCGTTCATCCGGGTGAGTGGCAGGCGGAAGCCCAGGTGTGCTTCAAAGGGCTGAATATCGGCAGGGTAGCTTTCCAGCCGCACGAACAGGGCAGGGTGTAGGCGGCCGTCGGCCCGCCGCATATAAGCGTCGGAGGGCCAGAGCCGCAGGCTGGTCTGTATGAACGGATGCCGCAGAAAGCTGGTGAAATCACAGGTTTTCGCCAGACCAACCGCCGGGTGTGCAAAGCGCTGACCCCGCAGCCAGTGGTAATAGCTGACCATCCGGTCCCACGGGTTGCGCACCAGTGTCAGGATGAACAGACCGGCCAATTCATCATCCGGGATCAGCCCGGCCAAGTCGGTGATCGCGGAATGTTTCCATAACCGCCCGGCAGTCTTTATTCCCCGAAGCCGCCCCTTGCGTGCGCGTGCCTTGGGCGTATCGCCGACCAGGATGTCATCCTTCATCGCCCGCGCCTCGTAGGCCAGGCTGAGCGCTGTTCCCCCGGTCTTCGGGATATGGATGAACAGAAATCCCCGGCCCCTCGACAGGATCATTGGGTCACCATTACACCGTGGCCGGAGGCAGGGGCAGCGAACCCCCGAAGCGGGCTTTGCCACAACACGGCATGAGTTGTGGCGGTGATGACTTGCACGTCAACACTGGTTCGGCGGGATGCGGCCTTCAAGATGCGCGACCAGGTTTTCGAGGGCCATCATCCCCATGTTTTCCCGCACCTCAAGCGCCGCCGTGCCAAGGTGGGGAAGCAGGGTCACATTCTCCATCACCATCAAGGCTGCTGGAACCTCTGGTTCAAATTCGTAGACGTCGAGACCGGCCCCAGCCAGTTGCCCTGCTTGCAGCGCGGCAATCAGGGCGGCCTCGTCCACCACATCGCCGCGAGAAATGTTGATGAAGATGCCCGACCGCTTCATCGCTGCGAAGGCTGTCGCATCCATAAGGTGATGCGTAGCTTTCCCGCCCGGCACGGCGACGACGACGAAATCCGCTGACAGCGCCTCTGCCATGCTGACCTGACGGGCCGGGACGTCGAGGTCGGCGATGACCGATCGGTTGAAGAAAATGACCTGCATGTCAAAGCCAAGATGGCAGCGGCGGGCAATGGCTTTGCCAATTCGTCCCATGCCAATGATGGCGACGGTCTTCCCAGACACATGCGTTCCCAGCATCTGCGTTGGCCCCCAGCCTGCCCAGGTGCCAGCGCGCAGCAAGCGTTCGCCTTCACCGGCACGGCGCGCGGTCATCAGGATCAGCGTCATCGCGATGTCGGCCGTTGCGTCCGTTACGGCGCCCGGTGTGTTGGTCACGGCCACCCCAACCTTCCGGGCCGCCTCGACGTCGATATGGTTATAGCCGACACCAAAGTTGGCCAGAATTCGGGCGCGCGGCCTCGGCACATCGGCGAAGACATCCCGTTGAAACCGGTCCCCGAGGGTCGGCAGGACGGCATCATAGTCGCGCAAGGCCGCGCGCAGTTCATCCGCCGATAGCGGGGCGGGATTGTCGCGCAGGGTCACATCGAATTTCGCTCTGGCGGCGTCCAGCACCCGGGCCGGCAACAGGCGCGTGATCAGCAACTTTTGCATCAGAAGAGTTTCCCCCCAATCGGCACTTCCTGAGCCGGTCCGATCAGCACAACCGCACCCTCATCGTCCGGAACGCCGAGTACGAGGACTTCGGACATCACCGGGCCGATCTGCCTGGGCGGAAAGTTGACCACCGCCAGCACTTGCCGCCCGACCAGTAGTTCGGGCGCATAGTATTTCGTGATCTGCGCCGAAGAGCGTTTCTCGCCGATCACTGGCCCGAAATCGATCCAGAGCTTGTAGGCGGGCTTGCGCGCCTCGGGGAAGGGTTCGGCGCGTACGATGCGACCAACGCGGATATCCACTGCCTCGAAATCGGCATGGGTGATGGTCATTGCCCAAGCTCCCTTGCGCGGTCGGCGGCGGCCTTGATGGCGCGCTTCATCAACGGAGTAAATCCGGTTTTTTCATCCATAAGAACTGCCAGCGCTGCCGCCGTCGTTCCGCCCGGCGAGGTGACGTTGATCCGCAGCTGTTCGGCTGATTGCGCGGAACGATAAGCCAACTCACCCGCCCCGCAAACCGTGGCGCGTGCCAGTTGCATCGCGATCGCCTCTGGCAGCCCCTCGGCGATGCCGGCCTGCGCCATCGCCTCGATCAGATGAAAAACATACGCCGGGCCCGAACCCGACAGCGCGGTTACGGCATCAATCTGATCCTCGCTGGTCAGTTGCACCACATCGCCCACGGCTGACATCAAGATATGTGCCAAAGCCATGTCCTCTGCCGTTACGTGCTGATTGCCGCACAGCGCGGTGATCCCGCGACCCACCATCGCAGGCGTATTCGGCATGGTTCTGACAATCGGTGTGGCGGCACCCAGCGCCGCTTCGAACGCGGCAATCGTGGTGCCGGCCGCTATGGAGAGGAAGAGCGTGCCGCCATTGCCCAGTGCGCGCAGCACGGGCAGGGCTGCCCCCATCATCTGGGGTTTCACGGCAAGAACGGCGACTGCGGGGCGCGCGGGCACACCCGTGTTAAGATGCACACCGCTGATCGTCAGCCAATCGGTCGGATCAGGTTCGATGACCCAAACCGAGGCGGGCGGCACCCCAGCGGCCAGCCACCCGGTCAAGAGCGCTGTCCCCATCTTGCCGCAACCAAGAAGAACCAAACCCTCGCGGGCCACCCGATCCAATGTCATGTCAGCCCCCGCACCTAGGGTAGGTTAGGCGCGTCCGTAAGCCTCGGCAATGGCGACTTTCATGGCCTGCGCCGGGGTCTCGTCCCCCCAGGCCACCATCTGAAAGGCCGGATAGAATCGCTCGGACGCCGTCACCGCGCTGGCGATCAGGCGGTCAATCTGCTCCGATCCCGCGATCTGCCCGCCCGCCAGCAATAGCCCGTAACGCCAGACCATCAGCTTCTGTTCCGCCCACCAGGTGAAGGCACCGGTCCACACCATGTCATTGCAGCGGTTGAGGACATCGTACAGGCCCGAAATTTTTTCTTCCGGCGGCTCCATCTCGAAGGTGCAGATCAGGCGCAGCGTTTCGTCCTGCGGTGACCAGGCCAAGGTGAGCGAATAGGTGCGCCACTGACCCTCGACCGACATTGCGATCTGGTCATCGGTGACACGATCAAACTCCCAGGCGTGGTGTTCGGCAAGCGTTTCGACGATGTCGATCGGATGAAGCTCATCCATCGATGCGAAGTCTTCGGAAAGCGACATTGCCCTGCCTCATTATGAAGCTTCTCGAGGGCGCGGACCCACCAGAAGCTGGGTGTCTGGCAAGGGTAAGCGTTTGCCTGCCGCACCCTTCACTAAATATGGTGTGTGCAAAGGGAAAGACTGTAAAGCGTTTTCTTCTCAAATTATCTGTGGAACGTGAAAAGTGTCTTTGGAGAGTCTGCAGAGTCAATGACTTGGCGCATTGCACCGGTTTCGATATCCAGCAGATGGCGACCAGAAATAAAAAAGCCCCCGTGCGGGGGGCGCACGAGGGCATGTTGGGCAAAACTTCCGGGCCAAGGGGACAGATCCACGGAAGCTCAGGCGATGGGGACAGATCGCATAGCCGAACGAGGCGCTTATAACGGCGGCTGGAAACGAGATTGTGACAGCCGGATCAATTCCGTGGCGACCGGATCATCCCGACGATATCGTAGACCTGATCCACAATCGGCCGGGCAATTGCTTCGGCGCGGACGGCCCCTTCGCCGAGGATGCGGTCGATCTCGGCGGGGTCTTGCATCAGGCGGGTCATCTCGGCGGTGATCGGTGACAGCTTGGCGACGGCCAGATCGGCAAGGGCGGGCTTGAAGGTGCCGAACTGTGCGCCCGCAAATTCGGTGATGACCTCGGTTGGCGTGCTACCCGAAAGCGCGGCGTAGATGTCGATCAGATTTCTCGCCTCCGGCCGGTCCTTCAGGCCATCAAGGCTATCGGGCAGGGGTTCGGGATCTGTCTTGGCCTTGCGGATTTTCGATGCAATTACATCGGCCCCGTCGGTCAGGTTGATGCGGCTCTGGTCCGATGGGTCTGATTTCGACATCTTCTTGGTGCCGTCGCGCAGGCTCATCACACGGGTGGCCGGGCCTTCGATCAGCGGTTCGACAACGGGGAAAAAATCGACCTGATAGTCGTTGTTGAACTTGATGGCGATGTCGCGGCAAAGCTCCAGATGCTGTTTCTGGTCTTCGCCGACGGGCACCATCGTGGCACGATAGGCCAGAATGTCGGCGGCCATCAGCGCGGGGTAGGCGAACAGGCCGAGGCTGGCCGCTTCGGCATTCTTGCCGGCGGTCTTGTCCTTCCATTGGGTCATCCGGCTCATCCAGCCCATGCGGGCGATGCAGCTGAAAATCCAGCCGAGTTCGGCATGTGCGGTGACCTGGCTTTGGTTGAACAGGATGGAGCGGGCAGGGTCGATCCCGGCAGCGATGAAGCCCGCTGCAGCTTCGCGCGTCTGCTGGCGCAACTTTGCCGGGTCTTGCCAGACGGTGATCGCATGCATGTCGACCAGACAATATATCGTCTCGATCCCCTCATCCTGTTTTTCGACAAAGCGCTTCAATGCGCCAAGATAGTTGCCAAGGGTCAGGCCGCCCGAAGGCTGGATGCCCGAGAAGATGCGGGGTTTGAAGGCTTGCGGCGTTTGGACCGGCGCTGCCATGTGATGCTCCGTCTGGAAATTGCTGCTGAACCCGCGTAGTCGAAGGGGCCGGAGGCGTCAATTGCCCCGGCCTTGCCAGGGAACGAGCCGACGATGCAACTGGACCCGAACGCGCCACCGCTGAACCCTCTGCCGCCGGTGGTCTGGGCAATTGCCCTGCCATTGATTGCGATGGAGCTGGCCCTGACGCTGGCCGAGCGCGGTCTGGTCGGCGGCCCGCAGGCCATCGGCTGGCGGCTGCAGGCAGTGGAACGGTTCGCGATGTTTCCAAAGCTACTGCGCCAAAATGTCGAAGTATCCAGCTACCCCGTCGCTGATCTGATGCGGCTGGTAAGTTACCCGCTGGTGCATGGTAATTTTACCCATGCGCTTTTCGCGGGCGTCATCCTGCTGGCCTTGGGCAAGATGGTCGCGGAAATCTTTCGCTGGTGGGGGGTGCTGATCGTGGTATTCGGTGCTTCGGCAGCGGGCGCGCTGGCCTACAGTTTTCTGGTGCCGGACGTTAGCGCGCCGTTGATCGGGGCCTATCCGGCGGTTTACGGGCTGATCGGAGCCTTCACTTATCTTCTCTGGACAAATCTGGTGCATACCGGGGCGAACAAGTACCGGGCCTTTTCGATGATCGGATTTCTCTTGTTTGCGCAGCTTCTGGTCGGCGTGCTGTTCGGGGGCAACTGGGACTGGGTTGCCGATATCGCGGGTTTTGCCGCCGGTTTTGTGCTGTCCTTCGTTGTCAGTCCGGGTGGCCTGGGCCGGGTCATCAAGCAGATCCGTCAGCGCTGACGTCGTAACGCCGACCTCAGTTCTTGCAGGCTCATCGCGCCAAGCATCGCGGCAGTTGTGAAATACGTCATAGCCCCCGCAACGACCAGGCAAAGCAATGACAACGCGCGCAATCCCGGGGTCTCCAGTGCAGCGCCAAGCAGCCAGACAAGGCCCCACAAGACCCCGCCCATCACGACCGAGGCGGCAATCATCCGAGGCAGGCGGTATTTGAAGCGGTCGTCCAATGCGGCCGCCTCGCCCATCGCACGCGACCCGCGCCAAAGCTGCACCACCATCACCCATGACGACAGCGTCGTGGCAATTGCCGCCGCAAGATAGCCAAGCACCGACATCAGACCAACCGCCACTGCTGCATTCAGCACCATCGAGACGACCGCGTAGCGCAGCGGGCTTTGGGTGTCTTCGCGGGCGTAGTAAAGTGGCTGCAGTACCTTGTGCAGCACGAATGCCGGCAAGCCCACGGAATAGGCCGCCAGAGCCAGGGCCGTGCGATCGGTATCCGAAGGCAGGAACGCCCCACGTTCGAACAGGACGGCGATGATCGGATGCGCAATGACCATCAGGGCCACTGCGGCAGGCAGCGTCAGGAACAGCGCGAACTCGGCCCCGCGATTGAAACTGGCGCGCCCGCCGACGCTGTCGGCCGCCCTTATCCGGCGCGACAGATCCGGCAAGAGGACAACACCGATGGCGATGCCGACGACGCCCAGGGGCAACTGGTACAACCGGTCTGCATAGGTCAGCCAGGCCACCGCCCCTTCGGTAAAGCTTGCAACCTGACGGCCAACGATCAGGTTGATCTGCACGACGCCGCCGGCCAGAACCGCCGGTGCCGCCACCACGGCAAGTCGGCGAAGTTCAGGGGTAAGCTTGGGCCAGCGGAATCGCAGGCGGAAACCCGTCCTGCGCAACACGGCCCAGGTGAACAAAAGCTGCAACACGCCCGACCAGGTGACCGACCACGCCAGCGTGCGGCCCATGTCCCAGCCGAAGCGTTCGGCCCCGAACATGGCCGCCACAAGGAATATGTTCATCAGGACCGGGGCAATCGCCGTCGCAAGGAAGTGGCCCATCGCATTCAGCACGCCCGACAAAAGTGCAGTCAGCGAGATGAAGAGGATATAGGGAAAGGCGATCTGTCCCAGAACCACCGCAAGATCAAAACGCTGGTCGCCCGCAAAGCCCGAGGCCATCGCCAGCACCAGCCCGGTCATCGCAAAGTGGCCAATGACCGAAAAGACGGCAAGCAATGCCGCCATGCCCCAGAAGGCGTCGCGGGCAAAACTTTCCGCGTCTTCGCCGCCTTCCAGCTTTTTGGCAAACATCGGTACGAAGGCCATGTTGAAGGCGCCCTCGGCAAAGAAGCGGCGGAACATGTTGGGCAGGGACTGGGCAACCAGAAAGGCCTCGGCCACCGGGCCGGACCCCAGGTATCGTGCGATCATCACGTCTCGGATAAATCCGACAAGTCGGCTGAGCAGCGTCCAGGCCCCGACGGTCAGAAAGCCGTTCACAAGGCGGATCGGTTTCATCTTGCCGCTTTCTTCACGCCTGCGCCCGTTCGGCGCCTTCGGCGACGGCCTGACGCAGTTTCTTTTCCAGGCTTTCCTGCTTTGACTTCTGGTGCAGCTTCAGGCCGAACATGTCCTTCACATAAAAAGTGTCCACCACCTGGGCCCCATAAGTCGCGATCACGGCGGACGCGATGTAGATGTTGTTGTTTGCCAGCGTCCGCGTCAGATCGAACAACAGGCCGGGGCGGTCGCGGGTATCAACCTCGATGATCGTGTAGATGTCCGAGCCTTCGTTGTCGAAGATGATATGGGTCGGAAAGCGGAATTCACGGTCGCGCTTTTTGACCTTGTCGCGGTCCTTCAGCGCGTCGCGGGCCAGCACTTCGCCTTTCAGCGTCTTGTCGATCATGCTGCGCAGGCGGTCCAGGCGGGTAACCTCGTAGGGCCTGCCTTCGATGTCCTGCACCCAGAAGA
>JAYSYZ010000255.1:0-7560 GCA_043727195.1 Paracoccaceae bacterium
GTCTGGCCGGCCATCACCTGCCAAAGCTCGGTCACCGGATGGTCGGGGGCAAGCTGCTGAATCTCGCCCTCGATGCGGGTCTGGGGCGGGTATTCCACGAAGATCGACGAGCGGAGCAGGATATCGCGGTGGAGTTCCGTCTTGCCCGGGCAGTCGCCGCCGACGCCGTTGATGTGCACGCCGCTGCCGATCATGTTGTCGGTCAGGATGGTGGCAAATTGCTTGTCGGCGGTGACGGTGGTGATGATCTGTGCGCCGAGGATGGCCTGTTCCGGGCTTGTGCAGGATATGACGGTCAGCCCGCGCCCGGCAAGGTTTCGGGCGCATTTGGCGGTGGCGGCGGGGTCGATGTCGTAAAGCCGCACCTCGGCGATGCCGCAAATCGCGCGGAACGCCAGCGCCTGGAATTCGGCCTGCGCGCCATTGCCGATCAGCGCCATGGTGGTGGCGCCCTTGGGGGCCAGCCATTTCGCGGCCATCGCGCTGGTCGCTGCGGTGCGCAGCGCGGTCAGGATGGTCATTTCCGACAGAAGCAGCGGATAGCCGGTGGCGACATCGGCCAAAAGACCAAAGGCGGTCACGGTTTGCAACCCCTGCTTCATGTTGGCGGGGTGGCCGTTCACGTATTTGAAACCGTAGGTTTCGCCATCCGACGTGGGCATCAGTTCGATCACGCCGACATCGGAATGCGAGGCGATGCGCGGCGTCTTGTCAAAGTCGGGCCAGCGGCGGAAATCGGCCTCGATCTCGGCGGCGAGGTCGATCATCACCCGTTCGATGCCAAGATGCAGCACCAGTTTCATCATGTCGTCGACCGAGACGAAAGGCACGAGGTTCAGCATGATACTTTCAGCCTCATTTTGCGCGTGTCGGGCGGTCGAAGACCTTTTTGCCCATCAGCGAGCCGACCAGATCGACCATCAGGCGCGCCGTCATGCCGCGGTCGTCCAGAAAGGGATTCAGCTCCACCAGATCGAGCGAGGTGACAAGGCCGCTTTCGTGCAGCAACTCCATCACCAGATGCGCTTCGCGGAAGGTGATGCCGCCGGGAACAGTGGTGCCGACGGCGGGGGCGATGGCGGGGTCGAGGAAATCGACGTCAAGGCTGACATGCAGCATGCTGCCGTCGTCGCGCACCCGATCAAGGAATTCGCGCAAGGGGGCGACGACGCCGCGTTCGTCCAGCAGGCGCATGTCGTTGATGGCGATGTCGTGCTGCAGCATCGCGGCGTGTTCGGCAGGATCGACCGAGCGGATGCCGTACATGCAGATCCGGTCGGCGCGGACCGGTGCGGGGAAAGGCGGGAAGCCGTCGAAACCGTCACGCCCGGCGATGTAGGCCAGCGGGGTGCCGTGCAGGTTGCCGGTGGTGGTGGTCATCGGCGTGTGGAAATCGGAATGCGCGTCGAGCCAGATCAGGGATAGCGGCCGGCCCGCACGCGCGGCAAAGGCGGCGGCTCCCGAGACGGAGCCGAGGGCAAGGGAATGGTCGCCGCCGAGGATGATCGGCAGCCCGCCATCGGACAGCGCGTCATCGACCCGGTCGGCCAGCGCATCGGTCCAGTACAGCGTTTCGGCCAGTGAATGCACGGTGGGGTTGGGGTGGGTGACGGGGTCCACCTCCGGGATCGGCAGATCGCCCCAATCCTCTACCCCGTGGCCAAGGTCGCGGATCGCCTGGGCAAGGCCCGCAACCCGGTAGGCGGCCGGGCCCATCAGGCAGCCGGGGCGTTTCTGGCCGGAATCGACGGGGGCACCGATCAGGATGGTTTTCGGCATGGCTTTCTCCTTCGTTGCGAAGGTTGGTTCCGGCTTGCGGCAAACTCTAGCGGTGTTATTGTCGATTTGCATAAAGGATTGTGCAAAACGGTGGGGATGCTGCGCATGATGGATGATACCGACCAGCGATTGATTGCGGAACTCAGGCGCGACGGGCGGGCGGCGCTGTCGGATCTGGCCGAGCGGCTGGGCTTGAGCCGGGCCACGGTGCGGGCGCGGATGGAACGGCTGGCGGAGCGCGGCGAGATTGCCGGGTTCACGGTGCTGACGCGCAGCGATGTGACAGCGGCCCCGGTGCGGGGATTGATGCTGATCGGGATCGAGGGCCGGGGGGCGGAACGGATCATGGCGCGGTTGCAGGGGTTGCCGGCGGTGCAGGCGGTGCATTCAACGAACGGCAAGTGGGACCTGATCGCGGAACTTGGCACGCTGACCTTGCAGGAGTTGGACGAGACGATCTTTCGCATCCGCAACATCGAAGGGGTGATCACGTCGGAGACGAACCTGCTGCTGTCGACCCGCAAGGCCGGGCGGCGCTGACATCTGCGCGACCGAAGGGCGCAGGTGCTTTCAACTGCCGGTGCGAGGGCCTATCATCGCCCCAACCGGGAGAATGCCATGATTGTCGAGCTGGGCCATTTCGCGCTGATCCTTGCGTTGTCGGTGGCGGTGATACAGTCGGTGCTGCCGATGTGGGGGGCCTGGCGCGGTGACGCCCTTCTGATGGCGGTGGCCGAACCGGCGGCATTGATCCAGATGCTGCTGGTGGGATTTGCCTTTGCGGCCTTGACCTATGCCTTTGTCAATTCGGACTTTTCGCTGGCCGTGGTGACGGCGAATTCGCATACGCTGAAGCCGATGCTGTACAAGATTTCCGGAGTCTGGGGCAACCATGAGGGGTCTTTGCTGCTGTGGGTGCTGATCCTGGCGGTCTATGGCGCGGCGGTCGCTTGGTTCGGGACGAACCTGCCCGCGACGCTGAAGGCGCGGGTCATTTCGGTGCAGGGGCTGATCGGGGTGGCGTTCCTGTTGTTCCTGCTGCTGACGTCAAACCCGTTCTGGCGGCTGGAAGTGCCGCCGCTGAACGGGCAGGACCTGAACCCGCTGTTGCAGGACCCCGGTCTGGCCTTCCATCCGCCGTTTTTGTATCTGGGATATGTCGGCCTGAGCATGGCGTTTTCGTTTGCGGTGGCCGCCCTGATCGAGGGTCGCGTCGACGCCGCCTGGGCGCGCTGGGTACGGCCCTGGACGCTTGCTGCATGGATTTTCCTGACCATCGGCATCGCGCTGGGGTCTTGGTGGGCCTATTACGAGCTTGGCTGGGGCGGATTCTGGTTCTGGGATCCGGTGGAGAATGCCAGCTTCATGCCATGGCTGTTGGCTGCGGCGCTGCTGCATTCCGCCATCGTGGTGGAAAAGCGCGAAAGCCTGAAAGCCTGGACGATCCTGTTGGCGATCATGGCCTTCGGGTTCAGCCTGATCGGCACGTTCATCGTGCGGTCGGGGGTGATCACCTCCGTCCACGCCTTTGCCAATGATCCGCAGCGGGGGGTATTCATCCTGATGATCCTTGGCGTCTTTACCGGCGGGGCGCTGGTGCTGTTTGCGCTGCGTGCAGGGGCGATGGAGGCGAAGGGGCTGTTCGCCGTGGTCAGCCGGGAAAGCGCGCTGATCGCCAACAACATCCTGCTGGCGGTTGCGGCGTTTGTGGTCTTTATCGGGACAATCTGGCCTTTGTTTGCCGAATTGTTGCTGGGGCGGACATTGAGCGTTGGCGAGCCGTTTTTCAACGCGGCGTTCACGCCGTTCTTCGTGGCACTGGCCCTGATCCTGCCGCTGGGGGCGATGCTGGCCTGGAAGCGGGCGGATGCGGGCCGGTCGTTCCGGGCGTTGTTGCCCGCGCTGCTGCTGGCGCTGGCCTTGGGCGCGCTGGCATTTGCGATGCAGACCGGGCGGTCGGCCTTGGGGCCGGTTGGTGCCGCCCTGGGGGCCTGGGTGGTGTTCGGGGCTTTGACAGACCTGTGGTCGCGCACCGGACGCGGGGCTGTTGCGGCGCGACTGGCCCGGTTGCAGCGCCTGCCGCGTGCCGACTGGGGCAAGGTCACGGCGCATTCGGGAATGGGGGTCACCTTGTTTGCGGTGGCGGCGATGAATGCCTGGAAGGTCGAGGATATCCGTATCGTGCAGATCGGGGAAACCTTTCCGCTGGGCCGCTATGAGGTGACGCTGAACGCGGTGAGCGAGATTGAGGGGCCGAATTACCTGTCGACCATGGCCGACATGACGGTGCGGCGCGGCGGGGCCGAGGTGGCGCGGCTGTTCCCTGAAAAGCGGATGTATCCGGTGGCCGGGATGCCCACCACCGAGGCCGCGATCGATTATGGTGCGGTGCGGGACATCTATCTGGTCATTGGCGATGCGCAAAAGAACGGTGGATGGACGGTGCGCAGTTACGTGGAGCCCTTTGCAAACTGGCTGTGGGGCGGCGCGCTGATGATGGCCCTTGGCGGGGTGTTGAGCCTGTCTGACCGCCGCTACCGCGTGGCGGCGGGGGCGCGCAAGGCGGCGGTGGGAGTGCCTGCCGAATGATGCGGGATGGTGTGAACAAGGCCGGGATACTGGTTCTGGCGTTGTTTCTGGCGCTGGTTTCGCCTGCCGGTGCGGTGCAGCCGGACGAAATTCTCGCCGATCCGGTGCTGGAGGCGCGGGCACGCGGCATATCGCGCGATATCCGCTGCCCGGTCTGTCAGGGCGAAAGCATCGATGATTCCAATGCGCCGATCAGCCGCGACCTGCGCATCATCATTCGCGAACGGCTGGTGGCGGGCGATACGGATGCGGCGGTTGTCGATTATATCGTCGCGCGCTATGGCGAGTTCGTGCTGTTCAATCCGCGGGCCGAAGGATCGACGCTGATCCTGTGGCTGGCGGGCCCGGCGCTGCTGCTGGCGGGGATCGGCATCGCGGTGGCCACACAGCGCCGCCGCGGCCGAGCGCCGGACGTGGCGCTGTCAGCCGCCGAAGAGGCGCGGCTGCGGCAGATCCTGAAAGACTGACGCAGCGTTGCCTTTGGGGCTTTGGCGCAGGCTGGTTATGCTGCGCGCAAAGCGGGGGTGCGGCATGGCATATCGGACGATCACGGTGACTGAGGCTGCGGGTGTGGCGACGATCACGCTGAACCGGCCCGAGGTGATGAACGCCCTCAGCCGCACGATGCGGGCAGAACTGACCGAGGCGCTGCGCGCGGGCCATGCCCGGCGCTGTATCGTGCTGACGGGGGTGGGGCGGGCCTTCTGCTCGGGCCAGGATCTGGGTGATGCGCAGGAACTGGCGGCGGGGGACATCGCCGCCACGCTGAGGGATGAGTATGAGCCGATGATCGCCGCCATCACCGGCGCCCCGGTGCCGGTGATTGCGGCGGTCAATGGCGCAGCGGCGGGGGCGGGGGCGAACCTTGCGCTGGCCTGTGACGTGGTGATCGCGGCGCACAGCGCCAGCTTCATCCAGGCATTCACCCGGATCGGTCTGATGCCGGATGCGGGCGGCACGCATTGGCTGCCGCGTCAGATCGGGATGGCACGGGCAATGGGGGCGGTGCTGTTTGCCGACAAGGTTTCGGCGCGCCAGGCTGCGGAGTGGGGGATGATCTGGGAAGCGGTGCCGGATGACCGGTTCGCCGAGGTGGTTGCAGCGCGCGCGGCACATCTGGCCAGCGGCCCGACGCTGGCCTACCGCGCGGTGAAACAGGCGCTGCGCGGCAGTTTCGAGCGTGACCTTGCGGCGCAACTGGAACTGGAGGCGCGGTTGCAGGGAGAATGCGGCAACAGCGCTGATTTCCGCGAAGGGGTTGCCGCCTTTCTGGGCAAGCGGCCTGCCCGGTTCACCGGGCGGTAAGCTTTCGCTTTCCATAACGCCCGGGTGGTGATTATCTCTGCCGGTGCGACACAACAGATTGCAGAGGCAACCATGTGGGACAGGCTCCTTCTGGGGCTTTTGCGCCGCGGCATCCGCTATGGCCGACTGGCGCTGACCCTGCCCAACGGTGAGACCCATGTGATCGGACCGGGCGGTCCGCCCGAGGTTGAAATCACATTGACGGATCCATCACTGGCGCGACGGTTTCTGGTGGCGCCCGAGATGACGCTGGGCGAGGCCTATATGGACGGGCGGCTGACCATTGCCGGCGATGACCTGCCGGGGCTGCTGACGCTTGCGTTGCGCAACCTGCGCGGGGCGCGGACGCCCAAATCGCTGCGGCGGCTGGCTGCGGTGCGAAGCCGGGTGAAGGGGTGGGCGATCTGGAACCAGATCGGCGTCGCGCGGCGCAACGTGGCGCATCACTACGATCTGTCGGGAGAGTTGTACGATCTGTTCCTGGATGCGCAGAAGCAGTACACCTGCGCCTATTTCCGCCAGCCCGAGATGACACTGGAACAGGCGCAGGCCGCCAAGATGGCGCATATCGGCGGCAAGCTGTTGCTGCGGCCGGGGCTGCGGGTACTGGACATCGGGTCGGGGTTCGGCACGCTGGCGATCACGCTGGCGCGCGATCACGGCGTGCATGTCACGGGGGTGACGCTGTCGCAGGTGCAACTGGATGAGGCGCGTCGCCGGGCGGCGGAGGCGGGTCTTGCCGATCGGCTGGAGTTCCGGCTGCAGGATTACCGCACCGTCACCGACACATACGACCGGGTCGTGTCGGTCGGCATGATGGAACATGTCGGCCGGGCGCAACTGCGGCGCTATTTCCGCAAGGTGGCGGATGTGATGGCGCCCGATGGCGTGGCGCTGGTGCATTACATCGGGCGCTGGACGCCACCCGACGTGATTTCGCCCTGGTTCAACAAATACATCTTTCCGGGGGCCTACTGCCCGACGGTGTCCGAGGTGATGCGGGTCGTCGAGCATACCGGGCTGATGCTGGCCGATCTGGAGGTCTGGCGCGGGCATTACGAGCGGACGCTGGCCGAATGGCTGGCCCGGTTCGACCGCAATGCAGACCGGGCGCGCGCGCTCTATGACGAGCGGTTCGTCCGGATGTGGCGGTTTTACCTGCGATCGGCGGAAATGGGGTTCCGCGAGGGGCATCTGGTGATCCACCAGTTGCAGCTGGCCAAGGATCGCACCACCGTGCCGGGAACGCGCGATTATCTCTATCCGCCCGGCTAGACCCCGCGGGCGAGGGCTGCAACCCCGGTACGGGCAATCTCGGTCAGGCCGAGGGGGCGCATCAGATCGGCGAAGGCGTCGATCTTTTCCGGCGTTCCGGTCATCTCGAAGACAAAGCTTTCCAGCGTGCTGTCGACCACATTGGCCCGGAAAATCTCGGCCAGCTGCAGCGCCTCCACCCGCGCCGCACCCTTGCCGGCGACCTTGAACAAAGCAAGCTCCCGCTGCACGCTCGGCCCCTCGGCGGTCAGGTCATGCACGTCATGCACCGGCACCATCCGGCGCAGCTGCGCCTCGATCTGGTCGATCACCTGCGGCGTGCCGCGGGTGACCACGGTGATGCGCGAACGGTGGCCCTCATGGTCCACTTCCGCGACGGTCAGGCTGTCAATGTTGTAGCCGCGTCCGGAAAACAACCCGATGACCCGCGCCAGAACGCCGCTTTCGTTGTCGACAATGACGGCGAGGGTGTGCTGTTCGATCACCTCGGCATTCGGGTCACGCAGGTCATAGGCGGAGTGGCTCGACGAGCCTTTCTTGATATTGAGCGGCGACATCGCCTCTCCCTTTCATCTTGGAGAAATATCCCGGGGGTGCGGGGGCTGGCCCCCG
>JAYSYZ010000256.1:0-7550 GCA_043727195.1 Paracoccaceae bacterium
CTGCTGCAGCCCTATCAGTTGAAGCACCTGACGCTGCGCAACCGGATCATGACCACCAGCCACGAACCGGCCTATCCCGAAGACGGCATGCCGAAAGACCGCTACCGGCTGTATCATCTGGAGCGGGCACGCGCAGGCGTGGCGCTGACCATGACGGCGGGGTCGGCGGCGGTGTCGAAGGACAGCCCGCCGGTGTTCAACAACATCCTGGCCTACAAGGACGAGGTGGTGCCCTGGATGAAGCGGCTGGCCGATGACTGCCACGCGGCGGGGGCGGCGGTGATGATCCAGCTGACCCATCTTGGTCGGCGGACCCGCTGGGACAAGGGCGACTGGCTGCCGGTGGTGGCGGCCGGTCCGGCGCGCGAACCAGCCCACCGGGCATTTCCGAAGATCATCGAGGATTGGGATATTGCCCGGATCGTCGCAGACTATGCCGATGCCTGCGAACGGATGCAGGCGGCGGGACTGGATGGGGTGGAGTTCGAATGCTACGGCCACCTGATGGATCAGTTCATGTCGCCGCTGACCAACGCCCTGCCCGCGCCCTATGGCGGGTCGCTGGAAAACCGGGCACGGTTTTCGATGCAGGTGCTGGCTGCGTGCCGCAAACGGGTGGGGTCAGGGTTCCTGCTGGGAGTCCGCTACACGGCAGACGAAGACACCCCGGGCGGTATCGACGCGGATGAGGGCATCGCGATCGGAAAGATGTTCCGCGACAGTGGTCTGGTCGATTTTCTGAACATCATCAGGGGGCGCATCCATTCCGATCCGGCGATGACCGACGTGATCCCGATCCAAGGCATGAGATCCGCGCCGCATCTGGATTTCGCGGGCCGGGTGCGGGCCGAGGTCGGCCTGCCGACCTTTCACGCCGCGCGCATCCCCGATGTGGCGACGGCGCGATATGCCGTAGCCTCCGGGCAGCTGGACATGGTCGGAATGACGCGAGCGCACATGGCCGACCCGCATATCGTGCGCAAGATCATCGAGGGGCGGGAAGCCGATATCCGGCCCTGCGTCGGGGCGACCTACTGCCTTGACCGGATCTATCAGGGCGGGATGGCGCTGTGCATCCACAACCCGGCGACGGGCCGCGAGGCGGAGATGCCGCATACCATCACCCCGGCGGCGTTTCGCAAGAAAGTGGTCATTGTCGGCGCGGGCCCCGCGGGGCTGGAAGCGGCGCGCGTCGCGGCAGAGCGGGGGCACGCGGTGGTGGTCTTTGAAGCGGCAGCCCGGCCAGGCGGGCAGATCGCGCTGACCGCCAAGACCCCGCGACGGCGTGAGATGATCGGGATCATCGACTGGCGCATGGCGCAATGCGCGGCACGGGGCGTCGAATTTCGCTTTAACACCTGGGCCGAAGCGGCTGATGTAACGGCGGAAAATCCCGATGTGGTCATCATCGCCACGGGCGGGCTGCCGACCACGGCTGTGCTGAGTGCGGGCAATGATCTGGTGGTCTCGGCCTGGGACATCCTGTCGGGGGATGTGAAGCCGGGCGCGAATGTGCTGTTGTATGACGACGCGGGCGATCATGTGGCGTTGCAGGCAGCGCAGCTTTTGGCCGAATGCGGCGCGACGGTCGAGGTGATGACGCCGGACCGGACCTTTGCCCCCGACGTGATGGCGATGAACCTGGTGCCCTACATGCGCGGTCTGCAGGACAGGGACGTGACCTTTACCGTAACCTACCGGTTGCAATCGGTGGCACGGGTGGGCAACCAGCTTCAGGCGACGATCGGATCGGATTACATGAAGCTGGCGAAGACGGCGCTGTATGATCAGGTGGTGGTCAACCACGGCACCAAGCCGCTGGCGGATATTTATTTCGATCTGAAGCCCTTGTCCGCTAATCTTGGCGCGGTGGATTATGAGGCGCTGACCGCTGGGCGGCCCCAGCCTGCGGGTGACGGGCCACGGGGATTTCATCTGTACCGGATCGGCGACGCCGTGGAGGCGCGCAATACCCATGCCGCGATCTACGATGCGCTGCGACTGGTGAAGGATATCTGATGGCGGGGATGCGACGGGCCTTCCGGCAGGCCACGTTGCGATGGGCGGGAGATACTCCTGCGCTGCCGAGCGCGGATAATCCGGCGCAGCTGTTCATTCCAGCGAGCGATCTCAGGCGGTGCGAGATTGCCGATTGAACTTGCCCCATGGCAGCTTATCTGCTGGGACAGCGGTGACAGGATGCCGGATGAGGCGCAGATGAGTGAGACGGAATTTGCGCCGACCGAGGCCAAGGCCTTGCGCGCGGCCTTCGGGCGCTTTGCGACCGGGGTGACGATCGTGACGACGACGGGCCCCGACGGGCCGGTCGGTTTTGTGGCCAACAGTTTCGCGTCGGTGTCGCTGGACCCTGCCCTGGTGTTGTGGTCGCCGGCGCGGGCCTCGTCGCGGTTCACGGTGTTTTCGCAGGCCCCGCATTTCGCCATCCATGTTCTGGAGGCCGGACAGGCCGCGTGGATCGCCCGCTTTGTGCGCGGCGGGTCGGGGTTTGCGGGCCTTGATCATTCGGTCACCGCCGAAGGGATGCCGGCGCTGAGCGGGGCGCTGGCCCGGTTCGATTGCGCGCGGCATGCCGGGCATGACGGGGGCGACCATCAGATCATCGTCGGGCGGGTGTTGCGGGTCACGGTGCGGGACGGCGAGCCGCTGGTATTTTCAAAGGGGCGGACCGGGCGGTTCCTGGCGGACTGATCAGGGCCGCTTGCGGCAGTACAGTTCCAGCCGGTGGTGAACGATGTCGTAGCCCATTTCGGCGGCAATCTCGCGCTGCAGCTGTTCGATCTTGTCGGAGCGGAACTCGGTGATCTGGCCGGTGTCGAGGTCGACGATATGATCGTGGTGGGGGGCATCCGTCACCTCGAACCGGGCACCGCCGTTTTCAAAGGACAGGCGCTGGACCACACCTTCGCGTTCGAGCACGGACAGGGTGCGGTAGACGGTGGCCAGCGACAGGCTGTCGTCGAGGGTGCGGGCGCGGCGGTGCAGTTCGGCGGCGTCGGGGTGATCCTGGGCTTCGGTCAGGACCTTGAGAAGCGCCTCGCGCTGGCGGGTCACGCGGACCCCGGTGTCGCGGAGGGCCTTGGTCATGCGGAGGGCGGGGCTGGATGTCATGGGGGGATCGTAGCAGAGGTTGGGCCGGGGGAAAACCGGCGGTTTTGGGGCTGCAACGGGTGTGATAACACGCGTGTTATGATGGGTAAGGTATTGATATAAATACATTAGAAGAATTTTGTTAAGACTTTGTTGGGGCTTTCGAGGCAGCGCGCCTGCGAGGTGCCCGAGAATTGAGGCGTTCGTTCCCAGAGGGCAGCGCGTGACCGCCGGGTGGGCGCTGCAACCGCAGTTCTGGGCGGTTTATGGTTCAGCCTCTCGCACCGCGGTTCTGCTGGTGACGCTGCAGAAGCGCCCGCCCGAGGGGGCGGTCGGGCGCTGGCCGGCGGCGCGTGCCGCGCTTTGAGTCCGGGCAGGGGGGGGCTTCAATCACAAGAGAACCGGGCGGGGAGCAGATCCCCGCCCGGCATTATGGCAAGAAGAACATTACTTCTTCTTGTTCGGCCGTTGGCTCAGAGCCGATGCTGCGGCAGTCTTAGCCGCCGGGCTTGACCTTGGATCACGCAGCACTTTCGAAGCAGCACTTGCTGCTTTTGCGCCTGTCACCTCGCCATTCTTTCGAATACTCACTTAAAATCACCCGCCTTTCGAGTTATCCACACAATCCACAAACTCGGATTAGCGGTGGACAGTTTCAGGCACGGTCTTGCCGCTTTCTCGAAACCATGGTCGTAAGAACCATCGTCCCACGAGGGGCGCGAAAGCTTTTCCGGCGTCGTGCCATATACACGCCGGAAGGCCGGGGTGTTCCGCTGCAACGGAACACCCCAACCCAATTTCAGATCAACTGCACCCGCTGGTGCCGCCGCAGGTGTTGCACTTCATGCAGGTGCCGTTCCTGACCAGCGTGTAGTTGCCGCATTCGCCGCAGGGGTCGCCCTCGTAGCCCTGCATCTTGGCCTTCACCCGCGCGTCAATGGTAACGCTGCCGGTGGTGAGCGCGGTGCTGGTGCGGGCGTAGGCCATGCCTTCCGGCGCCAGCATGTTGAGCGTCGCGACCGGGTCGGTGCCGGTGGCCAGTGCCGTGGCACCAAAACCGCCCTGATGCACCACCAGTTCCTGCGGCACGCGCTTGCGCAGGTAGCCGGTGGAGGAGATCTGCTTCAGGAAATCGAGCGAGGAGTTCGTCTCGGCCACTTCGGTGAAGTTGCGTTTGCCCTCTTCTTCGCCCCGCCCGAGATCGTCGAACGCGGTGCCACCGGGTTTGACATGGGCGAGATCGGTGCGGTCGAGGTAGCTGACCGCCAGTTCGCGGAAGATGTAGTCGAGGATCGACGTTGCGTTCTTGATGCTGTCGTTGCCCTGCACCATGCCCGCAGGCTCGAACCGGGTGAAGGTGAACGCCTCGACAAATTCGTCCAGCGGCACGCCGTATTGCAGACCGACGCTGATCGCGATGGCGAAGTTGTTCATCATGGCCCGGAAGCCGGCGCCTTCCTTGTGCATGTCGATGAAGATCTCGCCGAGCGAGCCGTCCTGATATTCGCCGGTGCGCAGGTAGACCTTGTGGCCGCCGACGATGGCCTTCTGGGTGTAGCCCTTGCGGCGTTCGGGGAGTTTCTCGCGGTTGGAGCGGACGATTTCCTTGATGATCACCTTTTCGATGATCTTTTCCGCGATGACCACAGCCTTTTCCTGCAGGCTGCCGGTGCTGAGGATTTCCTCGGCCTCCTCATCATCCTCGACCAGCGCCGATGCCAGCGGCTGGCTGAGTTTGGAGCCGTCGCGGTAGAGCGCGTTGGCCTTGATGCCCAGCGAGTGGCTGAGTTCATAGGCCGCCAGCGTTTCGTCAATCGTGGCGTTGTTCGGCATGTTGATCGTCTTGGAGATGGCCCCCGAGATGAAGGACTGCGCCGCTGCCATCATGTAGATGTGGCTTTCGACCGAAAGGTAGCGCGTGCCGGTCTTGCCGCAGGGGTTGGCGCAATCGAAGATGGCGTAGTGCGCGGGTTTCAGATGCGGCGCGCCCTCAAGTGTCATCGTGCCGCAGACGTGGTCGTTGGCGGCGTCGATCTGCGCCTTGGTGAAGCCGAGGTGGCGCAGCAAGTCGAAGGTCGGGTCATTCAGTTTGTCTTCGGGGATGCCGAGGGTGCCCTTGCAGAAATCGGCGCCCAGCGTCCATTGGTTGAAGACGAACTTGATGTCGAAGGCGGCGGGGAGAGCCGCCTCGATCTTTTCGATCTCGCGCGCGCCAAAACCGTGGCCGACAAGCGAGGTGTGGTTGATCGCCGGGGCCTGGCCAAGCGAGGCATGGCCGACGGCGTGGGCGACGATCTCGGCCGACTGGGCAGTGGTGTAGCCAAGCTTTGTCAGTGCGGCCGGGACTGACTGGTTGATGATCTTGAAATAGCCGCCGCCGGCGAGTTTCTTGAATTTGACCAGGGCGAAGTCAGGCTCGATCCCGGTGGTGTCGCAATCCATGACAAGGCCGATGGTGCCGGTGGGCGCGATGACGGTGGTCTGGGCGTTGCGGTATCCGTGCTGTTCGCCCAAGGCAAGCGCCTCGTCCCAGGCGGATTTCGCAAGGGCGACAAGGCCCTGGTCCGGACAGTTCGCATGGTCGAGGGCGACGGCGGGGACGTTCAGGCCTTCGTATTTGCCGGTGGAATGGGCGGCGGCGCGGTGGTTGCGGATGACGCGCAGCATGTGGGCGGCGTTGCGCTGGTAGCCGGAGAAGGGGCCAAGCTCCTTGGCCATTTCAGCGCTGGTGGCGTAGGAGATGCCGGTCATCACGGCGCTGAGCGCACCGCAGAGAGCGCGGCCTTCCTTCGAGTCGTAGCCAAGCCCCATGTTCATCAGGAGGCCACCGATGTTGGCGTAGCCAAGGCCGAGGGTGCGGAAATCGTAGCTGCGCTGGGCAATCTCCTGGCTGGGGAACTGCGCCATCATCACGGAAATTTCGAGGGTGACGGTCCAGAGCCGGGTGGCGTGGACGTAAGCCTCCGCGTCAAACTTGCCGTCGTGGAAGAAGGTGAGAAGGTTCATCGAGGCGAGGTTGCAGGCGGTGTCGTCGAGGAACATGTATTCCGAGCAGGGGTTCGAGCCGCGGATCGCGCCGTCTTCGGGGCAGGTGTGCCAGGCGTTGACGGTGTCGTGAAACTGGATGCCGGGGTCGGCGCAGGCCCAGGCGGCGTGGCCGATCTGATCCCAAAGCTCGCGTGCCGACACGGTCTTGGCGACCTTGCCGTCGGTCCGGCGGATCAGTTCCCACGGCTTGTCGTCGCGTACGGCTGCAAGGTAGGCGTCGGTGACGCGGACGGAGTTGTTGGAGTTCTGGCCGGAGACGGAGATATAGGCCTCGGAGTCCCAGTCGGTGTCGTAGGTGGGAAACTCGATGCTGTCGAAGCCTTGCCGCGCGTATTGCAGGATGCGGTTGGTGTAGGTGTCGGGAATCATGGCCTTCTTGGCCGAACGGATCGCGGCTTTGAGGGCGGGGTTTTTCGCGGGGTCGGTGGCGTGTTCGGCTGCGCCGTCCCACTGGCGGATGGCGGTGAAGATTTCGTTCAGTTTGACTTCGTGGATCTTGGAGCCGGCCACCAGCGAGGCGACTTTCTGTTCCTCGATGACCTTCCAGTTGATGAAAGCCTCCACGTCCGGGTGATCCATGTCGATGATCACCATCTTGGCGGCGCGGCGGGTGGTGCCGCCGGATTTGATGGCACCGGCGGCGCGGTCACCGATCTTGAGGAATCCCATCAGGCCGGAGGATTTGCCGCCGCCGGACAGTTTCTCGCCCTCGCCCCGCAGCGAGGAGAAGTTGGTGCCGGTGCCGGAGCCGTACTTGAAGAGCCGCGCCTCGCGCACCCAGAGGTCCATGATGCCGCCGTCGCCGACGAGGTCGTCCTTGACCGACTGGATGAAGCAGGCGTGCGGCTGCGGGTGTTCGTAGGCGGAGGTCGATTTCGTCAGCTTGCCGGTGGCATGGTCGACATAGAAATGCCCCTGCGACGGCCCGTCGATCCCGTAGGCCCAGTGAAGGCCGGTGTTGAACCACTGCGGCGAATTCGGCGCGGCCATCTGCCGGGCCAGCATGAAGCGCATTTCGTCGAAATAGGCGCGGGCGTCGGTTTCGGTGGAAAAGTAGCCGCCCTTCCAGCCCCAATAGGCCCAGGCCCCGGCGAGGCGGTCGAACACCTGTCTGGCCGAGGTTTCGCCGGTGTTGCGATCTTCGGCGGGAATTCTGGCGAGGGCGTCTTCGTCGGGGACCGAGCGCCAGAGGAATTCGGGCACGCCCTTTTCCTTGACCCGCTTCAGCGCTGCGGGAATGCCGGCTTTGCGGAAATACTTCTGGGCGAGCACGTCCGAGGCGACCTGGCTCCACCCCTCTGGCACTTCGACGGCGTCGTTGCGGAAGACGACGGTCCCATCCGGGTTGCGGATTTCCGAAACCGTGGTGGCAAAAGCCATCGCGCCATAAGCGC
>JAYSYZ010000257.1:0-2958 GCA_043727195.1 Paracoccaceae bacterium
CCCAAGGTCGCCTGCTCCCGTTAACGAGCCGTTGCCGGCCCGGCAAAAAATGCCGGGCGCGGCGGACGTGGTTAACGCCGCGTTTACCGTGTCGGACGACCTTGGGGCCATGTTGCTGGATGACCTTCCGCTGTTCGGGCTGCTCAAGGGCCGCCTCGGCTACCTCAACCAGCGCCAGCGGCTGATCTCGCAGAACGTCGCCAACACCGACACGCCCGGCTACCGGCGCAAGACGATCAGTTTCCACGAGGCGGTGGGCGGCGGCGCGGTCACGCCCGGCCCGGTGCGGCTCGACCGCACGGCCCTGCCCCGCATCAACGACCCGAGCCATCCGATGGCAGATGAGACCGGGTATTACGACGGCTCGAACGTCGATCTGGTGATCGAGATCGCTGACGCGCGCGAAGCGCAGCGCAGCTACGAGGCGAACCTCAGGATGTTCGATCAGACGCGTCAGATGACGCAAAGTCTGTTCGATCTTCTGCGCCGATAGAGGAGTTCCAGAATGGATTTGAAGACCTCATTCGTATCGCAGGCCTACGCGAACGCCAAAACCGCGGCGGCCCCTCAGCCGAAGGCCGAAGGGGCCGCCGACGGATTTGCCAAGCTGGCCGGCAATTTCATGCAGGCCTTGCAGGAGCATGAATCCACCGCCCGCGCCGCGATGACCGGCGGCGCAGACCCCCACGCCCTTGTTCAGGCGCTTGCCTCGTCGCAGCTGGCGGTCGAGACGGTGGCCACGGTGCGCGACCGCGTCGTCGAGGCGTATCAGGAAATCCTGAGGATGCCGGTATGACCGATGCCATGATCTTTGACGTGATGCGCCAGGGTCTTTGGGTGGCGGTGATCATTTCCGCCCCGCTTTTGGCGGTTGCACTGGCCGCCGGGGTGGTGATCGGGCTGTTTCAGGCGCTGACCTCGATCCAGGAGATGACGCTGACCTTCGTGCCCAAGGCCGCGCTGATGCTGGTCGTGTTCTGGGCCTCGATGAGCTTCATGACCGCGACGCTGGTGGCGTTTTTTGCCGACACCATCATTCCGCACATCGCAGGAGGCTGAGATGGATGCCGCAGGTTATACCACGCTCACCCGGCAATCCGGCCTGATGCGGGAAATGGCCCTTGTCGCCAACAATATCGCCAACAGCTCCACCACCGGTTTCCGGCGCGAAGGCGTGGTGTTTTCCGAATTCGTCGAGCGGCTGGGCACTGATCCGTCGCTGTCGATGGCCTATGCCAGTGGCCGGAACATCGATCTTGGTCAGGCAACGCTGAGCCAGACCGGCGGCACCTTCGATTTCGCCATTCAAGGCGATGGGTTCTTCCTGATCGAAACACCTGAAGGTGAGCGGCTGACCCGGGCGGGCAGCTTCACCCCGTCGGCAGAGGGCGAACTTGTCACGATGGACGGCCACAGGCTCCTCGATGCGGGCGGCGCGCCGATCTTTATCCCGCCGGATGCCAAAATCGTGGCGCTGGCGCAGGATGGCACGCTGTCGGCCAATGGCGAACCGCTGGCACAGGTCGGGCTGTGGCAGCCGGCCGAGCGGCTCAGCCTGCGCCACCAGTCGGGAACGATGTTCGCGGCGGGAGAGTTGGAGCCGGTCGAAAGCGGCCAGATTTTGCAGGGGATGCTGGAAGACAGCAACGTGCAGCCGGTGGCGGAAATCACCCGGATGATCACGGTGCAGCGCGCCTATGAACTGGGGCAGAAGTTTCTTGATGCCGAAGATGCGCGGGTGCGCAGCGTCATTCAGGCGCTTGGCCGGTAAGGATATGACATGAAAGCGCTTCAGATTGCCGCCACCGGGATGGCAGCCCAGCAGATGAAGGTGGATGTTGTTTCCAACAACCTCGCCAACATGTCGACCACGGGCTACAATCCCCGCCGCGCCGATTTTGCCGACCTGCATTACCAGCAGCTCGCGCGGCCCGGCAGCGTCACCGCCGCAGACGGCAGCATGTTGCCGACCGGCATCCAGATCGGTCTGGGCGTGCGGCCGGCCTCTGTATCGGTGGTGCTAGGACAAGGTGCGCTGGAGGCGACGGGTGCAGATCTTGATCTGGCCATCGACGGCAACGGCTATATCGAGGTGACGATGCCGTCGGGCCAGACCGGCTATACGCGCGACGGCGCGCTGAAACGGTCGGCGGAGGGGCTCATCGTCACATCGGACGGCTTCACCGTGGCCCCCGGGATCACCATTCCAACCGACGCGCGGGGGCTGACCGTCAGCCCTTCAGGCGAGGTTTTTGCCAATTTCACCGATCGGGTAGAGCCGGAGTTGCTGGGCCAACTGACACTCACATCGTTTTCAAACGAAAAGGGGCTCGAGGCGATTGGATCGAATCTGTTCCTGGAAAGTCCGGCCTCCGGCGCCGGTTTTTCTGCGACGCCCGGTCTCGACGGGCTTGGGACGTTGCGGCAGGGTTATCTTGAGGGCAGTTCGGTCGACGCGGTACGCGAGGTCACAGAACTGATCAAGGCACAGCGCGGATATGAGTTGAACGCCAAGGTGATCACGGCTGCCGACCAGATGCTGTCTGCCACAACGCAGGTGCGCTGATGTGGCGGGTGATTGCAATCCTGCTCTTGGCTGAACCCGCACTGGCCGACAGCCTCGTCGCCACGCGGACCATCCGAGCGCTGGCGGTGATCGGGCCGGACGACATCACGCTGGTCGATGCCGAGGTGCCGGGCGCCCTGAGCGATCCGGCCGAGGCGCTCGGGCTTGAGGCGCGGGTGGCGATCTACGCCGGCAAGCCGCTGCGATTATCCGACCTTGGCAGTCCTGCGCTGGTCGACCGCAATCAGGTGGTGACGCTGATCTATCTGGCCGGGGGACTGGCGATTTCGACCGAAGGCCGTGCGATGGGACGGGGGGCGGAGGGCGAGATGATCCGGGTGATCAACCTCGCCTCGCGGACGACGGTCAGCGGGCGCATCGGCCCGGACGGC
>JAYSYZ010000258.1:0-21243 GCA_043727195.1 Paracoccaceae bacterium
TGCGGGCGGCCGGGTTGTCGCCCGGCTCCATCACATCCCGCGCGGTCAAGACTGACAACGGGTTCATGTGGGCGACGAAATCGGCGACATAATCGCTGATCGGGTTGGCGATGATGTCGCGCGCGGTGCCGCATTGCACGATGCGCCCGCCCTCCATCAGCGCGATGCGGTTGCCGATCTTGAACGCTTCGTCCAGATCGTGGCTGACGAAGATGATGGTGCGTTTCAGCGTCGCCTGCAGGTCCAGCAGTTCGTCCTGCAGCTTGGCCCGGATCAGGGGATCGAGCGCGGAAAAGGGTTCGTCCATCAGAAGGATCGGTGCGTCGGTCACAAAGGCGCGGGCGAGGCCGACACGCTGCTGCATGCCGCCGGACAGATCGCCGACCTTGCGGTCGGCCCATTGCGTCAGGTTGACCAGCGCCAGTTGCGTGTCGACCTTGGCGCGGCGCTGGTCCGGGCCTTGCCCGGCCAGTTCCAGCCCGAGGCCGACATTTTCGCGCACCGTTCGCCAGGGCAAGAGGCCGAACTGTTGGAACACCATGGCGATGCATTCGCGGCGCACGCGCAACAGATCGGCGGCCCCGCAGGTGGTGACATTCGACACCCAGTCGCCGTGCCGGATGGTGACAGAGCCGCGCGCCACCGGGTTCAGGCCGTTCACCGCCCGGAGCAGGGTCGATTTGCCGGAACCGGAAAGGCCCATCAATACCAGGATCTCGCCCTTGGCGACGGTCAGCGAGCAATCGTGCACGCCGAGGATCTGGCCGGTCTGCGACTGGATTTCCGACCGGGTCAGGCCCTGATCCATCAGCGGCAGGGCGCGGTCGGGATGATCGCCGAACACGATGGAGACGCGGTCGAAGGTGACAACGGGGGCTTCGGTCATCGCGTGACCCTGAGCATCCGGTCAAGCACGATGGCCACCACCACGATGATGAAACCGGATTCAAAGCCAAGCGCGGTGTTGACCGAGTTCAGTGCGCGGACGACCGGCACGCCAAGGCCGTTGGCCCCGACCAGTGCCGCAATCACCACCATCGACAGGCTGAGCATGATCGTCTGGTTGAGGCCGGCCATGATCTGCGGAAAGGCATAGGGCAGTTCCACCTTCCAGAGCCGCTGTTTCGGGGTGGCCCCAAAGGCGGTTGCCGCCTCCATCAACGCCTGCGGGGTGGAGGAGACGCCCAGATGCGTCAGGCGGATCGGCGCGGGAAGGACGAAGATGACGGTGGCGATCAGGCCCGGCACCATTCCGAGGCCGAAGAACACGATGGCCGGAATCAGATAGACGAAGGTTGGCAGGGTCTGCATCAGGTCCAGCACCGGCACCATGGCACGGTACAGCTTTGGCCGGTGCGCGGCGGCGATGCCGATGGGGACGCCGACGCCCATGCAGACCACGCAAGCGGACAGGATCAGCGTCAGGCTTTCGGTGGTTTCCTCCCAGTAGCCCTGGTTCAGGATGAAGAGAAAGCCCAGAAGGACGCCAAGGCAGACCTTCCAGTTGCGTTGCAGAAACCAGGTGAGGGCGACGAAAAGCGCGATGATCACAAGGGGATGCGGGGACTGCAGCAGCCAGAGGATGGCATCGATCATCCATTCCAGTGCTGCAGAAATGGCATCGAACAGGCCGCCGAGATTGGCGTTCATCCAGTCGAAGACGGATTTCGCCGTCTTGCCGACGGGGATCTTGGTGTCGGTCAGCCAGTCCATTCAGCCTCTCTGCGTGGGGAGGGGAGGCCCCGGCCTTTGCCGGGGCACCTGGCGTTATTGCAGGGCTGCGGTCACAGCGGCCTTTGCGTCGCCGCCGTCCTTGGTGGTGACGCCGTCAAGCCACCCCTCCCAGGCGGTGGGGTTGGCGGCAAGCCAGGCCTTTGCGGCGTCGGCAGGGTCGGCACCGTCGTTCAGGATCGCACCCATGATCTCGTTTTCCATGGCGAGGGTGAAGGACAGGTTCGACAAGAGCTTGCCGGTGTTCGGGCATTCGGCGACATAGCCGGCGCGGGTGTTGGTGGCGACAGTTGCGCCGCCAAGGTTCGGGCCGAAATATTCATCGCCGCCGGTGAGGTAGGTCATCTTGAAGTTGGCGTTCATCGGATGCGGTTCCCAGCCGAGGAAGACGATGGGCTTGCCGTCTTCGCTGGCCTTCTTGACCTCGGCCAGCATCCCCTGTTCGGACGACTCCACGACTTCGAAACCGTCAAGCTTGAACGGGCCGGAAGCGATCATGTCGATGATCAGGCGGTTGCCGTCATTGCCCGGCTCGATCCCGTAGATCTTGCCTTCAAGCGCGTCTTTCTGTGCGGCGATGGCGTTGAAATCGGTGATGCCGAGGGCTGCGCCTGCCTCGTTGGTGGCAAGGGTGTATTTCGCGCCCTCAAGGTTGGTGCGGACGGTATCGACGGTGCCAGCATCGCGGTAGGCGGCGATGTCGGCCTCCATCGTCGGCATCCAGTTGCCGAGGAACACGTCGATGTCGCCGCCGGCCAGACCGGCATAGGTCACCGGAACGGCGAGAACCTTGGTCTCGGTCTCATATCCGAGGGCTTGCAGGATCAGGGTGGTGGCGGCGGTGGTGGCGGTGATGTCGGTCCAGCCGACGTCGGAAAACACCACCTTGTCGCAGCCTTCGGCGAAGGCGGAGCCTGCCAGAATTGAAGTGGCTGCGGCGAAGGTGACGGCGGTGGTCAGAAGCGTGGCGCGGATGGTCATTCGGGCTCCCCGTTTTTTGTTGATTGACGAGTCAATAAACTTCGCGCTTATACGGTTTGGCAAGTGTTTTTGTGAGGCCGCACCGATGCCGAAGCTTGGAATGGAGCCTATCCGCAAGGACGCCCTGGTGAAAGCCACGATTGTCGAGATCGGCAGGGTCGGGTCGCTGGACGTGACGGTCAGCCAGATTGCCAAGCGGGCGGGAATGTCGAGCGCGTTGGCGCATCACTATTTCGGATCGAAAGAGGAGATGTTCCTGGCCGCGATGCGGCATGTGCTGACGCTGTACGGGGCCGAGGTGCGCGGCGCGCTGGCGGCGGCCGAGGGGCCGGAGGGGCGGGTGCGGGCGATCCTGCGGGCGTCGTTCAGCCCGGGCAACTTTCGCCGCGAGGCGGTGGGGGCCTGGCTGAACTTCTGGGTGCTGGCGCAATCGGTGCCCGAAGCCAAACGGCTGTTGGCGGTGTATCAGCGGCGGCTTCGGTCGAACCTGTGCCACGCGCTGCGGCCGCTTGCCGGGGGGCGGGCGGGCGATATCGCGGCGGGGCTGGGGGCGCTGATCGACGGGCTGTATCTGCGCGAGGTGCTGAAGTCGGGGCGGGTTGACGGGGCGGCTGCGGTCGCGGTGGCGGTGCGGCATCTGGAGGCCGAACTGGCGCGGCGGACCTGATGGCAGCAGAATATGTCATCGTGGGGGCGGGATCGGCGGGCTGTGCGCTGGCCTACCGGCTGGCCGAGGCGGGGCGGCGCGTCACGGTGATCGAACACGGCGGATCGGATGCGGGGCCGTTCATCCAGATGCCCGGCGCGCTGAGTTATCCGATGAACATGGGGATTTACGACTGGGGCTTGCGGACCGAGCCCGAGCCGCATCTGGGGGGCAGGGTGCTGGCCACGCCGCGTGGCAAGGTGATCGGGGGGTCATCTTCGATCAACGGGATGGTCTATGTGCGCGGCCATGCGCGGGATTTCGACACCTGGGCCGAATTGGGGGCGGATGGCTGGTCCTATGCCGATGTGCTGCCCTATTTCAAGCGGATGGAGGCGTCGCACGGCGGATCGGGCCCGGAATACCGGGGCGCGGACGGGCCGCTGCACGTGACGCGGGGGCCGCGGTCTAACCCGTTGTTCGACGCGTTCATCGCGGCAGGGCGGCAGGCGGGATATCCGGTCACGACCGATTATAACGGTGCGCAGCAGGAGGGTTTCGGCCCGATGGAGGCGACGATCTGGAAGGGGCGGCGCTGGTCGGCGGCCAATGCCTATCTGAAACCGGCGTTGGCGGGAGGCAATGTGCAGGTGGTGCGCGGCTTGGCGCGGCGCGTGATCTTTGACGGCAACCGTGCGGTCGGCGTGGAAATCGCGCGCGGCGGGGCGGTGGAGGTGATCCGGGCAGAGGCCGAGGTGATACTTGCGGCGTCGTCCATCAACACGCCGAAAATTCTGATGCTTTCGGGGATCGGGCCTGGGGCGCATCTGGCGGGGCATGCAATCCCGGTGCGGGCGGACCGCGCCGGGGTGGGCGCGAACCTGCAGGATCATCTTGAAATCTATATGCAATACGCGGCAAGCCAGCCGGTGACGCTGTACAAATACTGGAACCTCTGGGGCAAGGCCATGGTGGGGGCACAGTGGCTGTTGACGGGCGGGGGGCTTGGCGCGTCGAACCAGTTCGAGGCCTGCGCCTTTATCCGGTCGCGCGCGGGGATCGATTATCCCGACATCCAGTTCCATTTCCTGCCCATCGCGGTGCGGTATGACGGCAAGGCCATTGCCCAAGGGCATGGCTTTCAGGCGCATGTCGGGCCGATGCGGTCGCGATCACGCGGGTCGGTGACGTTGCGGTCGGCCAATCCGGCGGATGCGCCGGTGATCCGGTTCAACTACATGGCGCATCCCGATGACTGGGAAGAGTTCCGCACCTGCATCCGCCTGACGCGCGAGATCTTCGGGCAGGCGGCGTTCAAACCCTTTGTGAAGCACGAGATTCAGCCCGGGGCGGCAGTTGCGACGGATGCGGCAATCGACGGCTTTCTGCGTGCGCATGTGGAAAGCGCCTATCACCCCTGCGGCACGGCGCGGATCGGACGCCCCAGCGACCCGCTGGCGGTGGTCGATCCGCAGTGCCGGGTGATCGGGGTGGACGGTTTGCGGGTGGCCGACAGTTCGGTGTTTCCGCAGGTGACGAACGGCAACCTGAACGCGCCGTCGATCATGGTTGGGGAAAAGGCGGCGGATCACATTCTGGGGCGGGTGCCGTTGCCCGCGTCGAACCTGGAGCCTTGGGTGAACCCCCACTGGCGGGTGGCGCAGCGGTAGGGTTATGCCTGCGGCCGGGCCAACGGAATTCCTCCCGCCGGTCATGCACGCCGCTATGCAACGAGGGTGCGTCAGACCGCGAGGCGGCGGGCGCGGCGGATGACGAGGAGGATTGCCAGCACCGAGGCAACCGAGGAGGCGAGCATCAGCAGGATCAGCGGCAATTCGCTGGCGCCGGGGGTCAAAAGCCGGCCCGCGACGGCGGCGAGGGCGGCACCGCCACCGATCATGATCGCGCCGCCAAGGCCCGAAGCGGTGCCCGCAAGCTCTGGCCTAACCGACAGCATGCCGGCATTGGCATTTGGCAGGCCGATCCCGTTGCCAAGCCCCATGAACACGGTGAGCCCGAAGAACATCACGGGGCCGGACATCCCTGCCAGCGTCAGGAGCGTGAGCAGCGCCAGACCGAAAGTGGTGACCAGCGCGCCGATCAGCACCATGCGGTTCATGCCCACCCGCACCGAAAAGCGCCCGGCCAGGAAATTGCCCGCCGCATAGCCGATAGCGGTCAGCGCGAACAGCCCGCCAACCTGGGTGGAGGTGAGCCCGAAAACCTTGTCACCCACGTAAGGCGCGCCGCCCAGATAGGCGAAGAAACAACCCGAGGCAAAGGCGGCCGACAGGGTATATCCCCAGAACCTGGGTGATGCCAGAAGGCCGGGATAGGTGCGGATCTGATCGCCCAGGCTGACCCGGCGCAACGTGGCGGTTTCGCCCAGATCGGCCCAGGTCAAGGCAAGCACCGCCACCCCCAGCACCAAAAGCAGCGTAAAGTTGGCCTGCCAGCCGAACGCGTCATCAAGAAGCCCGCCGATCACCGGGCCGATCATCGGCACGATCGACATGCCCATGGTGACATAGCCGATCATTGACGCCGCCTCGGCATCGGCGACCATATCGCGCACCACGGCACGGGACAGCACCATGCCCGAGGCAATCACCGCCTGCGCCATGCGGAAGATGAGAAAGGTAGTGGCCGTCTGCGCCAAGAGCGTGCCGATCGTGGCGACCAGGAACAGCACCAGCGACCAGATCAGCACCCGGCGCCGACCGAACCGGTCGGAAATCGGGCCAATGAAGATCTGCAACACCGCCGAAAGTGCAAGATACAGGGCCACCGACTGCTGCATCACGCCGTAGGACACGCCGAAGTAGCGCGCCATGCCGGGCAGCGAGGGCAGGAATATGTTCATCGTCAGCGCCGCGAGCCCGGCCAGCAGCACGAGGGTCAACAGCTTTGGCGGGGTGGTGCGGTCAAGGAAACGCGCGGGTTGCATGACATTTCGCTACGCCCGGGGCGAAGCGAAGTCCACCGCCAAGACGCGGGTCTGGCTGCACATGGCGCTGCGATCACGCGCATTTGCGAGGGATGAAGATTGCCCGGTGGTGATCACGGCGCGGCGGCTGAACCGAAAATTGCCGATTTTCAATTCGCCGTTTCATGCCGCTGGAATATTTGCAAATTTTCCAGATCAAGCTTTTCCCGACCGGGGTGGCCCGTTAGGATCGCAGGCGGGCGCCTGCGGGACTGCCCGGTTTGGGGGGGCGATGAAGGACATTTTGCAGGAACTGGAGGCGCGCCGGGCGGTGGCGCGGGCGGGCGGCGGTGAGGCGCGGGTTGCGGCGCAGCATGCCAAGGGCAAGCTGACGGCGCGGGAGCGGATCGAATTGCTGCTGGACGAAGGATCGTTCGAGGAATTCGACATGTTCGTGGCGCACCGGTCCACCGATTTCGGCATGGCCGAGATGCGGCATCCCGGCGATGGCGTGGTGACCGGCTGGGGCACGATCAACGGCCGCATGGTCTATGTGTTTTCGCAGGATTTCACTGTGCTGGGCGGGTCGGTGTCAGAAACGCATGGCGCGAAGATCTGCAAGATCATGGACATGGCCATCCAGAACGGTGCGCCGGTGATCGGGATCAACGATTCCGGCGGGGCGCGGATACAGGAAGGGGTCGGCTCGCTGGCGGCCTATGGCGAGGTGTTTCAGCGCAATGTGCTGGCCTCGGGCGTGGTGCCGCAGATATCGCTGATCATGGGGCCCTGTGCGGGTGGTGCGGTCTATTCCCCGGCGATGACGGATTTCATCTTCATGGTCAGGGACAGCTCTTACATGTTTGTCACCGGGCCGGATGTGGTCAAGACCGTCACCAACGAACAGGTGACGGCTGAGGAACTTGGCGGTGCCTCGACCCATACGCGGAAGTCATCCGTGGCCGATGGGGCGTTCGAGAACGATGTGGAGGCGCTGGCGGAAACCCGGCGGTTGTTCGACTTCCTGCCGCTCAACAACCGGGAAAAGGCCCCGGTGCGGCCGTTCTTTGATGATCCGGCACGCGTCGAGATGAGCCTTGATACGCTGGTACCGGACAATCCGAATCAGCCGTATGACATGAAGGAATTGATCGGCAAGGTCGCCGACGAGGGCGATTTCTTTGAAATTCAGCGGGAATATGCCGGCAACATCATCACCGGATTCATCAGGATCGAAGGCCAGTCGGTTGGTGTGGTCGCCAATCAGCCGATCGTGCTGGCCGGTTGTATGGATATCGACGCCAGCCGCAAGGCGGCCCGCTTCGTGCGGTTCTGCGATGCGTTTGAAATCCCGATCCTGACGCTGGTGGACGTGCCGGGCTTTCTGCCGGGGGTCAGTCAGGAACTGGGTGGGGTGATCAAGCATGGGGCCAAGCTGCTTTTCGCCTATGCCGAAGCGACGGTGCCGAAGGTCACTGTCCTGACCCGCAAGACCTATGGCGGGGCCTATGTGGTGATGTCGTCAAAGCACCTGCGCGGCGATTTCAACTATGCCTGGCCGACGGCGGAGGTGGCGGTGATGGGGGCCAAGGGGGCGGTGGAGATCCTGTATCGCAGCGAGCTGGGCGATGCGGCCAAGATTGCGGGCCGGGTGCAGGAGTATGAGGACCGGTTTGCCAACCCCTTTGTGGCGGCCGAGCGGGGCTTTATCGACGAGGTGATCATGCCGCACTCCACCCGCCGCCGGGTGGCGCGGGCGTTTGCCGCCCTGCGTGGCAAGAAGCTGGCCAACCCATGGAAGAAACACGATAATATTCCGCTTTGAGACGTTGATATGATCGCTGTGTACCGCATCCCTGTTTGCCTTGGCCTGGTCATCCTGACCGGGGCGGGCGGCTGCGAGGACAAGGCCGCGTCGGCTGCCGTGATGGTGCCGTCCGGCCGCGAGGTGCGGCTGCAGGAGGTGATCACCGATGTGCGCGGCACCGAGGGGGCGGTGGCCCGGTTCCGCTTCGTCGCCCCCGGGCTTTCGCCCGCAGACAGCGATGCCGCGGGTGCCGACATGCAGGCGCTGTGCGATGATTATGCCGTGTCGAGGATCGACGGGATGGTGCCCGCCCCGCGACAGATTGTCATTTCGCTGGCGGCCGAAGCCGTGCCGTTTGGCGAGGCGTCACCCGAGGTGACCCAGTTCTTCGAAGCCTACGCGATCAAAAACGGCGTCTGCATCTGGGAGGTGTTCTGATGCACCCCGAAGAGCATGTCATTCGGACTGGCCACAACCAGGACCGTGATGTAGGAAGGCCACAGGCTGACAACTTGGGCGCGCTGGCGTGTCATTCCGGACATGTTTCGGATATGATTGCGGCAGGCCGAACCCAAGCGGCCTTATTGTCGCATCGGGGGCGGGCGCGTGGAAGCGTGTCTGTCAAACCCCAAAAAAGATGGAGTAGAGGATGTCGAAGAGCGGACGTTTCATTCTGGTCATGGCTGTCGCTGCAACGCTGGCTGCCTGTGCCAAGAAGGAAGAAGAAGTGGTCATGGTCGAACCGGTCACGGTTGAGCCGACCTATACCGGCAAATATAACTGATCGTTCGGGGCGGGCCAGTCAGCCCCGGCCGGCATCGCCCGCCCCAAACGCCCGCCTCCCGCAGTTTCCGGCGGTTTCGAGGTCTGATTTCCTGATCCTTCCGGCAGAGATGGCCCCCGGTGCCGCGCGGTCGATTGTCGGCGGCCCTGTCTCCCTCGGTCGCTTGTTCGGGTCGAACAGGAGTGAGGACAGATGCTGAAACACCGTGGCTTTCCCGGCCGATTGCAGGGAACCGATTTTCAGTTCACCATCCGGCGCGCCAATCTGAAGGACGGCCCGGCGAAGATCATCAAGCGCGAGCGGTTCAAGGATCGCAAGCATGTCGACCGGTTGGCGGATGCGGGGTTCATGGCCGCGCTCTGGCAGCAGTTCGGTGATGCGCCATTCGAGCGGGGCAATCTTGACGCGGGGCGGCTGTCGTGGCTGTTCGGGCGCGAGGTGGTGCCGGCCGAGGATCCCTTCGATCCGGCGAGTTATGACGCCATTCTGCGCATTGACGTGAAGCGGGCCGAAGCCGCCTTTCCGGAGGTATTTGCCCCTGACGCGCCGCCGGTGATCGGCGATGACTGGGATGATGGGGACGAATAGGCATGATTTCGCTGGCCGCATCGCAAGTCGGGCAAGGTTCTGCCAGCCGCGCTGCCAGCGTTTTCAAAAGGTTTGCAATCGTCAATTATCGCCAGCATTGTTTCGTGGCACGCATCGCCGGTTTTGGCGGTGTCTGGCGCAAACCCGGAACTCACCCTTCCCCTTCCCTTCGGTCCGGCCCTTCCCAGGCCGGACCGGTTCTGGCTGGCCCGGATCGGGCGGACCCGGATCGGGCAGATCCGGTTCTGGCCGGACCGGTTCTGACTGGTGGGCAAGCCGGTGCCGATTGCGGGGGCGAGGCAAGATTTCGCTTTGAATCGGGGCGGTTTTCGGTAGAATCTGCCGCAATAACAACAAAACAACGAGGCAGTCCCCAATGCGCAAGTCGCTTGTCATGTTCCCCCTTCTTTTCCTGCCCTTGGCCGGTTGTCTGCAGGACCCCGCATCGCGCGGGATGGCCGGTGCCGTCGCAGGTGCCGCTGTTGCGGATGCGTTCGACCAAAATCTGGTCGCCGGCGCGGCACTGGGTGCGCTGGCCGGTGCGGCCACCTGCGGCATCGAACTGGGCCTGCCGCCCTGCCGCTCGTCCTACTGATATAGGTGTTGAGCGGGCCGCCTTCGGGCAGGCTGATCTGACATCAAGCACCATCCGGGCCAGCCGCCCGGGTGGTCTTTCCGCATTCCGCACCGGGGGCCGCGCATGTTCAAGAAGATCCTGATCGCCAACCGGGGCGAAATTGCCTGCCGTGTGATCAAGACGGCGCGCAAGATGGGCATCCGGACGGTGGCGGTGTATTCCGACGCTGACCGCGATGCGCTGCATGTCAAGATGGCGGATGAGGCGGTGCATATCGGACCTTCGCCTGCCGCGCAGTCTTATATCGTGATTGACAAGATCCTGGCCGCCGTCCGCGCCACTGGGGCCGAGGCAGTGCATCCGGGTTATGGGTTCTTGAGCGAAAACATGAACTTTGCAGCGGCGTTGGAGGCTGCGGGGGTGGTGTTCATCGGCCCGCCGAGCGCGGCGATCGAAGCGATGGGCGACAAGATCACCTCGAAAAAGCTGGCGATGGCAGCGGGGGTGTCGACGGTGCCCGGTCACATGGGGCTGATCGCTGACGCGGACGAGGCGGTGCGGATTGCAGGCCAGATCGGCTATCCGGTGATGATCAAGGCCAGCGCCGGAGGGGGCGGCAAGGGCATGCGGATCGCCTGGACCGAAGCCGATGTCGCCGAGGGATTCCAGTCCTCGAAAAACGAGGCCGCGGCAAGCTTTGGCGACGACCGCATCTTTATCGAAAAGTTCGTGACGCAACCCCGGCACATCGAAATTCAGCTGCTGGCGGACAGTCACGGCAATTGCGTCTATCTGTTTGAGCGGGAATGTTCGATCCAGCGGCGAAATCAGAAAGTGATCGAAGAAGCGCCCTCGCCGTTTCTGGACGCCGCGACACGCCGTGCGATGGGCGAACAGGCCTGCGCTTTGGCGCGGGCGGTGGGCTATACCAGTGCCGGGACGGTGGAATTCATCGTCGATGGCAACCGCAACTTCTATTTTCTGGAAATGAACACGCGGTTGCAGGTCGAACACCCGGTGACAGAGCTGATCACCGGCGTCGATCTGGTGGAACAGATGATCCGGGTGGCGGATGGTGAAGCGCTGCCGTTCCGGCAGGAAGACCTCGCGATCAACGGCTGGGCGATGGAAAGCCGGCTCTATGCCGAGGACCCGTACCGGAATTTCCTGCCCTCGACCGGCCGGCTGACCCGGTACCGGCCACCGGTCGAAGGGGCGACGGCGACGGGCATCGTGCGCAACGATACCGGGGTCTATGAGGGCGGCGAGATCAGCATGTTCTATGATCCGATGATTGCCAAGCTGTGCACCTGGGCCCCGACGCGGTTGGGGGCGATCGAGGAAATGCGGCTGGCGCTGGACACGTTCGAGGTGGAGGGGATCGGCCACAACCTGCCCTTCGTCGGCGCGGTGATGAGCCATCCGAGGTTCGTTGCGGGCGACATCACCACCGCCTTCATCGCCGAGGAATATCCCGACGGTTTCAAGAGGGCGCCGCTGGAGGCGGCCACCCTGCGGCAGATTGCGGCGGCGGCGGCGGCAATGAACCGGGTCGCCGAGATCCGGCGCACCCGGATTTCCGGCACGATGGACAACCACACCCGCCGGGTCGGCGATGATTGGGTGGTTTCCCTGCAAGGCGCGGATCACACGGTGAAGATCGCCGCCGACCCCGAAGGATCGACGGTCAGTTTCGGCGACGGCAGCAGTTTGCGGGTTACGTCAGACTGGACGCCGGGGCAGCCTCTGGCGCGCCTTGTGGTCGGTGGCACGGCGATGGCGATCAAGGTGGCGAAGATCCCGATGGGGTTTCGGATGCGCCTGCAGGGCGCGGATCTGAAGGTGCATGTGCGCAGCCCGCGCCAGCACGAATTGTCCGGGTTGATGCTGGAAAAGACGCCGCCCGACACCTCGCGCTTTCTGTTGTGCCCGATGCCGGGGCTGGTGGTGCGGATCAATGTCGCCGTGGGCGATCAGGTGCAGGAAGGTCAGGCACTGGCGACGGTGGAGGCGATGAAGATGGAGAACATCCTCAAGGCCGAACGGGCGGGCGTGGTGAAGGCGGTCAAGACCGTCGAGGGCGCGAGCCTGCGGGTGGATGACGTGATCCTGGAGTTCGAGTGATGTCACCGGCCCGCCGGGTTCCGCTCCAGTATCTCGGTGCGTCTGAGGGGCAGTTTGTCGATCGCGGCGGTGATTTCGCGCACGTCCCAGGGCAGCGGTTTGCGGACGACGGGGCGCAGGTCCTTGTCCATGATCACCAGGGAAAACCCGCGCGGGCGGAGCTTCTGGCGCCATTCGGTTTTGGCCGCGGGGTCGGTATCGGTGATGAGCACCACATCGCGTTGGGCGAGGTCGGGATAGGCGCGGGCCAACAGCTCCATCTGGCGCAGGAAATTGGGGTCGTTCGCCGCGTCGGCAAAGACCACGATGGGACGCTTGAGATAAAGTTGGTCGGCAAAGACCACATCGGCGGCGGGTTGCGGCGCAAAGTCCTGGGCCATCGCGGCCAGGGGCAGAAGTGCCGCGAAAACAAGGGTGTAAATAGGTCTCATGATGCCTCTCTTTGATTTTGATATAGGGCACCTGACGCCAAATCCAAAGGGGTGTGATGCCACCCTGAAGCGGGGGCAAGGATGACGGACGGGGCAGAGGGCTGGAAGGCGCTGGCGGCCAAGGAACTGAAGGGGACCGATCCCGACAGCCTGAACTGGGCCACGCTGGAGGGGATCGCGGTCAAGCCGCTGTACACCGAGGCCGACCTTGAGGGCCTGTCGCATCTTGGCGGCGTGCCGGGGGTGGCCCCGTTCACCCGCGGGGTGCGGGCGACGATGTATGCGGGGCGGCCCTGGACGATCCGGCAATATGCCGGATTTTCGACCGCCGAGGCGTCGAATGCGTTCTACCGCCGTGCGCTGGCGGCGGGGCAGCAGGGCGTGTCGGTTGCCTTTGATCTGGCGACGCACCGGGGCTACGACAGCGACCATCCGCGCGTGGTGGGCGATGTCGGCAAAGCCGGGGTGGCGATAGATTCGGTTGAGGACATGAAGCTGCTGTTTGACGGCATCCCGCTGGAAAAGGTCAGCGTTTCGATGACGATGAACGGTGCGGTGATCCCGGTTCTGGCCAGTTTCATCGTGGCGGGAGAGGAGCAGGGTGTGCCCCGCGCCGCCCTTTCGGGCACCATCCAGAACGACATCCTGAAAGAGTTCATGGTGCGGAACACCTATATCTACCCGCCGGAACCTTCGATGCGGATCGTGGCGGATATCATTGAGTACACGGCGGCCGAGATGCCTAAGTTCAACTCGATCAGCATCAGCGGCTACCACATGCAGGAGGCCGGGGCGAACCTGGTGCAGGAACTGGCGTTCACGCTGGCGGATGGGCGCGAATACGTCCGCACCGCGATTGCGCGGGGCATGGATGTGGATGATTTCGCAGGCCGCTTGAGCTTTTTCTTTGCCATCGGGATGAACTTTTTCATGGAGACGGCAAAGTTGCGGGCGGCGCGATTGCTGTGGCACCGGATCATGGCTGATTTCGGGGCGAAGAAGGCGGCTTCGCTGATGCTGCGGACGCATTGCCAGACAAGCGGGGTCAGTCTGCAGGAACAGGACCCCTACAACAATATCGTCCGAACCGCCTATGAGGCGATGGCGGCGGTGCTGGGCGGCACGCAAAGCCTGCACACCAACAGCTTTGACGAGGCGATGGCGCTGCCGTCGGATTTCGCGGCGCGGGTTGCGCGCAATACCCAACTGATCTTGCAACAGGAAACCGGGATTACCCATGTCGTCGACCCGCTGGCGGGGTCTTACTATGTGGAAAGTCTGACCGATCGGATGGCATCCGAAGCCTGGGCGCTGATCGAGGAGGTCGAGGCGATGGGCGGCATGACCAAGGCGGTCGCATCGGGCATGCCGAAGCTGCGGATCGAGGAATCGGCGGCGCGGCGGCAGGCGATGATCGACCGGGGCGAGGAGGTGATCGTCGGCGTCAACAAGTACCGGCTGGAGACGGAGGACAGCATCGAGATCCGCGATATCGACAATGTTGCGGTGCGCGAGGCGCAGGTGGCCAAGCTGACCACGATCCGCGCGCGGCGGGATGGAGGCCGCGTCGCGGCGGCCTTGGCCGAGGTGACACGGCGGGCGGGCGAGGGCGGCAATCTTCTGGATGCGGCGGTCGATGCGGCGCGGGCGCGGGCAACGGTGGGGGAGATCAGCATGGCGATGGAAGACGTGTTCGGCCGCCACCGGGCCGAGATCAAGACCCTCGCCGGAGTTTACGGCGCGGCCTATGAGGGCGATGCGGGCTTTGCGGCGATCCAGCGTGATGTGGAGACTTTTGCCGAAGCCGAAGGCCGCCGCCCCCGGATGCTGGTGGTGAAGATGGGGCAGGACGGGCATGACCGGGGGGCCAAGGTGATCGCCACGGCCTTTGCCGATATCGGGTTCGATGTGGATGTGGGGCCGCTGTTCCAGACGCCGGAGGAGGCCGCGCAGGACGCCATTGACAACGATGTGCATGTGATCGGGATTTCCAGTCAGGCGGCGGGCCACAAGACGCTGGCCCCCAAGCTGGTGGAGGCGCTGGTTGCTGCAGGGGCGGGGGACATCCTGGTCATCTGCGGCGGCGTCATCCCGCAGCAGGATTACCCGTTCCTGTTCGGGGCCGGGGTGAAGGCGATCTTCGGGCCGGGAACGAATATTCCGGCGGCGGCGAGGGAGATACTGGACCTGATCAGGGCGGCGCGAAAGTGACACATTCGGGGAAGACCAACGGTCCTGACGGCTAAAGCTCGATCTCGCCGTTCGGGCCGGGAAGGAAACCCGGCCTTGGCAGCAGGGGCGCGTTGCGGCGGATGATGATGTCGCCGTTGGGCAGCATGACGGGCGCATCGTAGTTCTGGAAATCATCAATCAACGCAATAAGTTGCTGAAATTTCGGGCCAAGATCGCGGAACGCCGGTTCGATGTCGGCCAGCGCCTTGCCCATTTCGTTCAACGCCGGTTCCATTTCAGTCATCAGCCCGCGCAGCACCAGTTTCGCGCCTTCTTCCATCAGGCTGAAGCCTTCGGGGGCGGGCGGCACCGGTGCCTCCTCTGCCAGGGCAGGGGCGGCGAAGAGGCAAAGGGCAAGGGCAAGTCTCATGTCGAGAGTATGGGGTCTTGCCCCCGGAAATTCAATTCACGATTGGCAGGTCCAGCGTCACCGGGAAATGGTCGGAGGCCTGCAGGAGTGCTTCGCGCAGTTCGGGGCTGATCGCGGGGTCATTGAACGGGTGCCAGATGCGCCAGTCGGGCCGGCGGGCCGCCAGATCAGGCGAGACCATGATGAAGTCGAGCAGCGCTTCGAAAAAGCGTTGCTGCGGGGCAAGGTAGAAACGTGCGGTGGTCGGGGCCAGTGCCACCCGGCTTTGCAGAGCCATCGCGGCGTGGGGGTCGAAAAGGCGCGGTGCGTCGCCGGTGCCCAGCACGATTTCCACCCCGGAATGGCCGAAGAGTTTTTCAAACTCGTCGATGCCGGGGCCGTCGTTGAAATCGCCCATCACGACCAGGCTCTCGGCTGCCTTGAGGTGGCCTTCGACCCGCTGGCGCAGCCACAGGCATTGCGCCAGTTGCTTGCGGCGGTTCTCGATGGACAGCCGGAGCATCGCCTCGTGCCCCACCGCGCCGTGCGGGTTCTTGGATTTGGCATGTACCCCGATCAGCCGCAGCTTGGCACCTTCGGCGGTGGTAACTGCCAGTTCCAGCGGGGGTTTCGAAAAGCGGATCGTTTCGGAAACCATGTCGGCATCCAGGTCATAGCGGAAGGTGCCGTCAAAGCGCGGCGCGTCGGCGGAACCGTGGGTGGTGGAGATCGGCCCTTGCGGATCATGGCGCAGGGTCAGGCGGTCGGGATCATAAAGGCAGGCGATTTCCTGCTCCGTCTCGGAGGGAAAGCCGATGATCGCCTTGCGGGCGCGCAGACCGGTGTGGAGGGCAAAGGTTTCGAGGGCCCGGGTGGTGGAGCGGTGGCCATTGGTATCGGGCGCCTCGATGATCATCACCGCGTCGGCATCAAGCGCGGTGAAGACGATGGCCAGCGCGCGCAGTTGTTCGGCGCGGGTGGTCTGGTAACGGGCCGAGGCTTGGGTATCGGCCAGCATCCGGCCCCGGTCGTCAAACAGGTTGTTGAACCATTCGACATTGTAGGTGGCGATGCGAAGTGCGGTCATGCGGCACGGCGGGTGGTGATTTCCTCCCACGCGGCGTTGATGGCGATGAGGCGGCGTTCGGCAAGTTTCAACGCTTCGACCGGGACGCCGCGAGCGACCATCGCGTCGGGGTGGCTGTCGCGCACGGCCTGTTTCCAGGCGGCGCGCGCCTCGGCCCGGGTGGCGGTGTGGTCGATGCCAAGCACGTCATAGGGGTCGCGGGGGGCGCCTTCGACAAAGCGGGCGCGCAGGGTGGAAAAGCACCGCTGATCAAGGCCGAAGATGGCAGCGACATCGGCGAGGAAATCATCCTCGCCGGGGTGGTAGTTGCCATCCGCCATGGCGATGTGGAACAGGCCTTCCAGGAGGTCGATCAGGACATTGCGGTCATCGGCGCAGAGGGGTTCGCCGGGCTTGCGGAACAGGGCCGAGATTTTGCGGGCATAGGCGTCGAACCCGGCCACGTCCTGCCGCGCGAGGTTGAAGACGCGGGCGGCATTCTGTTCTTCGCCGTCGGGAATGGCAAAGATGCGGCGAAAGGCAGAAACCTCATCCCGGGTGACCATGCCGTCGGCCTTGGCCATTTTGGCACCAAGCGCGATGACCGCGATGGTAAAGCCGATGGAACGTTCGGGGACCGGGGCGGCGCGCAGCCGGTCGAAGATGACGCTGAGCCCCTCGCCGGTGGCGAGGGCGGACAGGGCGTCGGCGATGCGGGTCCAGATTGACATGGGGGGCAGGATATCGCGGCGCGCGAAGCTTGTCAGGAGCGGATTTTCTGCATTTGCAAAAGGCCTGTCCCGGCCCGGGGCGCGCTTTCTGAAGAGCCGGCGGGCGGGGCGGTCATTCCAAGCTGCGCGGGCCGTGCGGGGTGGCAAAGGTGGCGCGCATGGCCATCTGTGCCGCCGACGTGATGTGGATGCGGGGATCTGTCATCCGGTTGGCAAGCGCGTTGGCAAGCGCATCGGCCTGCGGATGCGCAACCTCGAACCGGGTGAGCCGCACGCCGACATCGGGCAGGCTGCGGGCGGGGTGCAGGGGGCCGTCCCATTGGATGAGTGCGGGAAACCCGCCATCAAAGGGCAGGCAGCCATCGGCGGGGATTGCCATCTGCCAACGGTAATCGCCGCGTTGCAGCGCCACGGGTGATCCCAGCCCCGGCGGCCCGAGGGCGAGTTCCGCGTCGATATCCTGGCAGCGTGCGATCCAGTTGGTCAGGCGCGGCGGGCCGGTAAAACGGTCCATGTCGAACCAGCGCGGCCGGGCGGGCCGGGGCGCGGCGGGATCGGTGGCGATCACCTCGAGATACAGATCGCCAAGGCCGAGCAGGCGGTTGTGCGTGGCCATATGCGGATGCTGGCCGCCACTGGTCAACGCGACGCCAAGGGCTGCTTCGACCACGGCCACGCCTTCGGCAAGCGTTGCCGCCGTTACCGCCAGATGGTCGAAGACCAGCATCAGACGGCCTTGGTGACGGTGGTCTGTGCCTTCATCGCCACGGCCAGCGAGGCGAAGCGCGACTGCGCCACCTCGCCGAACAACCCTTCGCCTTCTGGGGTGAGTTCCAGGGTCAGCAGGTGCTTTTTGGCAGACCAGTTCAGGTGGCCTGCCTTGGCGGGATTGCCCACGGAGAACATCGCGCCAAAGCGCATCGCCTTGCCCAGAACCTCGGCCTCCTGCACCTCGTCTTCGGACAAGAGGCGGAACATCGGTTCCAGCCGCGATCCGGCGCGTGAATTCTTGTAGCGATGCAGCAGGGCCAGACCGAGGAATACCCGCCCCGGATGGTCGAGGCCACCAAGGTTGGCGCGGGTGGCGTTGTCAAAGCACGCCTCGGCGCGGTAATCGGGGTGGGCGCGCCAGGTGGTGTCGTGCAACAGGCAGGCGGTCTTGATCAGGCGCAGGCGGTCCTTGCTTGCGTCGGGGAACAGCGGTTCCAGAAACTCGAACAGTTTCTTGCCAAAGCCGGGGATGCGCGACTGGGTCATTTCGGTCATCCGCGCCGCCTCGATCAGCGGGTCGCGGGCGCGCAGCCGTTCCGGCATCTGTTCGTAAAGCAGGCCCTCGCGGATGCCGTAGGCGGAGACGTCGATTTCCGATGGTTTCAGCACCCGGATCAGTTCGCGCAACACTTCGCAGGCCAGCGGCACCAGTTCCATCCGTTCCGATGAGGTGCCGGTGCGGCCGCGCAACACGGCAAGATCGGCAACGGCCAGCCAATCCAGCGTGTCGGTCAGGCCACGTGGCGTCATGCGGTATTCGTGCAGTACGGTCAGCGGGTAATTGCGCCGTTCCATATCCAGCCGGGCGATCACCCGCCACGAGCCACCGACAAGATAGATCCGCTCGCCTTCGGAGCCGAGGTCGCCCTGCACCTCTTTCAGCACCTTGGCGATATGCGCCTGACGTTTCTTTGGATCAGCGCTGATCTGTTGCAGCCGGAAGGGACCGAGCGGCGTCGAGACGCGCTTGCCGACGCGGCCATTGCCGATCCGTGCCAGTTCCATCGAGTTGCCGCCGATATCGCAGACGATGCCCTTGGCTTCGGGCCAGCCCAAGAGTACGCCTTGGGCAGAAAGCCGCGCCTCTTCATCGCCGTCGATGATCCAGAGCTTGAGGCCCGTCTCGCGCAGGACTTCGGCCTCGAACTCAGGCCCGTCAAGCGCTTCGCGGGTGGCGGCGGTGGCGACGACGGTCAGGGGCGCAATCTCCATCCCCTCGGCCAGGAGGGCGAAGCGCTTCAGTGCCGACAGCGCGCGGATGCGGCCCTGCGGGTTCAGGCGGCCCGTCTCGGCCAGGCCCTTGCCAAGGCCGCACATGACCTTTTCGTTGTAGAAATAGGCGGGGCTGCGCGCGGCACCGTCAAACACCACCATCCGGACCGAGTTCGACCCGACATCGACCACCCCGACGCGGCTGAGCGCGCGGGCGGACGGGTCGTCGAACAGCGGCCGGCCGAAGGGGCCGTCGTCATCATCTGCGGTTGGGGGTGCGGCTTTGTTGTCCGGCATGGCGCGATCCCCTCAGGCGTTCGGCTGCACCATGCCGCCCAAAGCCAAGAGGGTCAACACATCTGGCTGCGATCCGCCGCGAAGCTGCACCTCAGGCAGGCAGGCCAGCGGTCACGGGCAAGAGCCGGTCGTAGAGCAGATAGAAGACGTAGGCGTAGCCCACGTAGAGCGCCGTCAAGCCGACATTCACCGCCAACGCCTCGGCCAGACCATGCCCGCCGAGCAGCATGATCAGGGGCAGGGTCAGCAGGATCGGTGAAACCTCGTGCGAGACGGCATGCACCAACCGCAGGCCGTGCGGCCGGTCGCTGGCAGCGCGGCCGGTCATGCGATGCTCGGTCGCGTCAAACAGCCGGTTGTGCAGCGGGTTCCACACCAGCACCACCAGTGACAGGGTGATCATCAACACCATGCTTTCGTCCTGCGGCCGGGCGTACAGGGTCTGGTAAAGCGGCACGGCGAGGAAAAGGCCACCCGCTTCGAACGCCAGCGACTGGAGCAGCCTTTCGATTCCTGACCGCTGCATGCCCGCCTCCCCGCCAGTCCTGCGGGAAAGCTGTAACCAAACCGGCGGATGCGGGCTGTTCCGCATGGAACAGCGGGGGTTATTAATGACTGGCGGGACTTGCTTCATCGCGCGGGACGGCGAGGCGGGGTACGTCCTTGGCCCCCGCCGTACCACGGCCGGACAACGACGGGTTTTCCATGAAGAAGCGGTGGCAGTTGAACAGCCGCCCGTCCTTTGGCGTGAGATCGCGGGTATAGCTGCCATCGGCAGCCAGCACCCAGCTTTGCGCCTCGTCGGCAAAATTTGCCGCCATGATCTGGCCCATGATCTGCGTCTTGACGGTAATGTTCAGTGCCTCGACCAGGGTTTCCACCCGGCGGGTCAGATTGCGGCCCATCCAGTCGGCGGACGAAAAGAACACCCGGGCCTTCTTGGACGGCAATCCGTGGCCATTGCCGAAACAGACGATGCGGGAATGTTCAAGGAACCGCCCGACGATGGATTTGACGCGGATATTCTCGCTGAGACCCTTGACGCCCGGCCTGACGCCGCAGATGCCACGCACCACCAGGCTGATCTTCACGCCGGCCTGGGATGCGGCATACAAGGCGTCGATCACGTCAGGGTCGATCAGCGAGTTGATCTTGGCCCAGATTTCCGCCGGACGGCCCGCGCGGGCATGTTCAGCTTCGGCAGCGATCAGTTCCAGAAGACGGGGCTTGAGGGTGATCGGCGAGATGGCAAGGTTTTCCAGGCCTTCGGGCTGGACGTAGCCGGAGAGGTAGTTGAACACCTTGGTCGCATCGCGGCCGAGGGCCGCGTCACAGGTGAAGAACGACAGGTCGGTGTAGATGCGCGCCGTAATGGGATGGTAATTGCCGGTGCCGTAATGGGTGTAGGTGACCAGATGGTCGCCCTCGCGCCGCACGACGGTGCTGATCTTGGCGTGGGTCTTGTATTGCACGAACCCATAGACGACATGCGCCCCGGCGCGTTCCAGTCTGCGGCTTTGCCGGATGTTCGCGGCCTCGTCGAACCGTGCCTTCAGTTCGACAAGGGCGGTCACGGACTTGCCCGCCTCGGCCGCTTCGCACAGGGCGCTGACGATCGGGCTGTCCCATGAGGTGCGGTACAGTGTTTGCTTGATGGCCAGCACGTTCGGATCGCGCGCCGCCTGTTCGAGATACTGGATCACCAGATCGAACGTTTCGTAAGGGTGCTGCAGCAGCATGTCTTTCTGGCGGATCGCGGCGAACATGTCGCCTTCGTGATCCTGCAGCCGTTCGGGCACGCGCGGCGTGAAGGGCGGCCACATCAGATCCTTGCGGGCGGAAAGGATCAGCTCCTTGAGGTCGGCCACGCCCAGCAGGCCCTTGACCTCCACCACCTCATCTTCGGTGACGGCCAGTTCTTCCATGATCAGCGCGCGCAGGGTTTCCGGCGCGCCGGCGGACAGTTTCAGGCGGATCACCTCGCCCCGGC
>JAYSYZ010000259.1:0-7473 GCA_043727195.1 Paracoccaceae bacterium
CTGGATCCTGATCCTGTTGATCCTGCCGAACCTCACGATGTTCGAAAGCTCGTTCCGCCCCTATCTGCCGGTGGTGGATGTCGGCGGCCCGAAAGACACATATTCCTTCGGCAACTACGGCCGCATCCTGGGGAACGAGGTGGATGTCTCGATCCTCGGCATGAATTTTCCGATGCCGGTGCGGGTCAAGGTGTTTCTGCTGACCATTCTCTATTCCGCTGTCGTCACCGTCATCACTTTCGTGATGGCCTATCCGCTGGCGTATTACCTGGCCAAGATCGTGTCGCCAAAGTCGCTGCCGACGCTGTTCCTGCTGTTGTTCGTGCCGCTCTGGGTGTCGGAAATCCTGCGTTCCTTCGCATGGTTCATCATCCTGGCCTTCAAGGGGCCGCTGAACGTGATGCTGATGTCGCTGGGCATCATCGACAGCGAAATTCGCTGGATCGCAGGCTTCAGCCCGGTGATCATCGGCCTGGTCTACACCTATGTCCTGTTCATGATGTTCCCGCTCTACAACGCGATGCAATCGCTGGACAGCAACCAGATCGAGGCGGCGGAAGACCTCGGCTCGCCCTGGTGGCGCACGCATTTGCGGGTGATCCTGCCGCATGCCAAGCCCGGCATCGCCTCGGGCGCGGTGATGGTGTTCATGCTGTCGGCAGGCTCGCTTCTGGTGCCGTCGCTCCTGGGGTCCACCACCTCGGGCTGGTTCACCCAGACCATCCAAGGCGTGATGCTGGAAGAGCAGGACTGGAACACCGGCGCGGCCTTCGCCTTCATGCTGCTGATCGTCTGCACGCTGTTCGTCAGCCTGCTGATGCGGCTGTTCAGCGTCAAGCTTTCCGACATCGCGAAATAGGGGCGCGCCATGCACAAGACCCGCGACCTCCTTGGTCACATCTACATGGCGGCCTTCCTGCTGTATCTGCTGGTGCCGCTTCTGGTGATGGGCGGGGCCGCCTTCAACGACAGCAAGCTGCCGACCATCGTGCCGTGGAAGGGCCTGACCGACCGCTGGTTCATCGACCTGTGGAACGACACGCGCGTCTGGATCGCCTTCCGCAACACCCTCCTGGTGGCGCTGGCGGTCGTGGCGCTGGCGGTTCCCATCGGCACGGCGGGCGCGATCCTGATCAACTCCGTCGCGGGGCGCTGGCGGGCCGCTCTTTACGGGCTGATGGTCGCGCCGATCCTGATCCCCGGCGTGGTGATCGGCATCTCCACCCTGCTGTTCTGGAACAATCTTTCGGTCGGCTCGGGCCTGCATCTTTCGGTGCTGGGCCAGGTCAGCTACATCGCATCCTTCGTCATGCTCCTCGTCCTCGCCCGCCTGCAAAGCTTTGACGCCGGGCTGGAAGAGGCAGCGCTCGATCTTGGTGCCAGCCATTCTCAGGTGATGCGCCGCATCCTGCTGCCGCATCTTTACCCCGCCATCGGCGCCGGGGCGGCGATCGCCTTCTTCCAGTCGATCGAGAATTTCAACGTCACCCTGTTCACCCGGGGCGGGGCCGATACGCTCACGGTCTATGTGTTTTCCAAGGTCCGCTCCGGCATCACCCCCACGATCAACGCGCTGGCGCTGCTGCTGATCCTCTTCACCCTCGGCGCCGCGGTCTGGTTCGAACTTGCGCGCCGCCGCCGCGCCCGCATCGACGCCGCCCGCGAGGCCGAAGCAAGACGGGCCGAGGCGGCGATGGCCTGACCAGACCCACGCCAGAACGGCCGGGCATCACAGCCCGCCCAAAAGCACGTCACACAGCGCCGAGCCCGGATCCTCCAGATCATCAATCACATCGAAATGGTGCTTGCCGGGTGCCGCCGTCCAGGGGCAGCCCCACTCCTCCGACAGAACCCGCGCCTGCCAAAGAAACGCGGGCCGCTCCTCTGCCCCGACCCAGACATGCGCCGCAACCCCCGCCCGCAAGGCCAGCCGCGCCGGGCTTTCCGCCGCCGCCTCCGCCGCATCGATCCCCAGAACCGCATTCATTGCGGTCGCCCTCAGCGGCTCCAACTCCGTCAAGGGTGCAATCGGTACCACACGCGCCACCGGCACCGCCTGATCGGCGCATCCCATGCGGGCGGCCAGATGCCCGCCCGCCGAATGCCCGGTCACCACCACCGGCCCCCGCCCGCCCGCCCGGCGGCACACCTCGGCAATCTCGGCCGTCATCGCCGCAATCCGCGCCCCGGGGGCCAGGGTATAGGATGGCATCACCACCGCAAATCCCCGTGCCAAGGGCCCTGCCGCCAGATGCGACCACATCCCCCGGTCGAACGCCTTCCAGTAACCGCCATGCACGAACACCACCGTGCCACGCACCGCCCCGACAGGGTCGAACCGATCCAGCATCTGCCGCCCGCCCGGCCCGTAGGCCAGCCCCAGCCGCGCCCGCGCGCCCAACCCGGCGCGGAACGCCGCTGCCTTTGCAGCCCAGCGCGCCGGATATTCCGCCGCCCTCGCAATGAAATCGCCATTGGCATAATCGCGGTCCGGGTCGGATGCGGCATAGGGCGGCCTCACGGTTTCCGCCCCGCCAGATGCGTCGGGCAATGCTCGCCCGTATCTAGCACCGGGATCATCCGCTCCCAGATCGCGATGTTGCGGTCCACGAAATCCTTGCCCACCACATCTTCGGCCTTGCGTCCCAACGGCCCCTTCAGCCGCGCCAGCTCGTCGCGTGCCTCGCGCCGGTACCATTCGTTGCGCGACCGGGCCGCCACCTCGACAAACCCCGCTGCCAGCATCGCCGCGGTATATTCCGCCGCGGTCGCCATCGCGAAATCAAGGCCCTCGGCCGCGATATAGGCCTGCATCGCCGCCGAAGGCACCTCGGTCCCGATCAGCCAGTCAGACGCCAGAAACCGCCCCCCGGGCCGCAAGACCCGGAACACTTCGGCCATCAGCGCCCGCTTGTCGTCAATATGCACGATGGCCTCTTTGGAAAACACCACATCGAACGTCTCGGGTGGAAAGGGCAGGGGCCCCGGCACCACCTTGGCCAGCCCGATTCGTCCGGTCAGTCCCCGTGTGGCCACCAGCGCCCGCGCATGATCCAGCACCGCATCCTCTACGTCGATGCCGGTCACGAAACCGGCCCCCAGCCCTTCGACCAGCGCAATGTCGATCCCGCCCGCGCCACAGCCGATGTCCAGCACCGCCATCCCGCGGATATCCTCGGCACCGATCACGCGCCCCACTTCCGCGGTGCCGCCCGGCGACAGGAACCCCTCGCCCCAGATCGCCTCCAGCATGGTGATCATCTGATCCGGGTAAAGCTCGCTCACATCACCGCCCCGATCTGCCAGGGCACGAACTCTGCACCGCCGAAACCCAACGCCTCGGAAAAGGTTTTCGCCCCCGACGCGACGGCGATGATCTTTTCCAAAATCTCCTCCCCCTTCGCCGGGATGCTGACCCCGTCCAGGATGTCGCCGCAGTTGATGTCCATATCCTCGGCCATCCTGGCGTACATCTCGGAATTCGTGGCCAGCTTGATGCAGGGGCTGGGCTTGTAGCCCGACACCGATCCGCGCCCGGTGGTGAAGACGATCATCGTGGCGCCGGATGCGATCTGGCCGGTGACTGAACAGGGGTCGTAACCAGGGCTGTCCATGTAGACGAACCCCGCCTCGGTGATCGGTTCGGCAAACTTGTAGACGCCGGTCAGGGGTGCCGTGCCGCCCTTCGCCACTGCCCCCAGCGATTTTTCCAGAATTGTCGTCAGCCCGCCCTTCTTGTTGCCGGGCGAGGGGTTGTTGTCCATCTCGCCGCCGTTGCGCTGGGTATATTCCTCCCACCAACGGATACGGTCGATCAGCTTTTCGCCGACTGCGCGGGATACCGCCCGCCGGGTCAGCAGGTGTTCGGCCCCGTAAATCTCCGGCGTCTCCGACAGGATCGTCGTGCCGCCCATCCGCACCAGCAGATCGGACGCATGGCCCAGCGCGGGGTTGGCGGTGATCCCGGAATACCCGTCCGACCCGCCGCATTGCAGCCCGATCATCAGCTTTGATACCGGGGCAGGGGCCCGCGCGACCCGCCCCGCGACCTCTGCCATCTCGCGCAAGACGCGCAGGCCCGCCTCGATGGTCGCACGGGTGCCGCCGGTTTGCTGAATGGTCATATAGCGGAAATTTCCGTCCGGCCGCAGCCGCCCTTGCCCCACCAGATCGGGCACCTGCATCACCTCGCAGCCCAGACCCACCAGCAGGATACCCCCGAAATTCGGGTTGCGCGCATAGCCCTTCAGGGTGCGCATCAGCGTGTCATAGCCCTCGTTCACCCCCGACATGCCGCATCCGGTGTTGTGCACGATGGGCACGAACCCGTCGATGTTGGGCATCGACGACAGCAGGGGGTCTTTCTCCGCCGCCTCGGCAATGAACCGCGCGACGGAACCCGAACAGTTCACCGATGTCAGGATGCCGAGGTAATTCCGCGTCCCGACCGTGCCATCGGGCCGGTGATAGCCCATGAAACTGCGTGGCTCCAGCGCCGGCAGGGCGCGGCTTTCGCTGCCGATGGCATAGTCGCTGCTGTGCGGCCCCATCCCAAGGTTGTGGCTGTGCACATGCGCCCCGGCTGCGATATCTTCGGTGGCCTGCCCGATGATCTGACCATATCGGATCACCTGCGCGCCCCTGGCGATCGCTTTCGCCGCGATCTTGTGCCCGCGCGGCACCGCCGCGATCACCGGCGTGTCCAGCCCCGGCACCGCGGAACCCGCCCGCAGGTCCGACAGCGCGATCACCACATTATCCACCGGATGCAGCCGGATTATCCCCTCGGCCATGACAGCCCCTTTCTTGACAGCGCCCTGCCCGTGTCTAACATGTTAGCATGTTACAACCACCCGCCCCCGCCTCACAAGAGCAGACCGCAGCTGCGCGGCTCAGCCCGCTTGGCCAGTTTACCGGCTCGCTGGGGCAGCGGGTCTACCAGACGCTGCGCCACGCGATCCTGTCTCTGGCCTACCGACCCGGCGAAATCCTCCGCAAACCCGATATCTGCGACGCGCTTGGCGTGTCGCGCAGCCCGGTGGCCGATGCCGTGGCCCGCCTGCAGGTCGAAGGCCTGGTCGACGTGATCCCGCAAGCCGGTACCTTCGTCGCCCGCTTTTCGATGCAGGAGATTCGCGAAGGCGCCTTCTTGCGCGAGGCGATCGAGGTTGCCGCCATCGAACGCGTCGCCACCCGGATCACCGACGAACAGTTGCAGCGGCTGCGCCGTAACCTGACCGTGCAGACCGCCCTGGTGGTGGACGGCGACATTCCGGGATTTTACGCCCTCGATGCCGAAATGCACGAGATGCTGTTGTCCTTCACCGGCTTTGCAAAACTCGCCCAGGTGTCGGAAACCGCATGGCTGCACGTTAACCGCGCCCGCCAGCTGATCCTGCCGGTGCCCGGCCGGGTGCAGGCCACGCTCGCCGAACACGCGGCCATCCTTGCGGCACTTGAGGCGCGGGACCCCATCGCCGCACGCGACGCGATCCGCAGCCATCTGCGCCAGCTGATCACCTATCTGGAACCTCTGGAACGGGATCGCCCCGATCTGTTCAACCCGGCCGCCGCCCCCCGGCCCGAAAGCCCCGCATGACCCTGCCGAACCGCCCGCGATACGCCGCCCGCCTCAACGCCTTCAAGGTCAAGGGCAGCACCGTCGCCCAGATGATCGCGCAGGCGGGGCAGGTCGGCGGCCTTTCCGCCGCCGATCTCAACTACCCCGACCATCTCGAACACGACACCCCGGCCCAACTGTCCCGCCTCCTCGCCGATCAGGGCATGGCGCTGAACGGCCTCGCGATGCGCTACTATACCGAGCCGGGCTTCAAGCTTGGCGCCTTCACCCATCCCGACCCGGCCACCCGCCGCGCCGCCATCGACCTTACCCGGCGCGGCATTGACACCTGCGCGCAGATGGGCGGCAGCCAGATGACCCTGTGGCTGGGGCAAGACGGCTTTGACTACAGCTTTCAGGCCGATTACGCCCGGCTGTGGGATGATACCCTGACCGCCATCGCCGAGGTGGCCGACCACAACCGCGACATCGACATCGCCGTCGAATACAAACCGAACGAGCCTCGCGCCTTTGCCCTGATGCCCGACATGGCCACCACTCTTCTGGCCCTGCGCGACATCAACCGCCCGAACACCGGCGTGACGCTCGATTTTGCGCACATGCTTTACGCCGGTGAAATGCCCGCCCGTGCCGCAACCCTTGCCGCCCGCCACTCCCGCATCCTTGGCGTGCATCTGAACGACGGCTACGGCAAACGCGACGACGGGCTGATGGCCGGTACCGTGCACCCGGTGCAAACCGTTGAACTCTTTGTAGAACTCGCCCGCGCGGGTTATGACGGCGTGATCTACTTCGACACCTTCCCCGATCTTTGCGGCCTGAACCCGGTCCACGAAGCCCAGACCAACATCCGCCTGACCGACCGTCTGCGCAGCATTGCCGCGACCCTCGTCCGCAACCCGCCCCTGGCCGAGGCGCAGGCCAGACAAGACGCCGCCGCCACCACCCGCATCGTCATGGGCGCGCTCTATGGGGCCTGACGCGGCACGGCACCGCCCGGTCATCCTGACCGCAGGCTCGCTGCATCTTGATGTCATTGTCGCGGCCCCCGGCCTGCCCCGCCCCGACCAGACGCTGACCGGCACCGGCGTGACCTACGCCTTTGGCGGCAAGGGCGGCAACCAGGCCGTGGCCTGCGCCCGCGCGGGGGCCGAGGCGCATATGGCCGGTGCCATCGGCTCCGACGATTTCGCCATCACCCTGCGCGCGGCCCTCGATGCCGCCGGTGTCCGCCGCGCCGGGGTGCAAACTCACCCCGGCCCCTCCGGCATGTCGGTCGCCATCCTCGATCCCGACGGCACATATGGCGCGGTGATCGTGTCGGGTGCCAATCTCCGCTACCAGCCCGAAGCCACCGCCTTGCCCAAGGGTTGCGTCCTGCTGTTGCTGCAGAACGAAATCCCCGAAGCTGCCAACCTCTACCTTGCCCGCCGCGCCGTCAGTGCGGGCATCCGCGTCATCCTGAACGCGGCCCCGGCGCGCGACACCGCGCCAGACCTTTTGCGCCTGATCGACCTGCTCGTCGTCAACCGGGGCGAAGCGGCGGATCTGCTGGGCCGCAGCGAATCCAGCCTCGATCCTCTGGCTGCGGCCCGGGCACTGACCGCCCTCGGCCCCAAGGCCACCATCGTGACGCTTGGCGCGGCCGGCCTTGCCGCCGACACCTTCGTGCAGCCGCCCTTCCCGGCCAAGGTGGTCTCAAGCCACGGTGCGGGTGATGCCTTTACCGGCGCGCTTGCCGCCGAATGGGCGCGCGGCAGCAGCCTCGATACTGCCGCCCGCTTTGCGCAGGCGGCCGCCAGCCTGCATGTCGCGACACCACCGGATCAGCGCCACAGCATCGCCGAGATCGACATCCGCACCCGCCTCGCCCGCGCTGTCCCGCTGCCGGA
>JAYSYZ010000260.1:0-20953 GCA_043727195.1 Paracoccaceae bacterium
GGTGCGGGTTGAGCAATCGCCCGCCGCGCGGAGCTTTCATCCGGCGCAGCGTGGTGGGCGGTTGCGGTGATCAGGTGCAGCGCGAAGTCTGCGGGCGTCAGGTAGCCAAGGGCCGAATGGGGGCGCTGCGTGTTGTAGTCGATGACCCAGTTCGCAATGACAGCTCGGGCATGGAGCGGGCTGCGGAACATGGTTTCGTTCAAAAGCTCGTCGCGCATGCGGCCGTTGAAGCTTTCCACGAAGCCATTCTGCATCGGCTTGCCGGGCGCAATGTAGTGCCATTCGACGTGATGGGCCGCACACCAGTCGAGGATCGCATTCGAGGTCAGTTCCGTCCCATTGTCGGACACGATCATCCCCGGCTTTCCACGGCGTTCGATCAGAGTGGTTAGTTCCCGCGCCACCCGACGCCCGGAAATCGAGGTGTCCGGTATCGCGGCCAAGCATTCGCGTGTCACATCATCGACCACGTTCAAGATGCGGAACCGCCGTCCACAGCCGAATTGGTCATGCACGAAATCCAGGGACCAGCGGGCATTTGCCCGGGCTTCCAGCAGAATCGGGGCGCGGGTTCCAATAGCCTTGCGTCTGGCCCGGCGTTTGCGCACGGTCAGGCCCTCTTCACGATACACCCGGTAAATGCGGTTGATCCCGGATGGCTCACCCTCCCGACGCAGCAGGATGAACAGCCGCCTATAGCCGAACCGTCGTCGTTCATTAGCAAGATCGCGCAGCCGCGTTCGCAGCGCCATGTCCGGCGCCGCTGCGACTGGTAGCGGATCATCGTGCGATCCGCCCCGACAATCTGGCAGGCCCGCCGCTCTGACAGGCCCATCTTGGCCTGCAAATGCGCGACAGCCTCGCGCTGAACAACAGGCCCTACCACTTTTTTGCCAACAACTCGCGCATCGCTGACATGTCCAGCATCGTGTCCGCCAGCAACCGCTTCAGCCTGCCGTTCTCGTCTTCCAACGCCTTCAACCGCTTGGCGTCCGGCACCGTCATGCCGCCGAACTTGCTCTTCCAAGCGTAAAACGTGCCTTCCGACATGCCATGCTTGCGGCACAAGTCAGGGCACTTCGCCCCCGCTTCGTGCTCCTGCAAAATGCCAATGATCTGCTCTTCCGTGAATCGCTCGCTTCATCGCCCGTCCCCTTTCTTGGGTCGGACTCTAATTCAAACTGGATGAAAGATCAGTGGCAGGTCATCGAGCACCTCGCCCTCGTGATCGACAGCCCGCCAGAGGTAGTGCCGCTCGGCGTTGATCTTCACGAAGACTTCATCGAGGTGCCACCGCCAGTGGCTCGACCGCATACCCTCGACGCGGCGTTTGCGGATTTCCGAAGCGAACAATGGTCCGAACCTGTGCCACCAGAATCGCACCGTCTCGTGGCAGATGTCGACGCCACGCTCATGCAGCAGGTCCTCGACGTTCCGTAGAGACAGAGGGAACCGCACATACATTAGTACCGCCAGGCGGATGATTTCGGGCGAGGTCTTGAAGTAGCGGAAGGGGCTGCGTTGGGTCATCGCCAAAAGCTACGCAGACGCCCTGCCCGCCTCAAGCCGGTTTCTTCTGACAAGGCCCCCGCCCGATATCATTCAGGCGCGGAGTCGCAGGTTAACTGATCGTGCAGAAGGTGGGGCACGGACGCCGCTTACGCCACTGGCGTCGGCCCCGAACACCATGCTTTCGGGCCTGCCACTCGCCATCACCGAGGAACTCGATGCCGGTAGTGTCGACGAGCAGGTTCAGGGGGCCATCGGCGCGCCGATAGGGGATCTGGACGGCCAAGGTCTTCTGCCTCCGGCACAGGGTCGTATAGTCTGGCACGGCCCAGTCCAGGTCAGCCATTTTCAGCAGACTGGCCACCATCCCGGTCGTCTGCCTGAGCGGCAGCTTGAACAAGACCTTTATCGTCAGGCAGAACTGGATCGCCGCGTCCGCAAACACCGCAGGCCGACCGGGGCTGCCGTCATGCGGCGCAAGCCAGAACATGTCCTTGTCCAGCCAGATCAGCAGGGATCCGCGCTTGCGCAGTGACACCGTGTAACTGGACCAGTTCGTCGTGCGGTAGCGGGCGGGTGATGGCTTGCTCATGCGCACCGTCCAACCGCATGGATTCGCGATGTGAATCCTTGGTAGACAGGGTTTTGCAACAACGCCCGCTCAACCTATCTCACTGTTTCTTCGGCAATGTCCGCGCTCGAGCCAGCCAGTCAGCATTGCCTGCAATGGCGTGAAGGAGAGCGCTTCGCGAGCTGATGGCATATCGTTCCGGCTCGTTGGTCAAAGGGGTTTTGTAAGAGCCGCGTAGAGTTCCGTCCCTGTCAAAACCGGGTGGCAAACTCAAGGCTTGAAGGAAGGCCTTGTCCATATAGATCTCGGCCGGCTCGTGCATCGCCGCACGCAATGCCGTCCGTACCGCCTGGTCGATCGCCAGGAGCTGCGCAAACGGGAGGCCGAGGCTGTTCAGTGAGACATGGTTGCGGCTCGGCGAGAGGTGAGCGAGATTCTGGTACTCATTGCTGCCTTGCGTAATTATCGCGTAGGTGTCGAGGTCAAGAACAGACCTGAAGATCACCTGAACGTCCTCAATGATTTGGATCATGCGCTCAGGTGCGAAGACCGCCACAGAAGACTTGGGTTGCGTCGGATACCAGTTCGCCTTGATCAGCAGATTGTCTGCGAAGGACACGAACAGCGCGTCCGGGGCAGCGGCCGCAAGCGCATCGATGCGCTGCTGAAGCTCGATCAGCTTTTCCCGGGAGAGCTGCTCGGAGACGATGGCCTGTTTCACGCCGATCGCGTCGACCATCGCGAAGATCGAATAGCTGCGCTGGTAAAGATCATTCAGCCAGCTGTCCCTAACGAATAGAGAGGGTTTTTCATCGAGATCCGGGCACTCGATACCTGTGACGAAGGCAGACTGGGGCAGGCGTATCCGGACCTCGTGGAAACGGTCGACGATATTTGGATACCAGGAAAGGTGCATGACAGCGCCCGCAATCCCTCGGGCGGCGGCAAAGGCAACGGTAAGCGAACCTGACCTCTGTTCTCGGCCCTCAATCCGAAGCGATAGGTCCTCCCGGTAAGCGTCGTGGTCAGTTTCCAAGCGGAGGTATATGTCACGGTGAAGCGGGATGTCGGCAAAGCCGAAGGTGAGTATATCGTCTCGACCGCTGGCCATCAGGACTTCCTGTCCCGCAATGCCTGCTCCCACCAGTCCGGCCAGGCTACTTTGTGCGGTACCCGAGTTGCTGCGAGGACCATGCGCTGCTGGTCGATCGTCAACCGGCGCTCGCCGAGCCGCGCAAGTGCGGCCTCGACAAGCCAGGGCTCCAGCAGCATTCGGGCGGTTGGACGGTAAGGATCGAGCTTCGTCGCCATGCGCCGCGCTATCAGAGCCTGATTGACGCTTCCGGGCGTGACAATGTGATAAACGATCCGGTCCACCGTCGTCGCTGCTTCAGTCTTTACCTTCGCCTCCGCGATCGCCGTCATCAACGCCCGGCCCGCGGCTCCGTCGCCTTCGAGGCCGCGCTTGGCCATGTGCAGCATGAACGCTTCGGCTGCCGTCATCCTGCGCTCGGCAGCTCCGTCGCGAACAGTCACAGTCTGTCCGAGGACCGCCTCGTAGGGCGCATCGCGGTATTTGCCTTTCGGACGTCCCGCAGGATTGCCGCTCTGCCCTTTGACAAAGCGGGTTCTCGCAGGAGGGCGCTTGTGGCCAACTTGTCCACCGGGCTTGTCGGGAGGAGCGTCGCCTTCCATTATCTGCATTGGTCTCCGGGTCGCGACGGTGCCTGTCTGGTGGCGCGCTTGACGGTGTCATCGTCACTTCCGGTCAGCGCGTTGGATCGCCGGAGGCGCTTCTCCGCCGCCTCCACCGCCCAATGTTCGAGAAGGAGCCGCTGATAGGTGTCGCCGGGCCCGTACTTGGCAACATCGTCATCTCGTGTTGCTATGCCGAGGATCAGGAGCGCCGTGATGGCATTCTCCGGGTCGGGAGAGATCTTGCGCTCGATCGGTTTGGCCACCGGCGCGGAGCGCTCGGCGATCCAAGCCTCGCGTTTCTTGATCCACTTCAGGACCTCGCGTTGCGCCAACCGCTTTCCCGCGATGGCATCCTGGTAGGTCCGGTGCTGGAGCGCCTCCTCCATCGACACTTCGCGCGCCTGGCCATTGCGGGTGATGGTCAGGGTCCGGTCGATGATCACGTCAAAGGCCGAGGCGCGTGGCTCGACGACCTTCTTCGGGCGCCCCTTCGGATTGCCGCTCTTGCCCGGCTTGAAGCGCCCTGCCGCGCCCGTGTCGGTCATGGTCATGCCAGTCTTGGAAGGGCCAGTCTTGCTCACGCCTGCGCACCTTCGAGTTCCGGCTCCCGACCCGTCAGCGCCGTCCACCTCTCGAGGGCCACATCGACGTAGGCCGGATCGAGATCGAGCCCGCGGAACCGACGCCCGCTCCGCTCGGCCGCGATGAGCGTGGTGCCGGACCCAAGGAAGGAGTCGAGCACCAGGTCATTGTGGCGGGTCACGTCCTTGACCGCATCGGCCACGAGACCCGTCGGCTTCACCGTCGGATGCAAGGCCAGATCCTCACGCCTGCTGCCGCGGAACGAGTTGACCGAGGCGTAGTCCCAGACGTTGGTCCGGTTCCGGCCATGACGGCCAAGCTCGACCATGTTGAGGTGGGTCTCGCTGCCCACGCGGTAGACGAAGATCAACTCGTGCTTCGAGCGATAGAGCGAGCCCATGCCCGCGTTGGACTTGTTCCACATGCAGAGATTCAGGAAGCTGTCGTAAACGTCTCGACCGACAACCGAGACATCCTCCATGTGACGCCAGTCCATGCAGACGAAGTGCACCGCTCCACTGCGCGAGACCGCGGCGGCCGCACCGAGCGTGTCGGTCAGGAACTTGCGGAACTCAGTCTCGCTCATCTCGCCAGAGGCCATTGCGAACTCGCGGTGCCGGCCCTTGGCATTGGCATGACCGCTGATCCGCACATTGTAGGGCGGATCGAGAAAGGCCGCGTCAACCTTCGCTCCCGGCCCCACGACCCGCGCGAGGAACTCCACGTCCCGGCTGTCGCCGCAGCCGATCCGGTGCTCGCCACAGATCCAGATGTCGCCGACTTTGGTTCGCGGTGTCACCGGCACTGCCGGGATGACGTCGTCGTCGGGATCATCCGGACCTTTCAGGATCACGTCGATCTCGCCCGTGGTGAAGCCGGTCAGCACCGGGTCGAGGCCGATGTCTATGCTGGTGAGTTCGGCCAGTTCCGACTGCAGGATCTCGAGATCCCAGCCGGCATTGAGTGCGATCTTGTTGTCGGCGAGACGGAGCGCCCGGATTTGGGTCTCTGTTAGGCCCCCGAGCTCGATCACCGGCACCTGCGTCAATCCCATGGCTTTTGCGGCGAGGAGCCGGCCATGCCCCGCGATCACGTTCCCGGCGGGGTCGGCCAGGATCGGATTGGTAAAGCCGAACGCCATGATCGAGCCCTTGATCTGCTCGATCTGACGCTTCGGATGCGTGCGGGCATTCTGGGCAGAGGGGATGAGATCGGTGACCGGGCGCTGGCGCACCGTGAGGTCGCGGGGTGGGATGGTAGATGCGGCCAAGTCAGTCTCCCAGATACCTTGTCTCAGGTCAGATTACCATGTGTAAGGCTCTTGTGAACCTCACTCAATTTGAAGACGTATTGACTGGACTTCGCCCGCAAAGGACGCGTTGCTGATGCCACGCCCGGACCCCCGGGCTTGCCCCGGTACGGGCGAATGGTTCGCCCGCCAAACCGGAAGGGCAAACTGATGATCACCGACAAATCCGCCGACAACTCGCCCGACGTGGCCGCCGACAACGATGTCGTGCGCGCGGAAGGCATTCAGCAGCTTGATGCGACCGAAGCCCGGGACAAAGGGGATGCCCCCGGCGCTGTTGGCACGCCGGATGCCGAGACGTCCAAACCTAAGCGGGGGCGCAAGACCAAGAATGATCGCGCGACGGCTCAGACGCCGAAGGCTGATCCGGATCTGAACCTCGGCACGTCATCGAAGAAGTGCGACACCTCCTACGGCGTGACGGCGCCGGCCACTTCCAAGCTTGACCGACTGCTTGATCATCTGCGCCAGCCGGGTGGGACCACGATCTCCGATCTCATGGCGGCCACCGGCTGGCAGGCTCACTCGGTCCGCGGCGCCATGGCAGGCGCTCTTCGGAAGAAAGGGTATAGCATCGTATCCGAGAAGCCTGACGACGGCACCCGTCGCTACCGGACCGTGGAGCCGTCCTGATGCCGCGCGAACCCGTGTCTCGCGCGACCGAGACCGAGATCGAGGCCCTCGCGGGCCTCGATCTTGCGGCGCTCCGGGCGGTCTGGGAGGAGCGTATCGGCGTCGCCCCGAAGCTGCGCTCGCCCGAGCTTCTGCGCCATCTCCTTGCCTGGTATCTGCAGGTCGCGGCCTTCGGCGATATCGACCGCGAGACGCGTCGAAGGCTGAAGGCCAGCGGTCCCGTCGAGGCCGAGGGCCGTCACCTTGGGCTCGGCGCCATCCTGCGCCGGGACTGGCAGGGACGCCGCATCGAGGTCGTGGTCGAGACCGATGGGTTTCGCTGGGAGGGTCAGGTCTTCCCGAGCCTCTCCGCCGTCGCCCGCGCTGCCACCGGCACTCGCTGGAACGGCCCACGCTTCTTCGGCCTGCGGAGCGACGGAGTGACAGCATGAAGATCGAGCCCCGCCGCTGCGCTCTCTATACCCGCAAAAGCTCGGACGAGGGTCTGGAGCAGGCGTTCAACTCGCTCGATGCGCAACGCGAGGCTTGCGCGGCCTACGTCAAGAGCCAGTCCGGCGAGGGCTGGAAGCTGTTGCCTACCCTCTACGATGATGGCGGCTATTCCGGCGGAGCGATGGAGCGCCCCGCCCTGCGCCGTCTTCTGGCCGATATCGAGGCGGGCCGCATCGACATCATCGTGGTCTACAAGATCGACCGGTTGACCCGCTCGCTTGCGGACTTCGCCCGGATGGTCGAGATCTTCGACCGCCGCGGCGTGAGCTTCGTCTCGGTGACCCAAGCCTTCAACACCACGACCAGCATGGGAAGACTGACCCTGAACGTGCTTCTGTCCTTCGCCCAGTTCGAGCGCGAGGTCACCGGCGAGCGGATCCGCGACAAGATCGCCGCGTCCAAGGCCAAGGGCATGTGGATGGGTGGCGTCGTGCCCTTCGGATATGACAAGCCTGCCGACAACAGTCGCACTCTCGTGGTGAACGACACCGAGGCGACGGTGATCCGTCGCATCTTTGCGCGCTACCTCGATCTCGGCTCGGTCCATGCTCTGGAGCAGGAGTTGCGCGAAGGCGGCGTCCTGTCGAAGGTGCACGTCAGCCGAAGCGGTCGGATTACAAGCGGGCAACCCTTCAGCCGCGGCGCGCTTTTCCATCTATTGCGCAATCGCCTGTATCTCGGCGAGATCCGTCACCGCGATGTTCACCACCCGGGCCTCCACTCCGCGATCATCGATCGCAACCTGTTCGATGCGGTCCAGGCAAAGATCGACGGCAATGTCCGCCAGCGCGGCGTGGCTCGAGACGCAGTTGCACGATCGGCCTTAACTGGCCGCATCTTTGACCTCGATGGCCAACCGATGTCGCCGACCTTTGCTTATGGCAGGGGTGGCAAGCTTTACCGCTACTATGTCTCGGCCCCCCTTCAGCAAGGTCAGCGCCGAAGTAAGGTCGACACCACCCCACGCCGGGTCTCGGCCCCTGCGATCGAGGACGGCCTTGCGGCGGCGCTTCGTCGTCTGGTCCCCGATCCCGCCGTTCAAGCAGATCCGCTCGGTAGCGTCGCCCGCGTGGAAGTGCTGCGCGACGTCGTCTCACTTTTATTGCCCATCGCGATGTTGCGGCACCTGGAGAAGCGGTTGCAGCCCGGAGAGCACGCGGCGACCGACCCGGCAACGCCCGGCCACCTTCGTCTGACGCTGCCCTTCCGCATGTCGACGCGCAGCGGGCGCACGGAGGTTCTGGCCTCCGAGACCCCCACCCGCAAGGCCGATCCGATTCTCGTCGCAGCCCTGCGAGCCGCGCATCGCCTGCTGGGACACGACCGTCGCGGCCAACCGGTTCTCGAAGCCTCCCCCGACACTTCGCACCGGCGGAGGCTCGTCCGGCTTGCCTTCCTCGCGCCTGATCTCCAGCGCGCCATCCTCGCGGGCGAGCATCCCGAACGACTGACGCTGGCGCACCTTCTGGAAACCGACATTCCGCTATCCTGGTCAGCGCAGCGCCGGATGTTTGACGGCATGGAGTCCAGAGGGAAACGGCGGACGGCTTGACCCGAGCCCTCATCGGCAACCAATCCATCAAAAAACCACAGGAATCGCGCGCGGGCCCGGCATTAGCCCCTACCTGTTATTTTGTCCGACTACCCCGATAACAGGTGCGAACAGGGCCTGATACACCCGTTGGATCACCTGATACCGCCCAAAACAGGAAAGTCCAATTGTGCCGGCTAAGCTACGGATTTGTCGATGCTATTTGGCGTTTTAGTGCACCGACTCCGGTGTCCGGGTCTGTTTAGTCCTGTTAAACGCAGAAAACTCCCTGTTCCGGGCAAACTCCACCTGTTATCGGGCAGGCGGAGACTGGGGTCGGGTAAAGCCGGGAAAGGCCGGAAACAGGTGGCAAGCGGGTTAGGTCAAAGCCGGTTGGGGCCGGGAAAATCCGCCGATAACAGGCGCTTGGCAGTCGTTGGTGCCGCAAGAGACCAATCGTGGGGGTGGGTGGCGGAGGAGGTGGGATTCGAACCCACGGTGGGCTTGCACCCACGTCGGTTTTCAAGACCGGTGCGTTAAACCGCTCCGCCACTCCTCCGACACTTGCGGAATACCGGGGGGGACGTGATTCTGAAAGAGCGCGCAAGCGGCGAAATCCGCTGATCGTGAACGGGGCCAGCCGGCTCCGCCCTTTCCACAACGCCTTACTGGCAGTATGGTGCGCGCACGCGCCAGGATTTGCGTCGTGTCAGCGGTGTTGGCCGCGATCAGCAGACCCGGCGGCTGGCAGGATAAAGCGTGGCGATCAGACCGCGCGGCAGATGAGGGCGCAAGATGGCAAGAGCAGCATTCCGGCAAATCGTTCTCGGGGCAGCGGCGGCAGGGCTGCTCATCGGTTGTGTCGAGGGCGCGGGCACTGGTGCAGGTGTGGCGTCGGGCGGTGCCGATGCCGCGCAACCCGCCACCCGCCGGCGTGGCAATGCCGAGGTCGAAGCGCCCGAGGTGTTCCAGATCAGCGACACTGCCCTGTGGGACGGTCGGCCGTCGCTCGGCGGTATCTGGGTCGCCTCACCCGACACCACGGATCCCGAGCGGGTGGTGCTGGTGAACCCCGCCAATGGAAAGACCGTGACCGGAGCGCTGTTCCGCCGGGAACGCGACAATCCCGGACCGCCGCTGCAAATCTCTTCCGACGCCGCCGAGGCGCTTGGCATTCTCGCCGGTCAACCGACCGAAATCCGCGTGACGGCCCTGCGCAAGATCGATGCCGCACCGGAAGCGGCCACCGAGGTGCCGGCCGAAGCCGCACCCGAAAACCAGGTGGCAACTGACGGTGCCGCAGCCGACCCGACAGAAGCCACCGCCATCGCAGCCGCCGCACTTGATGCAGTCGACGCGGGGGCCGACGGCATCGCAGATGTGGTGGCCACCCCACCCGAGGACGCTGCGCCGCGGAAGAAAACCTGGAAAGAACGTCGCGCCGAAGCTAGGGCAACACGAGAAGCAGCACGGGCGGCAAAGGCCGCCGAAGCCGCCGGTGTCCTCGCCACTGACCCCGCAGCCGGGACGTCGGAGACTGCAATCGTCGCGACGGTCGAAACGGCGCCGCTTGATGCGCGCGATACCGAAGTGGCCGCCGATGCCGATGCCGCCGCTGCAGCATCCGGCAACGGCGACGCGCCACCAGTCCTGGAAAAACGCAAGACCCGCCGCCAGATCCGGGCCGAGGCGGATGCCGCCAAGGCAGCCGCTGCCGCTGACGCGCCCCTCGCCGACGCGCCCCCGGCAACGCCGGCGGCCACCGCGCGCCCCATTCAGATCGCCTCGTTCTCAGGCCAGGAAAATGCCGACCGCGCCATCGATGCCCTTGGCAAAATCGGCGTCACCGCCACTGCCCGCAAAAGCGAAAGCAACGGCAAGGTTGTCTGGGGCGTGATCGCGATGGGGGATGCAGCCCTGCTTGCTTCGATAAAAGGGGCCGGGTTCGCCGACGCCTTCTTCCTTCAATGACCCGCCAAAGGCCCCAGATGCCGCATCCCCTGCGCACCGTCCTGATCCTGCTTCTGGCCATCCTGGCCCTGCCCGCCTTTGCCCCGATGGCACGCGCATTCGAAACTGCGGCCAGCGCTGCCTGGGTCTATGACATGACGACGCAAACCGTGCTGATGGACAAGAATGCCGACCAGCCGGTCCCCCCGGCCTCGATGTCCAAGCTGATGACTATCAACATGTTGTTCGAGGCGCTGCGCGATGGCCGGGTCACCATGGACAGCACCATCCCCGTCTCGTCCCGGGCCAAGGCGATGGGCGGCTCCACCATGTTCCTGCAGGAAACCGACCGGCCCACAGTCAGCGACCTGATCCATGGCATGATCGTGAACTCGGGCAACGACGCCTGCGTCGTGGTGGCCGAAGGGTTGGCCGGCACGGAAGAGGCGTTCGCCGCCCAGATGACCGAACGCGGCAAGGCCCTTGGCATGACCGCGTCGGTGTTTACCAATGCCTCGGGCTGGCCCGACCCCAACCACCGCATGTCGATGCGCGATCTCGGCATCCTCTCGCAGCGCCTGATCGAAGAATTTCCCGAATATTACCCGATATTTGCCCAAACCGAATTCAACTACAAGAACCGCGCCCCCGACAATCGCTTCAACCGCAACCCGCTGCTGGAACTGGGCATCGGCGCGGACGGGCTGAAGACCGGCCATACCTCCGAGGCGGGTTACGGCCTTGTCGGATCGGCCAAGCAGGGCGACCGGCGGATCATCTTTGCAATCACCGGTCTAGGTTCCGAAACTGCCCGCGCCGAAGAGGCCGAAAAGATCGTCAGCTGGGCCTTCCGCCAGTTTGCCGAAAAGACGGTTGCCAAGGCCGGCGTCAGGGTGGCCGAGGCTGACGTCTTCATGGGCGACGCCGACACCGTCGGCCTCGTCCCCGCCCAGGATGTCCGGCTGCTGGTCCCCGCGCTGGTGCAGGGCAGCATGAGCGCCGAGGTCATCTACAACGGCCCGCTTACCGCCCCGATCGCTGCCGGCGCGCCGGTTGCAGAACTGATCGTGCAGGTGCCAGACCTGCCCAGCCACCGCGTTCCCCTGGTGGCCGAAAGTGCTGTCGGCACCGCAGGCTTCCTCAAGCGCCTGACCACAGCAGCCGGGGCGCTTTACAGCCGCACCCTTGGTGAGGCCCCGGCCAGCTGAATGCCCGGCCGCTTCCTCAGCTTTGAAGGCATCGACGGTTCGGGCAAATCAACGCAAGCCCGGCTCCTGGCCGAAGCGCTGCGCATGCGCGACCACACCGTCACCCTGACCCGCGAACCCGGCGGCAGCCCCGGTGCCGAGGAAATCCGCCGCCTCGTCCTCGAAGGTGCCACTGACCGCTGGTCGCCGGAAACCGAAATCCTGCTGTTCACCGCCGCGCGGCGCGACCATCTGGAAAAGACCATCCGCCCGGCGCTCGACCGCGGCGAGGTGGTGATCACCGACCGGTTTGCCGACAGCACGCGGATCTTTCAGGGCGTGACGCGCGGTGACCTGTCCGTCGCCGTCGACCGCCTGCATGATCTGATGATCGGCATTGAACCGGACCTGACACTGCTGATCGACATCGACCCCGCACTTGGCCTGGCCCGCGCCACCGCCCGCGCGGGCAACGAGCTGCGCTTCGAGGATATGGGCCTCGCCTTCCAGACCCGCGCGCGACAAGGCTTTCTGGCGCTTGCGCAAGCGCATCGCCGCGTCCGGGTGATCGACGGTGCCGCCGATCCCGACACTGTGGCCGCAGCGGTTCTGTCGGCGACCCTGGCGCATCTGGACCAACCCTGACGCGCAATCGGTTCCAGCAGCCGCGCCGGATGATACCGTAACGGAAGACCGGATCACCGGTCTTTCCCGCCCCACCCCTCACCTCCCCCTTTACGCCTCCGCCCCGGCGCGGCATACCCGCCCCATGGCCGAGCCTCTTCCCGAACCCGACCGCATCGAAGGTGCCCCCCACCCCCGGGAAACCGCCCGCCTCTACGGCCATGCCGCGGCAGAGGCTGCTTTCCTGCAGGCTTTTTCCACCGGTCGGCTGCACCACGCCTGGATGATCACCGGCCCGAAAGGTACCGGCAAAGCCACCCTCGCCTGGCGTCTGGCCCGGTTCCTGCTTGCAATACCTGCGGATGACGGCGGCATGTTCGCCGCCCCGCCGCCTGCCAGCCTCGACATCGCAGGCACTCACCCCGTCGCCCGCCGCCTTCTGCAACTGGCCGAACCACGCCTGTTTCTGTTGCGCCGCGCCGGGAACGACAAGGAAACCGCGCTCTCGCAGGTCATCTCGGTGGACGAGGTCCGCCGGATGAAATCGTTCTTTGCCCTCTCCGCCGCCGACGGTGGCCGCCGCGTCGCGATCATCGACAGCCTTGACGAACTCAACACCGCTGCCGCCAATGCGCTCCTGAAACTGCTGGAGGAACCGCCGGCCCGGGTCACCCTCCTGCTTGTCGCACACCAACCGGCGCGCCTTCTGCCGACCATCCGCTCGCGCTGCCGCGAACTGCGCCTTGCCCCCCTTGGCCCCGATGACCTTGCCGCCGCCCTTATCGCCGCCGGTGGCACCGTCACCCCCGGTGAGGCGCAGTCCCTCGCCCAGCTTTCCGCCGGATCGGTGGGCGAGGCTTTCCGCCTGACCAACCTCGACGGGCTGAACCTCTACGCTGCCCTCATCCGCCTCTTTGCCACCCTGCCCCGCCTTGACCGCCCGCAGGCCCTTGCGCTGGCCGACCGCGCCGCTGGCAAAGCTGCGGCCGAGACGTTCGATCTACTTGTAACCCTGATCGACCTTTTTCTTGCCCGTCTTGCCCGCACCGGCGCCCTTTGCCACCCGCCGCCCGAGGCAGCGGCGCAGGAGGGGCCGCTTCTCGCCCGCCTCTCACCCTCCCCACTCGCCGGGCGGGCCTGGGCGGACCTTGCCCAGTCCCTCTCCGCCCGCGCCCGGCGCGGCAGGGCGGTGAACCTTGACCCTGCCGCCCTTCTCATGGATATGCTCCTGCAGATCGACGACACGGCGGGCACCCTCGCCAACAGGTGAGCCGCATGTCCCCCGCCCCCCCCCAAATCGTCGACAGCCACTGCCACCTCGATTTCCCCGAACTGGCTGACGATCTGCCCGGCGTCATCGCCCGTGCCACGGCGGCCGGGGTCACCCGCATGGTCACCATCTGCACCCGCCTGCGCCACGAGCCCCGCGTCCGCGCCATCGCTGAGGCCTTTCCCCAGGTGTTCTACGCCGCAGGCACCCACCCGATGAGCGCTGCCGAAGAACCCCTGGCCACCCTCGACCAACTGATCGCCCTGGCCCGGCATCCGAAAATGGTCGGCATCGGCGAAACGGGCCTTGATTACCACTACACCGCTGACAGCAAGGCCATTCAGGCAACCAGCCTGCGCATCCATATCGAAGCCGCACAGGAAACCGGCTTGCCGTTGATCGTCCACGCGCGTGACGCTGACGCTGATATCGCCGCGATCCTGACCGAAGGCTACCGCGCCGGCCCCTACACCTGCGTCATGCATTGCTTCTCCTCCGGCGCGGGCCTCGCGCGCGCCGCGCTGGATCTCGGCTTCTACCTCTCGGTCTCCGGCATCGCCGCATTCCCGAACTCCCGGGCGCTGCGCGACATCTTCGCCGCCGCCCCGCAGGACCGGATCTTGCTGGAAACTGACAGCCCCTATCTGGCGCCCCCGCCACACCGGGGCCGACGCAACGAACCGGCCTACACCGCGCTCACCGCTGCCGCTGTCGCCCCCAGCTTCGGTCTGGAGACTGAGGCTTTCGCCGCCATCACCACCGCCAACTTCGACCGGCTGTTTTCCAAAGCAGCGGGGCGCGCCTGATGGCCGGCTTGCGCTTCACCATCCTCGGTTGCGGTTCGTCCGGCGGGGTGCCGCGGCTGGGCGGCGCCACGAATGCGGGAGATTGGGGGGATTGCGATCCCGCCAATCCAAAGAACCGTCGCCGGCGCTGTTCGCTGCTGATCGAACGCACCACGCCCGAAGGCACGACCCGCGTTCTCATCGACACATCGCCCGACATGCGCGACCAACTGCTCGACGCAGGCGTTGGCGCGCTTGACGCCGTGGTCTATACCCACAGCCACGCCGACCACATGCATGGCATCGACGACCTGCGCCAGATCGTCTTCAACCTCCGCCGTCGCCTGCCCGTCTGGGCCGATGGCGCGACGCAAGAGGCGCTGCTGTCCCGCTTCGCCTATGCCTTCACCCAGCCCGAAGGTTCACCCTATCCGCCGATCCTCGATCTGCACACCATCCACGGCCCCCTCACCATCACCGGCGCCGGCGGCCCGGTGACCCTCACCCCGTTCCGCGTCGAACATGGTTCGATGGATGCGCTCGGCTTTCGCATCGACCGCCTCGCCTACCTGCCCGACGTGATCGCCATTCCGCCCGAAAGCTGGCCTTACCTTGAAAACCTTGATTGCTGGATCCTCGACGCGCTGCGCCGCAAGCCGCATCCCACCCACGCGCATCTGGCATTGTCGCTCGACTGGATCGCCCGCGCGAAACCGGTCCGCGCTATCCTCACCAACATGCACGTCGATCTCGACTATGCCACCCTCACGGCTGAATTGCCGCCGAACATCACCCCCGCCTACGATGGCCTGACCATTGCCTATGATCGCGATTGACATCCCGCCTTCATCTGGCACCGGATATCCCACGGGCGCGCCGTTGAATTGCGCCATGCGGTGTAAATTCCCCGGACGGCACCACAATTGAGCGCGCTTCTCGATGTCATCCTGCCGGTCTTCCTTGTCATCGGCTTTGGCTATGTCGCCGCGCGCTGGCTTGGCTTCACCGCCAGTTCCGTTGATGGCGTCATGCACTTTGCGCAAGGCTTTGCCCTGCCGCTTTTGCTGTTTGCCTCCATCGCGCGGCTCGACCTCGCGCAGGCCTATGACGCGGGCCTGATGATCAGCTTCTACGCCGGGGCCTTCTCGGGCTTCGCTGTGGGTTTTCTCGCGGCCCGCCTGCTCTTCGACCGCCCGTTCACCGACAGCATCGCCTTCGGCTTTGTCGGCCTGTTCTCCAACTCGCTCCTCCTCGGCGTGCCGATTACCGAACGTGCCTATGGAACCGGTGCACTACAGGGCAATTTCGCCATCATTTCGATCCACGCGCCGGTGTTCTACGCCTTTGGCATAACGCTGATGGAACTGGCGCGCTCGCACGGTATGGGGCTGTCGGCGATTGCCCTCACCCGGCAGGTGCTGCGCGCGATCCTGACCCAGCCCCTCGTCATCGGCATCCTTTGCGGCTTTGCGGTCAACCTGTCGGGCGTCGCCCTGCCCACCATCGCCTGGTCGGCCATAGACATGGTAACCCGCGCGGCCCTACCCGCCGCCCTGTTCGGCCTCGGCGGGGTGCTATACCGCTACCGGCCCGAGGGCGATTTCCGCGCCATCGCCCTTCTGTCCGCCGTGTCGCTGATCCTGCATCCCGGCATCACCTGGCTGCTTGGCACCCTGGTCTTCCACCTCGATGCAGCCGCTTTGCGCTCGGCCGTCCTCACCGCCGCCATGGCGCCCGGTGTCAACGCCTATGTCTTTGCGAATCTCTACGGTGTCGCCAAACGCGTCGTTGCCTCCACGGTGCTTGTCGCCACCGGGCTCAGCATCGGTACGGTCTGGCTCTGGCTGCAAATCCTGCCCTGAACGTCAGTGCCCCGTCACGCCGCGCAACCGGTCCGACCGCCGCCTCAGCAGCTCCACCGTCGCCAGCAGCGCAACGGAGATGATCACCAGCAGCGTCGCCACCGCCAGAATCGCCGGGCTGATCGCCTCGCGGATACCGTTAAACATTTGGCGCGGGATCGTCTGCTGCTCCGGCCCCGCGATGAACAGCACCGCCACCACCTCATCGAACGAGGTGACGAAGGCGAACAGCGCGCCAGAGATCACCCCCGGCAGGATCAGCGGCATGATCACCTTGAAGAACGTCGTGCGCGGATTGGCGCCCAGGCTGGCACTGGCCCGGATCAGCGATTGGTCGAACCCCGACAGCGTCGCCGTTACGGTGATGATCACGAACGGTATGCCCAGCGTCGCATGCGCCACGATCACCCCCAGCGAGGAATTGGCAAGGCACCCCTTGTTCGACAGGAACGGCGCGAAGACCGCCCCGACCGCCGAGGCAGGGTCGACACAGGCCTTGGCGAAAAAGAACGACATCCCCACCGCGATGATGATGATCGGCACGATCATCGGGCTGATCAGGATCGCGGTGATCAGACGCCGATAGGGCATCTCGGGCCGGCTCAACCCCAGCGCTGCCAGCGTGCCCAGCGAGGTTGCCAGAATTGTCGCCCACAGACCGACCCAAAGCGAATTCCGCGTCGCCTTGATCCAGGTCGCACTTTCCCAGGTCGCCGCCCACCAGGCATCGCCGCGCGGCCCTTCCGGTGCAGGATGGCCCAGCGTCAGCAGCGTGTCATACCAGCGCAGGCTGTAACCGGTCGGATCGAAGGTCAGCATCTTTTCGGTAAAGGTGAAATACGGCTCGGCGTTGAACGACAGCGGAATGACCACGATGATGGGCGCGATCAGGAACACGAAGATCAGCGCGCACAGCACCCGGAACGCATAGTACCAGACGGTTTCCAGCGGGGTGGCATAGGTGGGCAGGGCCATCGTGCGCTCCTCAGCCGAACTTCAGCCGGTCGATGCCGACCAGCCGGTCATACAGCCAGTACAGGATCAGGATTGCCACCAGCAATATCGCCGCCAGCGCCGCCGCCAGCGACCAGTTCGATTTGTTCATGTGAAAGCTGATCAGGTTCGATATCAGCTGCCCGTCCGCGCCGCCCACCAGCGCCGGGGTGATGTAATACCCGACCGCCAGAATGAACACCAGCAGCGACCCCGCCGCGATCCCCGGCAGGGTCTGCGGCAGATACACCCGCCGGAATGTCGTCCAGCTGGTCGCCCCCAGGCTGCGCGCCGCACGGGCATAGCTTGGCGGAATCGTCTTCATCACCGAATACAGTGGCAGGATCATGAACGGCAGCAGCACATGCGTCATTGCCACAATGGTGCCGGTCTGGTTGTTGATCATCGCCAGCCGCCCGTCATCGCCGATCAGTCCGATCGACACCAGAATGTTGTTCACCACCCCCTGCTGCTGCAACAGCACGATCCAGCTGGTCGTGCGCACCAGAAGCGAGGTCCAGAACGGCAGCAAGACGAGTATCATCAACAAGGATGATTTCGACATCGGCAACACCGCCAGCAGATGGGCCACAGGGAATGCCAGCAACAGGCAGGCCAGCGTGATCACCGCCGACAGAAAGAATGTCTTGACGAACAGATACACATAGATCCGCTCCTTGTCGCCGCCCCGCGCCCAGCCGCCCTCGTCAGACCGCTTCTGATCCACCGCCACCCGGTAGAAATCCGTGGTATAGGTCGAAGACGCCGCCCGCATCGCCTGCCACAGCCGCGTGCTGCCCCAATCCGGGTCCAGCGCCAGCATCGCCTCCTTGAACGGTGGCTGCAGCTTGGCCGCGTCCCGCCCTGCCGCCTTGAACAGGCTGATCGACCCCGGCACCGTGTAATTTATCCGCGTTCCGGCCAACGCTGCGGTCCTGTCGGTCTGCATCCTCGCCAGATCGGCCACCAGTGCCGCATAGGCCGCCTCGTCAATGGCGCTGCCTTCGGGGTTTGCCTCGAACCAGATTGCCAGCTTGTCGACCGATCCTGAAAAGCCGTCATGCTCGAATGACCGCATCAGCATGTAGCCGATGGGCAGAATGAAGGTCAGCACCACAAACAGCAGCAGCGGCAACACCAGAAACAGCGCCCGCCGCCGCGCCCGCGCCTGAGCGGCAACCAGCGCCTCTTTCAGCGGGCGGCCATCCGACGTGGTCAGGGTCTCGGTCATGCTCATCTTCGGTCGGGCCATTCGGCTTTGGAAAAGCTCCGGGGGCAGCCGCAGTGGCCGCCCCCGGCGTTCAGGTTCAGTTCGAGGCCAGCCATGCCTGGAAGCGCTCGTTCAGTTCCGCGTCATGATCGACCCAGAACGCCGACGAGGTTTCCAGCGCATTGGTCAGGTTCTCAGGTGCGGTCGGCAGGTGCGTCGCCATCACCGTCTTGCCGTCCTTGAAGATCAGTTCGTCCTTCATCGCCGACTTGCGTGCCGGACCATAAGAGATTTGCTGCGCCTGTGCGCGCAGCCCCTCGGTCGAGGTCGCGTACTTGATGAACTCCATCGCTGCATCCTTGTTCGGCGCACCCTTCGGCACGACGTACATCTCGTTTTCATAGATTTGACCGTCCCAGACGATCTGGAATGGCTTGCCCTCGTTCACCACCGCAGCAAAGATCCGTCCGTTGTAAGCGGTGGTCATTGCCACTTCGCCATCCGCCAGAAGCTGCGGCGGCTGTGCACCGGCTTCCCACCAGACAACTTCGGATTTGATGCTGTCGAGCTTTGCAAACGCACGGTCCACACCCTCGGGAGTGTTCAGCACAGTGTAGATCTCCGCCGGCGGAACGCCGTCGCCCAAAAGCGCGAATTCCAGAACGGCTTTCGCGCCCTTCTTCAGGCCACGCTTGCCAGGAAACTTCGCCAGGTCAAAAAAGTCGGCGGCAGTCTTCGGGGCGGCGTCGCCCGCGAACTTGGTGGTGTCAAAGGCGTAAACGTTCGACCAGATGTCGGTCGACACACCGCATTCGGTGACCGCACCGGCCAGAAAGTCTTCAGCGGCCGCCGTGCCATCGGCACCAGCAGGAAGTGACGCCGCATCAATCGGCTCCAGCACGCCTTCGTCACACAGGCGGATGGCGTCGGCATATTCAACTGACGCAACATCGACAGTCACGTTACCAGCCTCGACCATCGCCTTGATTGCCGGGGCCGGATTGTCGCTGTCGACCATGACAGTGGTGGTGCCCGTGGCGGCCATCCATGGCTTCACATGCGCTTCGGTTTGCGCTTCGCCGTAGGCACCGCCCCACGACATGACCGTCACATCGGCCTGTGCAGCATAGGCAACCGCCGTCAGTGCCGTGGAAAGAATCAGTAGTTTCTTCATCCGTTTCGTCTCCCTGGTTAAGCTTTGAATTTGGTACTGCCCTCGGCCGACTGCGCAGTGCTGCGGCTTCGGCCATTCCGTCATGCCGGATCAAGCGCCCGCGCGTCGTGCGGGGCCCATCCGATCTTGATTTTCTCGCCCGGTTTCAGCATGCGCTGCCCGGCCGTGTTCCGCGATTTGATCACGAAGTCTTGCGAACCTGCCACCTTCAGCCGGGTCCGGAACAGATCGCCCATATAGATGAACTCCACCACTTCGGCGTCGATGGTATGTGCGCCTTCGGGCATCATCTCGGGCTTGAACTCCACCCGCTCGGGCCGGATCGACACCAGCGTCCTGGCACCCTTTTCGGTCACGTTCACCGGGGTCGCGTCGATCACCTCGCCGGTGGCCAGCCGCACAGTGCACTTGCCGCCGCCGATCTCCTCAACGGTGCCGTACAGCTTGTTGTTCTCCCCGATGAACTGCGCGACAAAGCTGTTGTCAGGCCGTTCATACAGGTCCGCCGGGGGGGCAAGTTGCTGGATGCGCCCGTCGTTGAACACCGCAACCCGGTCGCTCATCGTCAGCGCCTCGCCCTGATCGTGCGTCACATAGACCACGGTGATCCCAAGATTTTCGTGCAGATGCTTGATCTCGAACTGCATATGCTCGCGCAGCTGCTTGTCCAGCGCGCCCAGGGGTTCGTCCATCAGCACCAGTGCCGGATCGAACACCAGCGCCCGCGCCAGCGCGATGCGTTGTTGCTGCCCGCCCGACAGTTGCGCCGGTCGCCGGTTGATAAAGGCATACATCTGCACCATGTCCAGCGCGCGCTTCACCTTGGTCTCGCGGTCGGTTTTCTGCATGCCCCGCACTTCCAGCGGAAAGGCCAGGTTTTCGCCCACCGTCATATGCGGAAACAGCGCATAGTTCTGAAACACCATGCCGATGCCGCGCTTGTGCGGCGGCACCTGGTTGATCGGTCGGCCGTCCAGCCGGATTTCGCCGTTGGTTGCGGTTTCAAACCCCGCCAGCATCATCAGGCAGGTGGTCTTACCAGATCCTGACGGCCCCAGCATGGTCAGGAATTCGCCCTTCGCGATGCTCAGGTTCAAATCCTTCACGACAAGGCTGACCCCGTCGTAGCTTTTCTGCACATGCTCAAACGCGACGAAGGCGTCGCTTCGGGGCTCAACCGTCACCCATGTCTCCCTGATCGTCCCGGCAGCTATCCTGCGCCTTGGTTGCTGCGACTAAACCGAAACGCCTGCCGCAATGCAACGCTCAACTGATCGCATTCCATCACAAACCGAAAATGCGGGAAATTCGTGCAGGCATCGCCACCACCGCCCGCCATTTGCACCGGCGCATGCCAAGCTGCGGGAAATTCGACGGCGGCAAAAATCCCGCCCGCAATGCAAAAGACGCGAGGAGGCACCCCCGCGTCTTTCTGAACTGGTCCGGCCGAAACTGGTGCGGATGAAAAGACTCGAACTTTCACTCCGATTAAAGAACAGCGACCTCAACGCTGCGCGTCTACCAATTCCGCCACATCCGCACGGGTTTCCGGCTCGGACAGCCGCTGTTTAGC
>JAYSYZ010000261.1:0-2915 GCA_043727195.1 Paracoccaceae bacterium
GCAATCGGCGTCAGCATGTTGGCATCCAGCGCCTTGATGAAATCGGCGCGGTCCCAGTCATGCCACATCCCCGGGGGCGGGCCGCCCGCATTGGTCACCAGAATGTCGAACGGCCCCTGCGCCAGCACCGCCGCGCGGCCGGCATCGGTGGTGATGTCACCCGCCACCGTGACCACGTTCACCTGATGTGCCGCGCGGATTGCCGCCGCCGCCGCCGCCAGCGCCTCGGCCCCGCGCGCGTTCATCACCAGATCGACGCCCGCCGCCGCCAGCGCCTCGGCACAGCCGCGCCCCAACCCCTTGGATGAAGCGCAGACCAGCGCCCGCTTTCCCCTGATCCCCAGATCCATCGCCATTCACTCCCTGCCACTGCCGCAGGTTAGCGGTGCTGCGGGCCGGGCGCCAGTGGGGGCCGGGGGCCTTCAGGTTGGGTAGAAAAACTCTTCCCGCGCGATCTTGCCATCCGCCACGTGATAGATGGCGACCTCGCGCATCTGCGACCGTTTGCCGGATGCGTTTTCGGTAAAGTCCATGTTGAAGATCACCGCGAACCGGTCTTGCCCGTGCATGAACGGCCCGTCGACCGTGCCGCCATGCACGGTCATGCTGCCCTCCCACCAGTCATGCTTGCCCTCAATGGCCGCAATCCCGGTGACGGTGGTGCCGTTGCCCATATCCGCCGCCTCGACCGACTGGGCATCGGGCGCATAGAGCACATGCAGGTTGGCGCGTTCGCGATGTTCGCGGCACCCGGCGACAAGTTCATTGGCAATTTCGGTCAAAGTCATGGCATCCTCCCTGAATGTTCATTCTATGTTCTAACCATACGCCTGTCGTTTGACAGCTTCAAGACAGTGCGGCAGTTGCGGGCCTGCATCGGCGGCCCTATACCGCTGGCCATGTCAAATCAGCCCCCCCTGCCGCCCGAGATTGCCCGCCGCCGGACGTTTGCAATCATCTCGCACCCCGATGCGGGCAAAACCACGCTCACCGAAAAGTTCCTGCTGTTTGGCGGTGCGATCCAGATGGCCGGGCAGGTCCGCGCCAAGGGCGATGCGCGGCGGACCCGGTCTGACTACATGAAGATCGAGGCGGATCGCGGCATTTCCGTCTCGGCCTCGGCGATGTCGTTCGATTTCGGGCACTATCGCTTCAATCTGGTTGACACGCCCGGCCACTCGGATTTTTCCGAAGACACCTACCGCACGCTGACCGCCGTCGATGCCGCGATCATGGTGATCGACGGGGCCAAGGGGGTGGAAAGCCAGACACGCAAGCTGTTCGAGGTGTGCCGGTTGCGCGACCTGCCGATCCTGACCTTCTGCAACAAGATGGACCGGGAATCCCGCGATACCTTTGATATCATCGACGAAATTCAGGAAAACCTCGCCATCGACGTGACGCCCGCCAGCTGGCCTATCGGCGTCGGGCGCGAATTCGTCGGCGCTTACGACCTGCTGCACGACCGGCTGGAAATCATGGACCGGGCGGATCGCAACAAGGTCGCCGCGTCGATCAAGATCAGTGGCATGGATGACCCGAAACTGGCCGAACACGTTCCCGCCGATCTCTTGAATAAGTTCCGCGAGGAGCTGGAGATGGCCCGCGAACTGCTGCCCGCCTTTGACCGCGCCTCGTTTCTCAACGGTTCGATGACGCCGATCTGGTTCGGGTCGGCGATCAATTCCTTCGGCGTCAGGGAACTGATGGACGGAATCGGCGAGTATGGGCCGGAACCGCAGCCGCAAAACGCCGCCGAACGCCAGATCGACGCGGGAGAGACGCCGGTCACCGGCTTTGTCTTCAAGGTGCAGGCCAACATGGACCCCAAGCACCGCGACCGGGTGGCATTCGTCCGCCTTGCCTCGGGACATTTCGAACGCGGCATGAAGCTGCAGCATGTCCGGTCGAAAAAACCGATGACCATCGCGAGCCCGGTGCTGTTCCTTGCCGCCGACCGCGAACTGGCGGAAGAGGCCTGGGCAGGTGACATCATCGGCATCCCGAACCACGGCCAGTTGCGCATCGGCGACGCGCTGACCGAAGGCGAGGTCTTGCGTTTCACCGGCATCCCCTCATTCGCGCCGGAACTGCTGCAGACCGTCCGCGCGATGGATCCGATGAAGGCCAAACATCTGGAAAAGGCGTTGACCCAGTTCGCGGAAGAAGGCGCCGCCAAGGTGTTCAAGCCGATGATCGGATCAGGCTACATCGTCGGCGTCGTCGGTGCCCTGCAGTTCGACGTGCTGGCCAGCCGGATCGAGCAGGAATATTCCCTGCCCGTGCGGTTCGAGGGGTCGAACTTCACCTCGGCCCGCTGGATTTCCGGCCCGAAATCCGAGGTGGAAAAGCTGGTCAACGTCAATAAAGGCCATATCGCGCATGACAGTGACGGCGACCTAGTTTTCCTGACCCGCCTGCAATGGGACATTGACCGCGTCGTGCGCGACTATCCCGGGGTTGTCCTGTCGGCGACCAAGGAAATGATGGTCTGAGCGTTCCGGTGACGCAACGCCCAGACCGGAGGCATCAGGCCAGAACGGCGGTTAGCGTCGTCTCGGCCTTCAACAACCGCGAGATCGGGCAGCCTGCCTTTGCGGCGGCGGCGGCGGCCTGAAACGCTTCGTCCGTCGCGTCGGGAACGCTGGCGGTCAGGTCCAGGTGAATTTTTGTGACCGTCGCCGCGCCGTCGATGAAATCAAGCGTGGCGGTTGCAGTCGTCCTGATCTCGGTCGCGGTCAGCCCCGCTTTCTCAAGTTCCCCCGAAAGCGCCATCGAGAAACACCCGGCATGCGCCGCAGCGATCAGTTCTTCCGGATTCGTGCCCTCAGCGCCTTCGAACCGTTTGCGGAAATCGTAAGCCGCCGAGACCAATGTCGATGACCGGGTCGAGATGTGGCCCTGGCCGGTTTTCA
>JAYSYZ010000262.1:0-2911 GCA_043727195.1 Paracoccaceae bacterium
GTCTCCACATGCGGCGCGAACACCGCCTCTGGCCGCATCTCGCGGATCCGGGCGACCACCTCCTCCACCGGGGGCGGCGCAAATGCCGCCTGCGCGCCATTGCCCGTCTGCCGCGCCATCACCACGGTTGTGTCGCCCGCAAAGCCCCCGGCGTCGAAAATCTGGCTCCACCGATAGGAAAACCAGCCGTTGCGGATGATCAGCACCGGCCCCTGCCCGAACTGCCGCGCCACTGCCTCCATCGCATAAGTCCCGCCACCCGGCACCAAAGCCACCGCCGACCCGCGATAGACCTCCTTCAACAGGCTGGAAACCTCGCGCATGACGCCTTGAAACTTCGCCGACATATGGTTCAGCGATCGGTCGGTGAACACCACCGAAAACTCCTCCAACCCCTCGGGGTCGACATCCGCGTGCAGTCCGGGCATGGCCATTCTCCTGTGATCTTTGGCCGAACCTAGCGCATTTGCCCGCATCGCAAACACCCATTTCCGACATGGCGGTCAGCCCAGCGGCCCCGGCCTGCGCTCTTCGGTCAACAGCACATTCGCCTCCACCTGCCCCACCCCCGGCAGCGTCATGATGCGCCGCCGCAGCACCCGCTCGAAATCGGCGATATCCCGCGCCACCACCCGCAGCCGGTAATCGAACAACCCCAGCACATGCTGCACCACCTGCACCTCCGGGATGGCAACCACCGCGCGCTCGAAATCCTCGAGGCTGACCCGCCCCTTCGTGGCAAGCTTGACCCCCAGGAACACCGTCACCCCGAACCCCAGCGCCGCCCGGTCCACCTCCACCCGCCGCCCGGCGATGACACCCGCCTCCTCCAACCGCCGCACCCGTCGCCAGGCGGCAGGCTGGCTCAGCCCGAAGCGCCGGCCCAGTTCGCCTGCGCTCAACGCCGCATCGGCCGCCAAAGCGCGCAATATGCCCCGGTCCGCGTCATCAAGATCGATCACAGCGGCAACCCTTCGGCTTCCCGGATCGTCGCGATCAGCATCAGCGCCTCCACCTCTGCAATATGCGGCAGCGCCAGAATGCGTTTGCGGTAGATCTCCTGATACTGGGCCAGATCCCGCGCGATGACGTTCAGCCGTACATCCACCCGCCCAAGAAAGGTCTCGATCCCGATCACCTCGGGAACCCCGCGCGCCGCCACGATGAATTCGTCAAAGGCGCGCGGATTGGTCTTGTCCAGCGTGAACCGCAGCGACACCTCCACCGCATAGCCGAGGGCGCGCCAGTCGATGATTGCCCCTTCCGCGCGGATCACCGCCGCTTCGCGCAGCCTTTCCAGCCGCCGCCAAAGCGTGGCCGGGGTAACCCCGGCACGCTCGGCAAGCGCGGCACGTTCAAGCCCGGGTTCCGCCAGATAATGGCGCAGGACGCGCCGGTCGGTATCGTCGATCTGCATGATTTATTCACCAGATTACGCGTAAGCGCATTACTTTTTGCAGTTTTAACAGAATTCATCAGATAATGCACGGTCTCACCGGAAAAAACCCCTATCCTCCGCGCCATCAACCAATGGAGGGACCGCCATGCGCGTCTATTACGATCGTGACTGCGACATCAACCTGATCAAGGACAAGAAGGTCGCCATCCTCGGCTACGGCAGCCAGGGACACGCCCATGCGCTGAACCTGCGTGACAGCGGCGCCAAGAACGTCGTCGTCGCCCTCCGCCCCGGCTCCGCCTCGGCCAAGAAATGCGAAGCCGAAGGTCTCAAGGTCATGGATATCGCCGAGGCCGCAAAATGGTGCGACCTGATCATGTTCACCATGCCGGATGAACTGCAGGCCGACACCTATCGCAAATACGTCCACGACAATCTGCGCGAAGGTGCGGCGATTGCCTTCGCCCATGGCCTGAACGTGCATTTCGGCCTGATCGAGCCGAAGAAGGGCGTCGATGTCATCATGATGGCCCCCAAAGGCCCGGGCCACACCGTGCGCGGCGAATACACCAAGGGCGGCGGCGTGCCCTGCCTCGTGGCCGTGCATCAGGATGCGACCGGCAAGGCAATGGAAATCGGCCTCTCCTACTGCTCCGCCATCGGCGGCGGCCGGTCAGGCATCATCGAGACCAACTTCCGTCAGGAATGCGAAACAGACCTCTTCGGCGAACAGGCCGTCCTTTGCGGTGGCCTTGTCGAACTCATCCGCATGGGCTTCGAGACGCTGGTCGAGGCCGGGTATGAGCCCGAAATGGCTTATTTCGAGTGCCTGCACGAAGTGAAGCTGATCGTCGATCTGATCTACGAAGGCGGCATTGCCAACATGAACTACTCGATCTCGAACACCGCCGAGTATGGCGAATACGTCTCCGGCCCGCGCATTCTGCCTTACGACGAGACCAAGGCCCGGATGAAAGCCGTCCTCAAGGATATCCAGTCCGGCAAATTCGTGCGCGATTTCATGCAGGAAAACGCCGTCGGCCAGCCGATGTTCAAGGCCACCCGCCGCCTGAACGACGAACACCAGATCGAACAGGTCGGCGAAAAGCTGCGCGCCATGATGCCGTGGATCTCCAAGGGCAAGATGGTCGACAAAGCGCGCAACTGAGGTTGACGGTGCGCTGAAGCACACCCTACCAATGAACCGGCGGCCGGCAAGGCCGCCGGTTTCCTTTTGGGGGCACATCATGGGCAGACTTTCCGGCAAGACCGCCATCATCTCCGGCGGGGCGACCGGCATGGGCGGGGCCGCCTCCAGCCTTTTCGCCGCCGAAGGTGCGAAGGTCGCGATCATCGATCTGAACCTCGCCGCGGCCGAAGACCGCGCCGCCTCGATCACCGCCGCAGGGGGCAACGCCATCGCCCTGCAGGCCGATGTCTCCGACGCGGGCCAGGTACAGGCGGCCGTCGATGCCGCCACCGCTGCGCTTGGCCCGATTACCGTGCTGTTCA
>JAYSYZ010000263.1:0-7368 GCA_043727195.1 Paracoccaceae bacterium
TGATCCAGTTCGTCATTTACGCGGTGATGGTTGCGGGGGCCGTCGGCGCATTGTCGGAGATCTGGGGCGAGTTGCAGCGCGCCGCCGGGGCCACCGAGCGGCTGGTGGAACTGCTGCACACCACCGATCCGGTGCAGGATCCGCCGAACCCCATCCCCCTGCCCCGCCCGGTGCTGGGCGAGATTGCCTTTGACAACGTCACCTTCCGCTATCCGGCGCGGCCTGAAACATCCGCGCTGAACGGCATCAGCCTGACCGTCCGCCCCGGCGAAACCGTAGCCCTCGTCGGCCCCTCGGGTGCAGGCAAGACCACGATCCTGCAGCTTCTGATGCGGTTTTACGATCCGCAGTCCGGCCAGATCACCCTCGACGGGATTCCCCTCACAGCCATGGCCCGCCATGATTTCCGCGCCGCCATCGCACTTGTGCCGCAGGACCCGGTGATCTTCGCCGCTTCGGCCCGCGAAAACATCCGCTTCGGCCGCCCCGACGCCACGGACCGCGAAGTCGAAGAGGCCGCCCGCGCCGCCGCCGCGCATGACTTTCTCGCCACCTTGCCGCAGGGCTATGACAGCTACCTCGGCGAACGCGGCGTCATGCTGTCGGGCGGCCAGAAACAGCGCGTCGCCATCGCCCGCGCCATCCTGCGCGACGCAAAGCTCCTGCTGCTCGACGAAGCCACCTCAGCGCTTGACGCCGAAAGCGAACGCGCGGTGCAGGCCGCCGTGGAACGCCTGTCCGAAGGCCGCACCACCATCGTCGTCGCCCACCGCCTTGCCACGGTGAAACGTGCCGACCGGATCGTGGTCTTTGACAATGGGCGCATCAATGCCATCGGCACCCATGACGCGCTGATCGCCGAAGGCGGGCTCTACGCCCGCCTGGCGCGGCTGCAGTTCACCGACGGCCAGATCTGACACCGATCTGACGTCACGTCCTGCCACCGACAAACCGGCTTGGCAAACCGCCCCGCACGTCCCATCCTTGCGCCAAGCCTGCGTCAAAAGCGGGCAGACAGGGGAGGATCGGATGAACGCTTTCGCAAAACTTGCGGATCTGAAGGCCATCGAGGCTGAGATGCCCTGGGCCGACCGCGGTCAGGCCCGCTCGATGTATGAATTCCTGACCCGCGCCCGTGATGCGCACGGGGCACGCCCGGCGATCAGCTTTCAATTGCTGTCCGGCCCCGCCACCAAATCGGAAACCGCCACCTGGGCCGACCTGCACGGTCAGGTGACGCAGGCCGCCAACCTGTTCCGCTCACTGGGCATCGGCGAAAAGGATGTGGTCGCCTACATCCTGCCGAATGCGCTGGAAACCGCGATCACGCTGTTCGCCGGGGCTGTCGCGGGCATCGTCAACCCGATCAACCCGCTGCTCGAGGCCGAGCAGATCAGCGCCATCCTGCGCGAAACCAAGGCCAAGGTCGTCGTCACCCTGAAACCCTTCCCCAAGACCGACCTGCCGCAAAAGGTGGCCGAAGCGGTAAAGTTCGCGCCAAACGTCAAGACCGTGCTGGAGGTGGATCTTGTCCGTTACCTGTCCGGCGTGAAAAAGCTGATCGTGCCGCTGATCCGCCCGAAAAACCCGGTGTCGCACACCGCCGACATCAGCGACTTCCGCGCCGGGATGGCCCGTCACCGCGCCGACCGGCTGGATTTCACCGATATCACCGAAGACCGCGTCGCCGCCTATTTCCACACCGGCGGGACGACAGGAATGCCCAAGGTCGCCCAGCACAAGGTATCTGGCATGGTCTACAACGGCTGGATCGGGTCGCGCCTGCTGTTCAAGGAAAGCGATGTCTTGCTGTGCCCGTTGCCGTTGTTCCACGTTCTCGCCGCCTATCCGGTGATGATGTCGATGATTGCAGCCGGCGCGCATGTGGTCTTTCCGACGCCGCAGGGCTATCGCGGCGAAGGGGTTATGGACAATCTGTGGAAGCTGATCGAACGCTGGAAGGTCACCTACCTGATCACCGTGCCCACTGCGCTGTCCGCCCTGATGCAACGCCCGATCAATGCCGATGTCTCTACCCTGCGCAGCGCCATTTCCGGCTCTGCCCCCCTGCCGGTTGAGCTGTTCAACCGGTTCGAGAAGGCGACCGGCGTGCAGATCATCGAAGGCTACGGGTTGACGGAATGCACCTGCCTTGTCGCCATCAACCCGCCCGGCGGCAGCAAGAAGATCGGATCGGTCGGCCTGCCCTTCCCCTACACCCATGTCCGCATCCTGACCACGCAGGGCGCCATCGGCTACCGCGAATGCGCGGTCGACGAGGTGGGCGAAATCTGCGTCTCCAGCCCCGGCGTCTTTGAAGGCTCCACCTACACCGAGGCGGACAAGAACCGCCAGTTGTTCGCCGATGGACGTTTCCTGAAAACCGGCGATCTGGGGCGGCTGGACGGTGACGGCTATCTGTTCATCACCGGTCGCGCCAAGGATCTGATCATCCGCGGCGGCCACAATATCGACCCCGCCCTGATCGAAGAGGCGCTGATGGGGCACGAGGCGGTGGCCTTTGTCGGGGCCATCGGCCAGCCGGATGCGCATGCGGGCGAACTGCCTGCCGCCTATGTCGAACTTGTCACCGGGGCCACCGCCTCCGTCGATGATCTGATGACCTATGCCACCCGCCACATCAACGAACGCGCCGCCCAGCCAAAATATATCGAGGTTTTGGCCGAACTGCCGAAAACCGCCGTCGGCAAGGTGTTCAAACCCGATCTGCGCAAGCGGGCAATCACCCGCATCTATGATGCCGCCTTGGCCGAAGCGGGCATCCCGGCAAAGGTCGCCACCGTGGTCGAAGACAAGAAACGCGGTCTGGTGGCGCGGCTGGAAAAATCAGCCGCGGTCGATGATGCTCGGGTGAACGGCGTTTTGGGGCAATTCAGCAACCCGTGGGAATGGGCCGGGTAAGCCATCCCCGGCCGCATATTGGCGCGCCTGCCCGACGCCAGACATGACAGCAAGTTTCATTTGCCTTAATCGCCTTCCGGCGCGAAAACCGATGAAGATGCGGTCGGTTGGGGTTGGCAGGATGAAGTCAGGGATCGGATGCGCGACCAGTGCCCTCTTGTTGCTTGCCAGCGGCGCGGGCGCGCAGCAATCCGAGGTGCTGTTCACCTACAAGCACTGGCAAGTGGAGGTCGTCGGCTGGGACGACGGCTCGCTTGGCTGCGTGGCGCAGGTATCGGCCCCCGGCGAAAGCTTCTCGCTCTGGACCTTCCCGGATGGCGCGGTTCAACTGCAGTTCTACTCGACAGCGTGGCAATTCGCCGAGGGCGAGACCGCCGACCTTGAAGTGCAGGTCGACCGCCGCGCGCCATGGAACCTGACCAATGCCGAACTTTACCCGAATTCGGCGCTGTTCAACCTTTCCGAGCCGGGGTCAATTTTCATCGCCGAGGTGGCGCGCGGCAACCGGCTCTATCTGCGCTCTGGCGATGGGTCGGACGTGCAGAACTATTCGCTGGCCGGTTCCCGCGCCTCGATCGACGCGCTGATCGAATGCGGCGACGTGATCGGCGCGCAGTCCCCGGGCAATCCGTTCAAGTGATCTGGTCCACGCGTGCCAGACAAGGCGATTTCACCCTCGCTGAACCGTTACCAAGACATTAACAGAATTCGCGTAATTGTTATATTTCAATGCCTTAGTCATCATAACACGCGTGTTATCACAGGCTTTCCGTATCCATCCAGATCGTTACCGGCCCGTCATTGACCAGCCTGACCGCCATCTCTGCCCCGAACTGGCCGGTTGAAACCGGCACGCCTTGTTCGGCCAGACGGGCGGCGAAAACCTCGTACAACCGCCGCCCCTCCTCCGGTTCCGCCGCCGTCGAAAACCCCGGCCGGTTGCCCCTCAGGTCAGCCGCGAGGGTGAACTGGCTGACCACCAGCGCCGCCCCCTGAACATCCCGCACCGACAGGTTCATCTTGCCGCCCGTATCCCGGAACACCCGCAGTTTCGCGATCTTTGCCGCCAGCCGCGCCGCCTCCGCCGCGTCATCCCCGGCCATCGCGCAGACCAGGATCAGCAACCCCTGCCCCACCTCGGCCACAACCTCGCCCGCCACCGAAACCGACGCCCCGGTGACGCGCTGAACGACCGCTCTCACAACTCATGTGCCCAGGGCGGGTTCGCCCCGGCCCTGCTGACCGTCACCGCCGCCGCCCGCACCCCCAGCGACAGCGCGGCATCCAGCACCGCATCTGACACGCCCGCAATGCCGGCCTTGGTCAGCACCCCCGCCTGATGCAACGCCGCCAGTGCCCCCGCATTGAACGTATCCCCGGCCCCCACCGTATCGGCCACCGCCACCGGCACCGCCGCAACGAACCGGTCCTGCGTCGCCGTCACCGCCCGCGCCCCCTTGGCCCCTTCGGTGATGAACACGATCTTCGGCCCCTTGGCCACGATCCCGCGCGCCAGCGCCGTCAGATCCCCCGGCCCTTCCAGCCAGTGCAGATCCTCGTCCGACAGCTTGACGATATCCGCCCGCGCCACCATCCGCCCGATCCGCGCCCGGTACGGCCCCTCCTTGCCCGCAACAAAGCCCGGCCGGATGTTCGGGTCGATCATCGTCACCCGCGTGGCACATTCCCGCGCCTGCAACGCCTCGTAAGTCGCGGCTGCGGGGTCGTTCACCAGGCTGATCCCGCCAAAGAACAGCGCATCCACCGTGGACGGCAGCACCGGCAACTCCTCCACCGCCAGCATTCGCCCCGCCGTCCCCTCGTCATAGAAGGCGTAGGTCGCCTGCCCGTTCACCAGCTTGACGAATGCCACTGTCGTCGGCCGCCCCGACCGCGCGCAGAACGAGGTATCGACGATCGAGGCCGCCAGAGTGTCCGCCAGAATCTCGCCCAGCATGTCGGTCGAGATACCCGAGAAAAACGCCGACGGCGCGCCCAACCGCCCCAGTGCAAGGGCCGTGTTGAACACCGCCCCGCCAGCGTAGGGTGCGAAACATTCCTCTCCCGCAGTTGATGTGCGTGGCAGCATGTCGATCAAGGCTTCGCCGCAGCTGAGAATCATCTTGGTCCTCCACGTTCTTTCCGACCATAACGGGGCCCGGTCTATCAGCGCAAACGCCTAGCCGGGCATGAACTGCGCGAGGTTCGCCGTGACCCGGCTCAGCGGTGTCACCCCGGTCAAATCTGGCACGAAGACCTGCCCGGTGATCGCCTCGTAAGCCTCGATATATATCTGCGAGGTTTGTGCGATCATCTCCTCCGGAATCTTCGGGATCGGGTCCTTGTAGGGGTCACAGCGCGCCACCACCCAACTACGGATCACGTCCTTGTCGAAACTTGGCGGCCGCGTCCCCGCCTGAAACGCCGCTGGATACCCCGAAGCCAGCCAGTAGCGGCTGGAATCGGGCGTATGGATCTCGTCAGCCAATATGATCTGCCCCGCTGCATCGGTGCCGAATTCGTATTTCGTGTCGACCAGGATCAACCCCCGTTCTGCCGCATACGCCTGCCCCCGGGCAAACAAGGCCAGCGACTTGGCTGCAACCTCATCCCATTGCGCCCGGGTCAACAGGCCCTTGGCGATGATCTCGCGCTCTGTCAGCGGCTCATCATGGCCGCCGTCGAAGGCCTTGGACGTGGGCGTGATGATCGCCGCCGGCAGGATTTGGTTGTCGCGCAGCCCATCGGGCAGGGCATGGCCATACATCCGCCGCACGCCCTTGCGGTACTGGGTCAGGATCGAGGTGGAGGTGGTTCCCGCCAGATAACCCCTGACCACGATCTCGACCGGCAGGATCGAAAGGCGGCGGCCCAGAACCACATTCGGGTCGGGATAGGATATCACATGGTTCGCGCAGATATCCGCGGTGCGGTCGAACCAGAAGCGCGCCAGTTGGGTCAGCACCTGCCCTTTCCAGGGGATCACCGCAAGGACCCGGTCAAACGCCGAAATCCGGTCGCTGGCGATCAGCAGCCGCGTGCCGTCGCCCAGATCATAGCAATCGCGCACTTTGCCGAAATAGGGGTTCGGCAAATCCGCGATACGGGCGTGTGGCAGGGTGCGGCTGGGGTTGATCATCACGGGCTCCGGCAATGACCCGCGTTCTTCGCCGTCATCACGCCACTGTCAAGCCGGGCAGTTCAGCGTCGCGCGCATTTCGCCGCTGTCACCCTGCAGCGTCGCCTCGCGCAGCGTGCAGCCCGTCACCGCCGGAATCAATTCGATCATCGTCGCCCGGATCGCCTGATGCTCACCCCGCCTTGCGTAGCCCAGACGGATCACCTCCACCCGTTCGCCCTTTTGCATGACCACATAGGTCCGACCATCACGGGTGACCTCGGTTTTCCGGGCCCCAAGGAATTCCGGCGCGGGCGAGGCGCAGGCGGCGAGCAGCAGCAAGGCGATCAGAGCTTTCATTGCGCCACTATGCGCGACCGGCGTTAACCGGAGGTTAACGCCCGGCGACCGGGAACCGACATCAACACCGTGCGTTCCCTCTCTGAATTCTGAAAAGGACAGCCGCATGACACGCATTTTTACCGTTCTACCCCTCCTCGCCTTGCTCGCCACCACTGCCTGCGAAACCGTCGAGGGTGCCGGACGGGATCTTGAAAACGCAGGCGAAGCGATCACCGAGGAATCGCAAGAGGTACAAGCGGAAAACTGACCCCGGCAGAGGCGGGGGTAGGCAGACCTGCCGCCACGCGTTAACCTGGTGTCGAAGTTAGGGATTGGCCCGCGCAGCAAAGGATACCGAGACATGCAAAAGACATTCTGGACGGTTCTGGCGGCATTGATGACGACCGCAGTCTTGTCAGGCTGTGCCCCGCTCTTGATCGGTGGCGCCGGCGCCGTCGTGGCCGACGAGGCGATCGAGCAGGATCAGGGCGGCGACGGATTGTTCTGATCGGTTGCGCCGGGTCGTGCACCGCGCAAACCGCAGATTTCGCCGCCTAAGCCTGGAGCGCAGCCTGCCAACGGCGCCATGATTTGGCTAGGGTCACAGCCTTGGCAGGGTGGGCGCGCGCGCCCACCCTAGGGTCACTCCCTCAACCGGGCGCGCTGTATTTGGCCGCGATTCCTGCGGCTGCCTTCTGTGCCGCCATGAATTCGGCTGCGGTGAAGGCCTGGACGGTTCGCAATCCTGTGACAGCGCCCGACGCCCCGGCCACCATCAGCCCCGCAAGCATCATGTGCAGATCGTCAGACGTGACGGTCATGGTGAAATCGTGGTCACCGGTGGTCAGCAAATAAGATTCCATCTTGCCGCCTGACGCCTCGATCAATGCCCGCGTCGCCACCTCGCGGTCGCTCGGCTTGGCGATCATGCCTTTCATTGCGGCGGCCGTATAACATCCGCTTATAATGTAACGTGCCATGGTTTC
>JAYSYZ010000264.1:0-2901 GCA_043727195.1 Paracoccaceae bacterium
ACCTCCTTGGTGTTGGCGCGGTAGGCCGATCCCGCATCCCGGGTGATCCGGCGCACAATCTCGATCTGGTCGGCGTCGTTAAAGCCCGACGGTGCCAGCCGGTCCTGATTGTCAATGACCAGCGCCACTTCGGCAAAATGCCGCGCACCCCGGGTGGCAGCGCCGTTGAAGATCACATCCTCCATCCCGCCACCGCGCATCGCGGTAGGGCGGTTCTCGCCCATCACCCAGCGCAGCGCCTCCAATAGGTTGGATTTGCCGCAGCCGTTTGGCCCGACCACACCCGTCAACCCCTCATGGATCACCAGATCCGTGGGGTCGACAAAACTTTTGAAGCCATTCAGCCGAAGTTTGGTAAGCCGCAAGGGAACCTCATGAGTCGCGCCCTGCATCGTCCCGTCGCGCAGACCCTAAGTCAACCCGCAGCCCCATCATCTGGCAAATGCGGTGTCGTTATCCCCAACATCTTGTCGGGGCGCTGTCCGGCCACCGCGCCGTCACCGCTCAGCGGTCAAGCGCCGCCAGGGCCGGTGGGGCAATTTCGCGCGCCAGCTTTTCGATGATTGCCTCTGCAAAGGTGTCGAACCCGACAACCTGCATCACAAAGGCCCCCGGTCCGACGATCACCTTGTCGCGGTACCAACCGGCCAGTTCAGGGTCGTCGGTGGTGATCGCCAGCGCATTGACCGTCACCCCCATCGCCGCAGCGCGCGCCCGGGCCGTGGCCAGCGGCAGATGCCGCCTGGGCCGCGCGGCAACCGTTTCCTTTCCGTCACCCGAAATGTTGACCAGCGCCCGCCCGGCGCATTGGCCGGGGCGCTGCAGCAGGTCCAGCGCCGCTGAAAGCCCGCCGCCGATCCCCGTATCGCCCGTCACCGTGCGAACCATGCCTGCGATCCGCGCCGCGAGCACCGCTGCATCCGCCGCACCTTGCATGCGGTGCCAGCCCAGAATCTGCGGTGCGATCTCGACATCGCCCCACACCACCACGGCCACATCGACACGCCCCGCCAAGGCGAGGGCGCGTTGCACCCGGCCCGACTGGAAGGCCGCGGCATAGCCCGCCTGCTGCAACGCGTATTCCTCCGGCCCGATGCTACCCGAAGCATCGATGGCCAGCACCAGCGCCAGATCGGCGCAACTGGCGCGCGCGACGTCAGGCAGAAAGGTCAGCGCAAGAACGCCTGAAACGATGCGCATCATTTCAGGCAACCGAAAAACGGCCGGGAAAAACCCCATGGGGAACCTCATAAAAACACTGTGTCCGCGGAAAGACAAAACTTTCAATGCTGGTAAAATGCCGCGTCATCACCGCAGAGTCCTGAAAGTTTGAGGAAACTTCGCTGAAATCACACCCGCCAAGTCCTTGCACCGGCGCACTTGCCTCACGGCGCACGGGTGGTAGGGTCGTATCAGTGCGGCAATGCTTTTTCATGACGGGGTGGCAAGCAGCTTGACCGGAACCGACACCCACATGATCCCGCTGTCCGGCCTGACGCTCGATCTTGCGCGGGGCCGGCTCTCCGGTCCCGCCGGGGACATCTCGCTCAGGCCGAAATCCTTTGCGCTGCTGTGTCATCTTGCCCGGAACTCCGGGCGGGTCATGTCGAAAGGCGATCTTCTGACCGCAATCTGGCCAGACGTGACGGTGACCGAGGACAGCCTCACCCAATGCGTCCGCGACGTCCGCCGCGCGCTGGGCGAGGATGCGGCTCACCACCTGCAGACCGTTCCGCGCCGGGGCTATCTGTTCGCCTCGCAACCCGACGCCGGCACCGTCAGCGCCATCACCGGCACCGCCCCGCACCCCGGCAGCATCGCGATCATGCCGCTGGTGTGCGACCCGTCGATCACCCCGCACGATCAGTTGCTGTTCGACGGCCTTGCCAATGACATCATCAGCCGCCTCGCCCAATTGCGCAGCTTTCACGTCATCTCGCGCGGCAGCACATTCGCGCTGCGCAACCATGCCGACGATCCTTTGCACGCAGCCCGCCTGCTGAACGTGGCCTATGTGGTGTCAGGCACCGTTTCGCCCCACGGCCCCGCCTTTCGTCTTCGCTTTGATCTGGTGAACGCCCAGAATGCGGCCATCGTCTGGACGGACGAGGCTGCGATTGCCAAATCCGGCATCGTCGGCATGATCGGCGATCTCACCGACCGGATCAGCAGTCTGCTGGCCTCCGAGATCACCGCGGTGGAACGCCGACGCGCCCTGACACTGCCCGAAACCTCGATGGATGCCTGGGTGGCCTATCATCGCGGGCTCGACGTGGTGGCAGGCTTCGACGCCGCAAGGATGCGACAGGCCCTGAAGTATTTCGAGGCTGCCGCAGACCGCGACCCGGGCTTTGCCCGCGCCCATGCCTGGGCGTCCTTCTGCCACTATTTCTTTGCCTTTTCCGGCCAGTGTGACGACCGCGACGCCGAACAGCGCCACGCGCTGCAGGCGGCCGACCGTGCGATGCAGGCCGACGACCGTGACCCCAGCGCGCATTGGGCCATGGGACGTGCGCTCTGGCTGGCCGGCGACCCCGAGGGCGGCCTGCTCCATTGCCATCAGGCGGTGGACCTCTGCCCCTGCTTTGCCCATGCCCACTACATGATCGGCTTCATCGAGACGCATCACGGCGACCCTGCGCGCGCCCTCGAAGAACTGGCCCGCAGCGAGGCGCTCAGCCCCTTCGACCCCTTCCTGTCGTCCGTCCAGATCACCCGTGCCTGTGTGTATTTCCGGCTGGGTGATACGGAACGGGCGGCATATTGGGCCCGCAAGGCATCGCATCACAGCAACGCCTATACCCAGATGCTGTGCCATGCGGCCCTGATCCTGTCGGCCACCGGCCAGGCGAACGAGGCCCGCCAGATCGTTGCCAGAATCCGTATCCTCGACATGAATTA
>JAYSYZ010000265.1:0-7340 GCA_043727195.1 Paracoccaceae bacterium
CGAGCGCCTGAGTTGTCAGCAACATCCAGATTGGTCTGCATCTGGATCATTTGGTTTCTCCCGACCTTTGGGCATCATGCCCAGGGTTTCGATGGAGCCAGAGGGGATTAGGCCGAAGCTTCGACAACCACCGTCCAGCGTTTTGTTTTCGAGATCGGCGCACATTCCTCGATGCGGACGGTGTCGCCGGTCTTGAACTTGTTTTCCGCGTCGTGGGCCCGATATTTCTTGGACTTCCGGACGGTCTTTTGCAGCAGCGGGTGCTTGAAGCGGCGCTCGACCAGAACGGTAATCGTCTGCTCGTTCTTGTCGGAGGTCACGACACCCTGAAGAATACGTTTCGGCATGGTGTGCTCCTCTTATTTCGCGGCTTCGGCAGCTTTTTGGACAAGCACCGTCTTGATGCGGGCAACGTCACGGCGGACGGCACGCATGCGGGCGGTGTTTTCCAGCTGGTTGGTCGCAGCCTGGAAGCGCAGGTTGAACGCTTCCTTCTTGAGCTGAACGAGGCTGTCGCGCAGCTGGTCCGGCGTCTTGGTCTTCAGTTCCGTGGCGTTCATGCGCCTTTTCCTTTTCACAATCACCAGACGGCCCCTTGTGAGGTTACCGTTGACCTGATGGATCAATGACAAACCGACGAATCCGGGAGCCCCGGAATCGCTGGATAGCGTAGTATAGGGGCGTAATGCGTGCGGGGCAAGGGAGAAGTTGGGAGTGTCGACCGACTACTTCATAACAAGTAGCGGCACCAAGAAGTGTCTTTCCTCATCGCCTTCAACCAAGGTCTGCACGTACATACCCCTCTTCTCTACAAGAAAGCTGACATGATTGTTCTTGCTCAACCAAACATCGTACCCCTTGGTCGCAGGGCCGCCTAAGTTGATCGCGAACTCATGTCCATAGTACGAAAAGACGAAGTACGTTTCAGGGTGCTCTGTGACGAGCAGGTCATGTCCAAAGGCAAACTGCACCCATTTCTTTGTTTCGGGATGCTCCATCAACGTTTCTTCCGGGAAGTAGGCTCGGTAATGATAGGGCCATTTGTGAAAGTTGTGCCCATAGCGCGCCCAGCAACGAATGTTGTCGTAGTGATCCGAGCTTACCATTTCGCGAGCTTTGTCTGGACTCTCCACCAGCGCAAAGCGGCGATACAAGCTTTCAAATGCCATCTTGGCAAGAAAACGAGACATTTCCTTCTCGGGTGGATCGACCGTCATTGGAAAAACCAAAACATTCTCTCGGACGTACAGCGCCTCTAGCCGCTTCAGGCGTTCAAAATCCACCTTCTGACTTTCCTTGATTGCGAAGAACTCCAGCCTCTGAGTCTCTTCATTCAACCGCATTCCTACTTCGATATCTGTATTGCGCGCGTATCCCCGGACGTACGGGATCCTCCCCTTCTTGGAAGGAACGCGATATTTTGCGCGCAAATTCCGAAATGATGTGTGGTTGAGGACAATGCCCTCCACACTTGAGGCGAAGTAGTTGTTACATGGATCGCAGACCGCCCCAGTCGGCAACAGGTGCCTATCAGAGAAATTACCCAGTGATTCCGGTACAATGTGCTCAACGCTTTTGAACGGCCCCGCCACACTCTGACAGAAGATGCACGCGGTCATCTCGCCCTATCCAATAAAACGCTACTCACGCCCAGCCATAGTTGAAGCTGACCGAAATCCGCTCTTCCTCGGCCATGTTCATCGGCACTTCGTGGCGCAGCCAGCTTTCCCACAGCAGCACCTCGCCCACTGACGGCGTGACATAGACGAAGGTTTGCAGCTTGCGCGGCGCGTCTTTCAGGCGGAGGGGGGCGGTCATCATCATCGGCAGCCGCGGGTCTTCCAGCTTCAGCGCGCTGGTGCCTTCGGGCATCGCCACATAGGTGGTGCCGGAAATCACCGAATGCGGGTGGATGTGGCTGGCGTGCATGCCGCCTTCGCCAAGGATGTTGATCCAGAGCGAGTCGCATTTCAGCTTTTTGTCGCCAAGGTCGAAGCCGAGATCCTTGCAGAACGCGGCCACGTGCCGGTCGAGCGCACTCACCAGCGCGCCAAAGATCGGAAAGCGCCAGGGCAGGTCGTTCAGCGAGGAATAGGAGGTATATCCCGGATAACCGTTCGCCTCGCACCAGTGCTGCCCCGCCTCGTCATCTTCGGCGATGGCAAGGCAGGAAGATTGCAATTCGTCGTAGCTGACCTTTTTCTTTGCCAGTTCGTTCAACTGGGCGCGGTAAAGGCGAGTGACGAAAAGCGAGGAAATATCAGCCATTGGGCGTTCCTTGAGGCGCCCCCCCTCCCCCAGCCCCTCCCCACAAGGGGGAGGGGAGGCGCGGGCGGTGCGGTTAGCAAAAGGCCCCCGCCGTTTCCAGCAGGGGCCGTTTATCTTAGAGTGGGTGTCAACCCACCTTCCTTACCAGTCTTCCTTGGCGACAACACGCGTGGTGACCGGAAGCTTCATCGCGCCAAGGCGCAGGGCCTCCCGCGCGATGACTTCCGACACGCCGTCGATCTCGAACATGATCCGGCCGGGTTTGACCTTGGCCGCCCAATAGTCGGTCGAGCCTTTGCCTTTACCCATCCGCACTTCGACGGGCTTGGCCGACACCGGGACGTCCGGGAAAATCCGGATCCAGACCCGGCCCTGACGCTTCATGTGGCGGGTGATCGCGCGGCGGGCCGCTTCGATCTGCCGGGCGGTGACCCGCTCCGGCTCGGTCGCTTTCAGGGCGAAGGAGCCGAAGTTCAAGAGGAACCCGCCCTTGGCTTCGCCGTGAATGCGGCCCTTGTGCTGTTTGCGGAATTTGGTGCGCTTTGGTTGCAGCATCTTTGTTACTCCTTACGCGCGTTCGCGGTCGCGCCGGGGTGCGCGCGGAGCGGCACCTTCCTGCGCTTCGGCGAGGCGGCGGTCATGCGCTTGCGGATCATGCTCAAGGATTTCGCCTTTGAAGATCCAGACCTTGACCCCGATGATCCCGTAAGGGGTCGTGGCCTCGGACAGGGCATAGTCGATGTCGGCGCGCAGGGTGTGCAGCGGCACGCGCCCCTCGCGGTACCATTCGGTCCGCGCGATTTCCGCGCCACCCAGACGGCCGGCAACGTTCACCCGGATGCCAAGCGCCCCGATGCGCATCGCGTTCTGCACGCCACGCTTCATGGCGCGGCGGAAGGACACCCGACGCTCCATCTGCTGGGCGATGCTTTCGGCGACAAGTTGCGCGTCCAGTTCGGGTTTCCGCACTTCAACGATGTTGAGGTGCAGTTCCGACTTGGTGAACACCGTCAGCTTCTTGCGCAGCGTCTCGATGTCCGCGCCTTTCTTGCCGATGATCACGCCCGGACGTGCGGTGTGAATCGTCACCCGGCACTTCTTGTGCGGGCGTTCGATGATGACGCGGGAAACGCCGGCCTGCTTGCACTCTTCATGGATGAACTCGCGCATGCGCAGGTCTTCCAGCAGAAGATTGCCGTAGTCCTTCGATTCCGCGAACCAGCGGCTGTCCCAGGTGCGGTTGACCTGAAGCCGCATACCGATCGGATTGACCTTCTGACCCATTATGCAGTCTCCCCGGTCTGACGGACCTTGATGGTGATTTCCGAGAACGGCTTCATGATCTTGCCGAACCGGCCACGGGCACGCGGACGACCGCGCTTCATCACCAGGTTCTTGCCGACCCAGGCCTCGGCGACGACAAGGCTGTCGACGTCAAGGTTGTGGTTGTTTTCCGCATTGGCAATCGCCGACTGCAGGCACTTCTTGACGTCACCCGCGATGCGGCGCTTGGAGAAGGTAAGGTCAGCCAAGGCCTTGTCCACCTTCTTGCCCCGGATCAGACCGGCGACGAGGTTCAGTTTCTGAGGGCTTGTACGCAGCATCCGGCTGATCGCCATCGCTTCGTTTTCCGCCACGCGACGGGGGTTCTTTTCCGTGCTCATGGCTTATTTCCTCTTCGCTTTCTTGTCGGCGGCGTGACCGTAGTAGGTCCGCGTCGGTGAATATTCACCGAACTTCTGCCCGATCATTTCCTCGGTCACGTTGACCGGGATGTGCTTCTTGCCGTTGTAGACCGCAAAGGTCAGACCAACGAACTGCGGCAGGATGGTAGACCGGCGCGACCAGATCTTGATCACCTCGGATTTGCCACCGGCCTTCGCCTTTTCAGCCTTCTTCAGGACGTAACCGTCGACGAAGGGGCCCTTCCAGATAGAACGTGCCATGGATTAGCGCCCTTTCTTCGCGTGACGCGACCGGACAATGAGGCTGTCCGAAGCCTTCGCCTTGCGGGTCTTGTTGCCCTTGGTGCCCTTGCCCCACGGGGTAACCGGGTGGCGGCCACCGGAGGTGCGACCTTCACCACCACCATGCGGGTGGTCGATCGGGTTCATCGCGACACCGCGCACCGTCGGACGCACGCCCTTGTGGCGCATCCGGCCGGCCTTGCCGAAGTTCTGGTTGGAATTGTCGGGGTTCGACACGGCACCGATGGTGGCCATGCATTCCTGACGGACCATGCGCAGTTCGCCCGACGAAAGCCGGATCTGCGCGTAAGACCCGTCACGACCGACGAATTGCGCGTAAGTCCCGGCAGCGCGGGCCAATTGGCCGCCCTTGCCGGGCTTCAGTTCGACGTTGTGCACGATGGCACCGATCGGCATGCCCGAGAATGGCATGGCGTTGCCCGGCTTCACGTCCGTCTTGGCACCAGCAATCACACTGTCGCCAACGGCCAGCCGCTGCGGCGCCAGAATATAGGCCAACTCGCCATCGGCATACTTGACCAGAGCGATGAATGCGGTGCGGTTCGGATCATACTCGATCCGCTCCACCACCGCTGCGATGTCGAACTTGCGACGCTTGAAATCGACCACACGGTAAAGGCGTTTCGCGCCCCCGCCCTTGTGCCACATCGTGATCCGTCCGGTATTGTTCCGGCCACCGGTCTTGATCAACCCTTCCGTAAGGGCTTTGACCGGACGGCCTTTCCACAGCTCCGAACGGTCGATCAGAACCAGCCCTCGCTGGCCAGGCGTCGTCGGCTTATACGACTTGAGTGCCATGTTTACTGTCTTCCGTTTGCTTCAGGGCCGCAAGCGACCCGGGGTGAAGGGCTCCGAAGATCCCCAGTTTGGCTAAAACCACGGCCCCGGATCGACCGGGGCCACAGCGTTGACGGGCTCCTATCAGAGGCCCCCCTCAAAGACCAGTCGAGACGTCGATCGTGTTGCCCTCTTCCAGCATCACATACGCCTTCTTCTTGTCGCTCCGCTCGCCGGCACGGCCCCGGAACTTCTTGGCCTTGCCCTTGGTGATTGTGGTGTTCACCGCCTTCACCTTGACACCAAAGATCGCCTCGACGGCTTCCTTGATCTTGGGTTTGGTGGCGTCCATCGCAACGTGAAACACCACTGCCCCCGCCTCGGATGCCATGGTGGCCTTTTCGGTGATCACCGGCTTGCGGATCACGTCATAATGCTCGGGCTTCACGGCTGCGGCAGCTTTCGCTGCGCTTTTCGGTGCTTTGCTCATTTCAACCGGGCCTCCAGGGCTTCGACACCGGCTTTCGTGATCACCAGAGTGTCACGCTTCAGGATGTCATAGACATTTGCACCCATCGTCGGCAGCACGTCCATGCCGTCGATGTTCCGGGCCGCCAGCGCGAAGTTGCCGTCCACCGACGCGCCGTCGATGATCAGCACGCGCTTCCAGCCCAGTTCCGACTTCATCTTGGCAAGCTGGCCGGTCTTGGCATCGGCCATGGTGGCCACATCCAGAATTACCAGTTCGCCCGCCTTGAACTTGGCCGACAGCGCGTGCCGCAAGCCAAGGGCGCGGAACTTTTTCGGCAGATCGTGGGCATGGCTGCGCGGCGTCGGGCCCTTGACGACACCACCGTGCCGGAAGATCGGCGCTTTCTTCGAACCGTGGCGTGCGCCGCCCGTCCCCTTCTGGCGATAGATCTTCTTGGTCGAGTACGAAACCTCGGCACGCGTCAGCGTCGAATGGGTGCCAGCCTGGGATTTTGCCCGCTGCCAGCGCACCACCCGGTGCAGGATGTCGGCGCGCGGCTCAAGACCGAACAGCGCCTCATCCAGATCGATGGAACCGGCTTTCTTGCCGTCCAGCTTGATCACATCAAGTTTCACGCTTCACCCCCGTCATTCTGCGGCAGTTCCGACGCCACGGTTGCCGCATCTTCGGCTGCCACACGCTCGGCAGCCATCGCCGCCTCGTGTGCAGCCGCTTCGGCCGCACTGGCCGCCGCCGCTGCTTCTGCCGCCTCATGCGCCGCCTTCATCGCCGACCGCAATGCCGCAGGGCGGATCACACTGTCAGGGACAGGCTTTTTCACGGCGTCCTTTACAGTGACCCAGCCACCGGCCGAACCGGGGACAGCGCCCTTGATCATGATCAGACCGCGATCAGCATCGGTGCGCACGACCTGCAAGTTTTGCGTCGTGGTCCGCACCGCGCCCATGTGTCCGGCCATCTTCTTGCCCTTGAACACCTTGCCGGGGTCCTGGCACTGGCCGGTCGACCCATGCGATCGATGTGACACCGATACACCGTGGCTGGCCCGCAGACCGCCAAAATTGTGCCGCTTCATCGCACCCTGAAAGCCCTTGCCGACCGACGTACCCGCCACATCGACGAACTGACCGGCAAAGTAATGGTCGGCAGTGATTTCTTCGCCCACACCAATCAGGCAGTCCGGGGTCACGCGGAACTCCGCGATCTTGCGCTTCGGGGCCACGTTCGCCTTGGCGAAATGGCCGCGCTGTGCGGCGGTGGTCCGTTTGGCCTTGGCCAGACCGGCACCCAGTTGAACAGCGGTGTAGCCGTCCTTGTCATTGGTCCGCTGGGCCACGACCTGCAGACTGTCAAGCTGCAGAACCGTCACCGGAACCTGCTTGCCATCCGCCAGAAACAGCCGGGTCATGCCCAGCTTCTTTGCAATAACGCCAGAGCGCATCCTGGTGCCCTCCTTAAACTTTGATTTCGACGTCGACACCGGCAGCAAGGTCGAGCTTCATCAGCGCGTCCACGGTCTGCGGGGTCGGATCGACGATGTCGAGAAGGCGCTTGTGCGTGCGGATTTCCCACTGGTCGCGCGACTTCTTGTCGATATGCGGGCCACGCAGAACGGTGAACTTCTCGATCTTGTTCGGCAGCGGGATCGGGCCGCGCACCTGCGCGCCGGTCCGTTTGGCGGTGTTGACGATTTCCTGCGTGCTGGCATCCAGCACACGGAAATCAAAGGCTTTCAGCCTGATACGGATCGTTTGAGTGGCCATCGTTTTTCCTTCGGAACGTAGGAACGGCAACGGCACCGGCCCCATAGGTTC
>JAYSYZ010000266.1:0-7288 GCA_043727195.1 Paracoccaceae bacterium
AACGTCAGCGCGTTAGAGGCGACCGATCTCCACATGCCTAGCGCACCTTGCCGACGATCAGGCTGGCATTGGTACCGCCGAACCCGAAAGAGTTCGACAATGCCACGTCGATCTTGCGCTTTACCGCCGCGTTTGCCGCAAGGTTCAGCTTCGGCACCACCGCCGGATTATCAAGGTTGATCGTTGGCGGGGCCACCTGATCCCGCAGCGCCAGGATGCAGAAGATCGCCTCCACTGCGCCCGCTGCCCCCAGCAGATGCCCGATGCTGGATTTGGTCGACGACATCACCGCCCCCTCCGCTGCATCGCCCATCAGCCGCTCTACCGCGCCCAGTTCGATGGTGTCCGCCATCGTCGAAGTGCCATGCGCGTTGATGTAGTCGATATCCTCCGGCACCAGCCCGGCCCGCTTCAACGCCGCCGCCATGCTGCGATAGCCGCCGTCGCCATCCTCGCTGGGCGCCGTTATGTGATAGGCATCGCCTGACAGGCCATAACCCAGCACTTCGGCGTAGATCTTCGCGCCGCGCGCCCGCGCATGATCGTATTCCTCCAGCACCACCACGCCTGCGCCCTCGCCCATCACAAATCCGTCGCGGTCGGCGTCATAGGGGCGCGACGCCTTGGTCGGCTCATCCGCCCGCTTGGTGCTCAACGCCTTGCAGGCGTTGAACCCCGCGATCCCGATCTCGGAGATCGGGTTCTCCGCGCCGCCCGCCACCATCACATCCGCATCGCCCCACTGGATCAGCCGCGCCGCATCGCCGATGGCATGCGCCCCTGTCGAACAGGCGGTCACCACCGCATGGTTCGGCCCCTTGAACCCGAACCGGATCGACACCTGCCCGGAGACCAGGTTGATCAGCGCGCCGGGAATAAAGAACGGCGACACCCGCTTCGGCCCCTTTTCCTTGATCAGGATTGCCGTCTCGGCAATCGACGTCAATCCGCCGATCCCTGACCCGATCATCACACCCGTGCGCAGACACTCTTCCGCGCCCGGTGCCTCCCAGCCTGCGTCGCGCACGGCCTGCACCGCCGCCGCCATGCCATAAAGGATGAAATCATCGACCTTGCGCTGGTCTTTCGGCTCCATCCAGTGGTCCGGATTGAAGGTGCCGCCGGTGCCATCTCCCCGCGGGATTTCGCAGGCATATTGGGTCACCACATTTGACGCATCGAACTTTGTGATCGGCCCCGCACCTGAATGCCCGGCGATCAAGCGCGTCCAGGTTTCTTCCACTCCGCACGCCAGCGGCGTGACCATCCCCACACCCGTGACAACGACACGACGCATTCAGGCTTCTCCCCCGGTTTCCGGCTTTCAGGGGTGATACACGCGCCCGTATCGCCGCGCAACCGAAGGGGCTGATCCGGGCTGTCCCCCGCCGATCACAGGATCAATGTCCGCCGCTCACCCGCCGCGAACCGCCGCAGCACCGCCGGATACAGCCGATGCTCCATCGCCAGCACGCGTGCCGACAGTGTCGCGGTGTCATCCCCCGCCAGCACCGGCACGCGCCCCTGCCCCCGGATCGGCCCGCCGTCCAGTTCCGCCGTCACCTCATGCACCGTGCAACCCGCCTCGGCATCCCCCGCCGCCAAGGCCCGGGCATGGGTATGCAATCCCGGATATTTTGGCAGCAGCGAGGGGTGGATGTTCAGCATCCGCCCCTCGAACCGGCTGACAAAGGCAGGCGTCAACACCCGCATGAACCCCGCCAGACAGACAATATCCGGACGCGCCGCCAGCAAGGGCTGCAAAAGCGCCGCCTCGAACCCCGCCCGATCCGGGCCGTACCCCCGGTGATCCACCGCCGCCACCGGCAAGCCCATCTCCGCCGCCTGCGCCAACCCCGCCGCCGAAGGATCGTTTGACGCCACCAGCACCGGCCGGCCCGGATGATCCCCCACCATATCGCGGATAAGCGCCAGCATGTTCGACCCGCCCCCTGAAATCAGGATGGCAACCCGCTTCACAGCAGGCGGCCCCGGTAGATGACCCCCTCGCCCGGCACGACGTGCCCGATCCGGCTGACCGTCTCGCCCTCGGCGCGCAGCAATGCCGCGATCTCCTCCGCCCGGTCCTCCGCCACCACCGCGATCATGCCGATGCCGCAGTTGAAGGTTTTCAGCAACTCCGCCTCCACCATGCCCGCCGTCGCTGCCAGCCAACGGAACACCGGCGGCAATTGCCAGGCGGACAGATCGATCTCGCAGGCCAGCCCCTCGGGCAGCACCCGGGGCGGGTTCTCGGTCAACCCGCCCCCGGTGACATGGGCCAGCGCATGCACGCCACCGGCCCGCACCGCTGCCAGGACCTGCCTTACGTACAGCCGCGTCGGCACCAGCAAAGCATCACCCAGCGTGCCCTCCGAAAAGGGCGAGGGCGCCTCCCAGCCCAGGCCGGAAAGCTCCACCACCTTGCGTACGAACGAATAGCCGTTGGAATGCACACCGCTGGACGCAAGTCCCAACAGCACATCCCCGGCCCGCACCCCGCGGGGCAATTCCGTCCCCCGCTCCATCGCGCCCACCGCGAACCCGGCAAGGTCGAAATCACCCCCGTGATACATTCCCGGCATCTCGGCGGTCTCGCCCCCGATCAGCGCGCAGCCCGACGCTTCACACCCCGAAGCGATCCCTTCAATGATCCGGGCCGCCTGATCCAGTTCCAGCTTGCCGGTGGCAAAATAATCAAGAAAAAACAGCGGCTCCGCACCCTGACAGACCAGATCGTTGACACACATCGCCACCAGATCGACGCCGATCGTATCGACCCGGCCGGTGTCGATGGCGATGCGCAGCTTTGTGCCCACCCCGTCAGTGGCAGCCACCAGCACCGGGTCGTGATACCCTGCGGCCTTCAGATCGAACAGCGCCCCGAACCCGCCAAGGCCGCCCATCGTGCCGGCCCGCATCGTCCGCTTTGCCGCAGGCTTGATCCTGTCGACCAGCGCGTTACCGGCATCGATGTCCACGCCCGCATCCGCGTAAGTCAGCCCGTTGTGCCCCGTGACCATTCGCCCGCTCCGAAAAGTGCCGCCGCTGGCCGCCCCCTTACGCGGTTCCGGCAACCTTCGCAACAAAGCCGCCAAGCTTGACCGCCCGGCCCGATCTGCTAGTCAGGGGAACGCTACCGGGCCTGTAGCTCAACTGGTCAGAGCAGGGCGCTCATAACGCCTTGGTTGGGGGTTCAAGTCCCTCCGGGCCTACCAAATCCCTTCATGTGCCATCCGATGCTTTCTGTGCCGCCATGAGATATGTCCAAAAGATGCAAAGCCCCGACGCTATCTCGGATTCGCGTTCCGAACCCATCGCAGAGTTTCGCGATGCCGCGAAACACTACGGCGCGGTCGTCGCGGCCGACAACCTCACCCTGTCGATCATGCCGGGCGAGTTCCTGTCGTTTCTTGGCCCGTCAGGCTGCGGCAAGACCACGGCACTGCGGATGCTTGCAGGGTTTGAGCGGCCTACACGCGGTGCCATTCTGCTTGACGGGGTGGAGGTCAACAATCTGCCGCCGCACAAACGCCCGGTGAACATGGTATTTCAGCACTATGCGCTGTTTCCGCACATGAATGTGGCTGACAACATTTCCTATGGCCTGCGCCAGCAACGCCCCAGACCGGCCACCGCTGACATTGCACGCAGCGTCGAGGCAACGCTTGCGAAGGTACGTCTGCCCGGATACGGCGACCGGCGCATCTGGGAAATGTCGGGCGGCCAACAGCAAAGGGTTGCCCTGGCACGGGCCCTGATCAATCAGCCCAAGATCCTGCTGCTCGACGAACCGATGGCCGCGCTTGACCGCAAGCTCCGCCGCGAAATGCAGATCGAACTGCAGGGGTTGCAACGCGCCTTGGGCATCACCTTCGTTCTGGTCACCCATGATCAGGAAGAAGCGCTCAGCATGTCGGACCGCATCTGCATCATGCGCGCCGGTCAGATCGTGCAGACCGGCTCGCCCCGCGAACTGTATGACGCGCCGGTAAACCGCTATGTCGCCGATTTTGTGGGAAAGTCCAACTTCTTTGACGGGCGGCTCGCCAGGATAGATGGGGCCATCGGCACCGTCGATCTGCCGGAACACCCGGCTATGGGAAAACTCGGGCCGGGCGCAACGGTCGGCAGCACCGTCAGCCTCTCGGTCCGTCCGGAACAGATTGCGCTGACCCGGTCACCCGGTGCCTTCGCGGTGCAGGTCAAGAACCGGATATTCCTCGGCGAACATAGCGAGTATCTTGTGACCAGCGCGACCCTTGGCGACTTTCTGGTCCTCGTGTCGCGGCAGGCCGAAGCGGTGGCCGGTAGTTTCGAACCCGGCGACAACGCCTACGCCGACTGGACCGCCGAAACTGCGCTGATTTTGATAAACAACTGAAAAAAACAACCAGCAACAGGGAGACTGAAATGACCGACCAACCTGACCATATCTCTGCTCACGCTTTCATGGCGGAACTGGAACGTTACCGGAAAGGCTCCGTCTCACGCCGGCATTTCCTGCGGGTCACCGGCCTCGGGATGGCGACCACCGTCTTGGGGGCCGCCGTGCCGGGCCTGATCACCCGCCCCGCCTTTGCCCAAGGCAACATTGGCGATACTGTGGTGCTGGCAACCTGGCCCAACTACCACGACCCCGCGAATTTTGAGGCATTCACTGCGGCCACCGGGGCCGCCGTTCAGGTCAACGTTTTTGGGTCCAACGAAGAGATGCTGGCCAAACTGCAGGCGGGCGGCAGCGGCTGGGATGTTTTCGTGCCCACCAACTACACCATCACCACCTATGTCGAAGAGGGGCTGATCGACCCGCTCGATCTGTCCAAAATCCCGAACTATGACGCCGCCAGCTTTGACGAACGCTTTGCCGGGCCGGGCACGGTCGACGGCAAACTCTACGCTGCGTCAAAAGACTGGGGTACCACCGGCATGGCGGTGAACAACAGTCACACCAACGGCCGCGTGCTGACCAGTTGGAAAGACTTCTGGGATATCACCAAAGCCGAGTTTTCGGGGCGCACAACGGTGCATGATTATCAGTTGACCACCATCGGCAATGCCTTGAAATCCTTTGGTTATTCCTTCAACTCTATCGATCCGGCAGAACTTGCCGACGCCGAAAAACTGCTGATCGAGGTCAAGCCGCATCTGTTTGCGATCACCTCGGATTATCAGCCGCCGTTGCGGTCGGGTGATGCCTGGCTGGCCATGTGCTGGACCGGCGACGCCAAGCAGTTGAATCGCGACATCCCGGAAATCTCTTACGTGCTGGGCAAAGAAGGTGGCGAAATCTGGAGCGATTTCTACGCCATTCCGAAAAGCGCGCCGCACCTCGACGCGGCCTATGCGTTGATCAACTTCCTCCTCGACCCCGCCGTGAACCACAAGGAGGCGATGTTCCACGGTCAACCTGTCGCAGACGCGCGCGTCAACGCCCTGATGTCGGCCGAGATCATGGCAGATCCGATCATCCATCCGGCCGCTGAACTGCTCAGCGCTCTTGAATTTGGTGCCGCAGCCACCCTGACCGACCCGAACCGCGCCGAATTGATGGCCCGGTTCAAATCCGCCTGATCCGATCCACCCGACAATGTCGCCAAAGCTGATCAACAGACTGCTTATCGCGCCGGCGGGGGTGTGGTTTCTGGCCATGCTCGTGCTGCCGCTGATCGTGGTTCTGGTGTTCAGCTTTGGCGAACGCGGGCAATCTGGTGGCTATGTGCCCGCCTTCACGGCCGAACATTACCTGAACCTTCCGGCGCGCTGGAAAGCGTTCCAGAACACCCTGACCCTTGCACCAATTGGCACAGTGATCGTGCTGCTGATCGCCTACCCGCTGGCCTATTATCTGGCGCTCAAGGTCAGCCCCAGATGGCGCACACTGCTGTTGATTCTGGTGATCGTGCCGTTCTGGACCTCGATCCTGATCCGCAGCTATGCGTGGATTTTCATCCTCGGCGGGCGCGGCATTCCCGCGGCTCTGGATTGGATCGGCCTTGACGGTGTCCGATTGATCAACACGCCGTTTGCGGTCCTGGTCGGGATTGTCTACGGCTACCTGCCGCTGATGGTCTTCCCGATCTTCGTCAGCCTGGAGCGGCTGGACAAACGTCTCCTGGAAGCATCCGCCGACCTCGGCTCCCCGCCATGGCGCAGCTTTCTGCAGATCACCCTGCCGCTGTCCCTGCCCGGCGTCGCAACCGGCTGCATGCTGGTCTTCATCCTGCTGATGGGCGAATTCCTGATCCCCGCCATGCTCGGCGGCGGCAAGGTGTTCTTTGTCGGCAATGCCTTGGTCGATCTGTTCCTGCAATCGCGCAACTGGCCCTTTGGCGCGGCGGTTGCCGTGTCGCTGGTCGTCCTGATGCTGATCACCGTCACCATCTACATGCGGGTGATCACGCGCTGGGGCAACGGTCGCGACGATGTCTCGTTGATGTAGGGCGCAAACATGCGAACTTATGCCTTGGCGGTTTATCTGTTTCTCTACATCCCGATCGGGATCATCGCGCTGTTCAGCTTCAGCGCTGGCCGCAACGCCAGCGAATTCACCGGTTTTTCGGTGCAATGGTACGGAACGGCGCTGCGCAATCCATTTGTGGTGGATGCCCTGCAGACAAGCTTCATCGTCGCCCTAAGCTCAGCCATCCTGGCAGCGGTTTTCGGCACCATGGCTGCCCTCGGCTTGCAAGGAATGTCGGGGCGGATCAAGCTGGCGTTCGATGCGATGATCTATATCGCCGTGATGATCCCGGGCATCGTGATCGGCATCAGCACCTTGATTGCCATCGTCACGGTGTTTGGCTGGCTGAACCCGGTGCTGGCCGCCATCTGGCCGGGCGACCGCCCCGCGCCGCAATTGGCGATGGGCCTCGGCACATTGATCGCCGCGCACAGCCTGTTCAACATGGCCTTGGTCATCATCATCGTTCGGGCGCGGATGTCCGGCATGGACCGCAGCTTTACCGAGGCTTCGGCAGACCTTTACGCCACACCCCTTGCCACCTTCCGCCAGATCACCCTGCCGCTGATCCTGCCGGGCATCCTTGCGGGCTTTCTGCTCAGCTTCACCTTCAGCTTCGATGATTTCATCATCGCCTTCTTTGTTGCCGGATCCAACACCACCCTGCCGATCTACGTGTTCTCGTCGATCCGCCGGGGCGTCACGCCCGAGATCAACGCCATAGGTACCATGGTGATGGCGCTGTCGTTGATCCTGCTGATCACTGCACAGGCTTTCTTGCAGCGCGGGCGGAAAAAGTGATGCGCCCGATGCAAGATCATGCCG
>JAYSYZ010000267.1:0-20532 GCA_043727195.1 Paracoccaceae bacterium
CCCCGACCCGACCCGGCTTGACCACGCCGCCCTCGCGGCCCAGTGCAGGTGCTGCGTGAAAACCAACTACCAGCCAGCCTCCACCGCCCGCATGGGTGCTGACGGCGATCCGATGGCGGCGCTGGATTCGCGCCTGCGCGTGCGCGGCATCCAGGGCCTCCGGGTGGCCGACACGTCCGCCGTCCCCGATATCAGCGCCGGTAACACCAATGCCCCGGCCATGATGCTGGGCGACCGCTGCGCCGAATTCGTGATCGGAGGACATTGAGGGAGCACAGTCCTTGGACCGTTCCCGCAGCACTGGGCAACCACCCGAATCGCGCCGCCACAATTGGGCGAGATCCGCCAAGCGCTGCCCCAATTCAGCCGCAAATACGCCCGTCTCTGACCAAATTTACATCCGGAGCGTGCAATAATCCCCATCCTGAAGGATGCGGCCCGGCGCGTCGTGGCCTTAACATGTCGTTAATGGGGCTGAACTGCTTGCAGCGGCTGGGCGCCAGGACGGAACGCAAATCTACGAGATCAACCAAGTGGAGTGTAACATGACCAATTTCCTGAAGAATACCTTCGCCCGCCTGATGAAAGACGAAAAGGGTGTGACCCTCGTCGAATACGGCATCGCGCTGACCCTGGCTGTAGCCGTGGGGGCATCCACCCTTGGCTTGTTGGCTGATGACGTGGACGCAGAACTCGTGCAGGCGAGCGGTATCCTACAAGGCAACGACGCCGCCCCCTGATCGTGCTTTCTTGACCACCGACGCTCAGCGCCGGTGGTCTTTCCGACCCCCTTTTATGCTGCATTCGAAAGGCGGCATAAGCGTCCAAGGACATCACAAATGCGGGTTACATCCCTCCTCACCTTTGCGGCCGGCCTCGCCGTCGCAGGCGGCTCTGCCTACATGGCGCGCGATTTCCTCGAAGCTAAATACGCCAGGGTTGAGGCCGAAACCTGCAACAACGAACTGGTCAAGGTGGTGATCGCCACGCAGGACATTGCCTTTGGTAAAATCATCGACGCCGGAAAGCTGGAAACGATCGACTGGCCCAGATCGGCCCTGCCGCCCGGCAGCTTTTCCGAACTGGCCGCCTTCCAGCCCGAAACGGGCACCGGCCAACGTCGCGCGCGCATGGCCATCGCCAAGGGCGAACTGGTCCTCGCCTCCAAGGTGTCGAACTTCGGTGAAAAGGTCACCATCGTGCAGTCGCTGGGGCCAAACCGGCGCGCCATCGCGATCAAAGTCACCGCCGAAACCGGTGTCGGAGGCTTCGTCACTCCCGGCGACAAGGTGGATGTGATCCTCACTCACGGTCGGGACGCGGACATGAAGACCGTGACCATTATCCAGAACGTGCGCGTCATCGGCGTCGATCAGGAAGCCAACGCCGACCAGGAAAAACCCGGCATCGCCCGCACCGTGACGCTGGAAGTGACCGCCCAGGACAGCCAGAAACTCGCCCTCGCGCAAAAAGCCGGCACCCTTAGCCTGACCCTCCGCACCATCGAGAATGAGGACGAACAGATCTTGGAATCGATCAGCCTGCGCGACGTCCTGCGCGAACCCGAGCCGGAAGATGCTGCCATTCCCGCCGAGGTTACCGTCCGCACGGTCGTCGTCCGTCGCGGCATCGAAGCCACCGAAGACGAAGTGCGCTGAGGCTGGGACAGCGTGGGGGCAACACATGAGACAGCAACCGAAACCGAACTTCGCGCATGACGAGCGCGGCACCATCCTCGTCTTCTGGGCCGTGGTGCTGGGGGTGGTCCTCGGCGTTGTCGCCCTGTCCTTCGACCTCGGCCGCGCCAGCATCACCCGCTCGGAATTGCAATCCTTCGCCGACAGCGTGGCCCTCGCCGCAGCGGGCGAGCTTGACGGCAGCGACGATTCCATCACCCGCGCCACCGCCGCCGCCGCGCTGATCTTCGACACCCAAAGCTTCGGCAACACCGACCGCGCGCTTCAGGGCGATGTCAGCTACTCACTGACTTTCTATCGCTCCCTGCCCGTCAGCGACCAGACTGCGATGTCTGACGAAACGACCGACCCCGAAGACGCCGCCTATGTCCTCGTTTCGGTGACGCCAACCGTGGTCGAAAGCACCTTCGGCGCCGCCTTCGCCTCGCTGACCGACCGTCCGAACCGCGATTTCACGCTCGGCGCCACCGCCGTCGCCGGCCTGTCGATCCTCGCTTGCGACGTGCAGCCGATGATGTTCTGCCTGCCCAGCGCCGACTACCGTGCCGAAGATCACATCGGCGACATGATCCGGCTGCGTGCGGGCGGCTCGGGTGCGGCCTGGACTCCGGGCGATTTCGGTTTTCTCGATCCGCGCGGGCTGGAGGTCGATCTTAGCGGACCCTGCGGCAGCATCACCGGTGGTGGCGCCCCTCTGCTGCGCTGCCTGATCGGTGCGGTCGACCACATCACCCAATGCTTCGACCAGCGCGGGGTGGACGTAGAGCCGGGTCAGAAAAACGGGCTGGAAAACTCGATCTTCAATGTGCGTTTCGACATTTACAACCAAAGCATGGGCAACCCCCGCTACCGCAACAACCCAAGCTATGCGCCCGCCCCAAACGTGATCAAGGGCTTGATCCCCAATGGCAGCGGCACTTGCGTCGCCAACAACCCGACCGTATCGCCCGACACCGTCGCCCTGCCACGTGATACCTGCTTCAACACGGGCAGTTGCACGCGTTTCGGCGACGGCGATTGGTCACGGTCCGCCTATGTCAGCAGGAACTACGGTGCGATTGACCCCCACTCGACCGCGCTGACGCGCTACCAGTATTACCTCGCCGAGATCGCGCGCGCTGGTTCTGGCAACATTCTCACCGGACGCCGGGAAACCGGACTTAAAACCTGTTCGGGGGCACCCGCGGCGTCTCCCGACCGGCGCATCATCACCGTCGCCGGCATTGATTGTGAGGAAAACGCCATTCGGGGTGCTGCGAACAATGTGCCGGTGCGGGAATTCTTCAAGATCTTCCTGACCGAGCCGGTTGACGCCGACAACAACATCTGGGGCGAGGTTGTCGGATCGGCCAGCGAAATCGGGACCGGCGCGGTAGGCACCGGCGGCATCGTCCGCGATGTCGTGCAGTTGTATCGGTGACCGGCATGCAGCACCTCCTTCACCGCTTCACCCTCTCGCTGCGCCGCTTTGCCCGCGATCCTTCCGGCGCGCAACTCGTTGAATTCGCGCTCGTCCTGCCGCTGATGCTGCTGATCTTCGCCGTTATCATCGAGGGCGGCCGGATGATGTGGTCCTACCAGACTGTCGTCTCCGGCGTGCGCGATGCCTCGCGGTTCCTTGCACGGGTCACCGACCGCAACATCTGCGACACTCCGACTGCGGTCACAATCTTTGACGCCACCCTCGCTGCCTTCGTGCGTACTTCGAACGATGGCAGCGCGATCTTCCCCAGCGGCGTCACCGTGACAGAAGTTACCTCGACGCTTGAATGCTTCACAGGTGCCTACCGATCGGGCGAGGCACCCGTTGTGACTGTCGAGGCCGACGTCCAGATCACCTTCCCCTTTGCCGGCCTTTTCACCCTTGTTGGCGGCAGCCGCCCCACGTTGGAAACCAGCGTCTCCGACCAGAGCAGGGTGTACGGATCATGACCGACCGTCGCCCCGCCGATTTTTTCCGCGACGAAACCGGTGCGACGCTGGTCGAGTTTTCGCTGGTTATCAGCCTGTTCCTGTTGATCTTCTTCGGCCTGATCGACTTTGGCCGCTTGGCCTATCACCTCGTCACCTCGGAACGCGCAATGCAGGCGGCGGCCCGCATCGCTGCAGTGCGCCCCGCCGCGTGCCGCGGTGTGCCGGACGTCATCACCCGTCACGCCTCGGCTCCCGTATCGGCGGATTATGGCACCAGCTGCGGTGCCGCAGGCGGGCCGTTTTGCGCCAATTCCGGCATATTTACTTGCCCGGGCGCAGCCGGCGGCACCGAGCTTTGGGAACTTACCGACGACGAGGTATGGGCCCAGGTGCGCAACACCCTGCCAGGAACGGCGACCATCGCCAACCTGCGGTTCACCTACACTTACGATCCCCGCATGGGCTTTCTCGGTGGTCCCTATGTGCCAATCGTGACCGTGCAACTGCAAAACGTGACCTTCGAATTCGTGACACCGCTTTCGGCCCTGGCTGCCGTCGCAGGCGCCACACCGGGCGGAACGGTAGGCTCGGCGATCACACTGCCGGGAATGAGCGTATCGATGCCGGGTGAAGACCTGGCCCAAGGCAACAACGGCTAGGCTGCATCAGGATTTTGGAAGGCAAGATGGGACAGACCGACAAGGATATCGTCCTGATTTCAGAGGACCGCGCGTTCAGCGAACGCATCGGCGCTATCGTCAGGATGCAACCGGGCTTTGCGCTGCAGCAATGCAACGCCACGCTGTCCACGATGAACGGTCGCGCTTCCGAACTCGCAAAGACCTCTGAACTCATCATCTTTCAGGCAACCACAAACTCCGCCGGCGATATCGAAGCGTTGAAAGGCATCGCCAAAAACGGCGGCGCGGCCCGAATCCTTGCGATCAGCGACAGCACCGTTCCCTTCGGCGTGGCCCATAGCCTGCTTCAGGTTGGCGCCACCGAGATTGTTCCCGACACTGTCGCCGATGCCGAACTTGGCCGGATCCTTGGCCGCCTGGCGATGCCGCGGCGCCTGACACTGACCAACCCTGATCTGCGCGAAGGTAAGGTCATCGCTGTTTCCAAGGCGCGGGGCGGCATCGGTGCCACCACCCTCGCCGTCAACCTTGCCGACCATCTTGTCGGCCAGAAGAAGCGTTTCCGTAAATCCGAGACGCGCAAGGTGGTGCTGGTCGACCTCGACCTTCAGTTCGGTGCCGTCGCGGGCTTTCTCGATCTTCAGCCGAACGACACGCTTTACAGCCTCGCGCGGGACAAGATTGATCCGGACAGCGTGTTTCTGGAACAGGCAATCGTAAAGACACCCTCAGGCCTTGCCGTGATCGCCGCTCCCGAAGGCTTCATGCCGTTGAACGCGTTACATCCCGACCAGATTCGCGCCCTGATCTACCGGCTTCAGCAAAGCTACGATTTCGTCATTGTCGACCTGCCGCATGCGATGGTCGATTGGCTGACCCCGGTGCTTGAGGCCGCCAGCCATGTGCTGATCGTCAGCGGTACCTCGGTTCCGTTCGTGCAGCAGACCCGGCGGCTGATCGACTTTTTCAAGGACCAGAACCAGTCGCTCAAGATCGAAGTTGTCGTTGGTCAGGAAAAAAAGCCGCTCCTGAAATCGCGCCGCCACACCGAAGCGTCCAAGGCGCTTGAAACAGAATTCCGGCACTGGCTGCCACCGGATGCGAAAAATGCCCAGGAAGCGATGGATCGGGGCCGCCCGCTGTCACAGACAGCGTCCGGCTCTGCGCTGAACAAGGAAATAGCGCGGATCTCTGCGCGTCTTCTCTTGGCAGTGGAGAAAAAATCTGACCTCAAAAACCTCAAGGTTGATCGGCGAGAAAGATAGATCATGTTCAAGGATTTCATAGATTTGACCCGGCGTGGCGCCAGAGGCGACGAGGTTATTCCCTTCGTCGCGGTCAAGCCCTCGCAACCCCTGTTGCCCGCCATCATCATGCCCGAAGACCCGGAGCTTCTGGAATCGCTCGAGCTGAAAAGCCGGTTGCACGAGGTGCTTCTGGAACGTCTCAACCTTGCCGCCATCGACAAGGTCGAACCCGAAGAGCTGCGCCGCGAAGTGTCGGCTCTCGTGAACGACGAATTGCGTGACGGCGGAAAACCGCTCCGGGCCGAGGAATTCCGCAAGCTCGTCGGCGAACTGATGGACGAAGTTCTCGGCCTTGGCCCGCTGGAACCCCTGCTCGCAGACCCAACCGTCAACGACATCCTGGTAAATGGCCACAGAAACGTCTTCGTCGAACGCAACGGCATTCTCGAACGCGCCCGCGCCCGTTTCCGTGACGAACGCCACCTTCTGCGGATCATCGAAAAGATCGTCTCGCGCGTCGGCCGCCGGGTTGATGAAAGCAGCCCCTGGGTCGACGCCCGCCTCGAAGACGGCAGTCGGGTCAACGCGATCATCCGCCCCTGCGCCATTGACGGCCCCAGCCTTTCCATCCGCAAATTCTCGCGCAACCCCCTGACGCTGGCCCGCATGGTGGAGCTTGGCACGATCACCGAACCGGCCGCACGCTTCCTCAGGGCGTTGGTCGAGGCGCGGATGAATATCCTGATCTCGGGCGGCACCGGCTCGGGCAAGACGACGCTTCTGAACGCAATCTCTGCCGCGATCGACGACCGCTCGCGCATTGTCACCATCGAAGATGCGGCGGAACTCCAATTGCAGCAGGCCCATGTGGTGCGCCTTGAGACCCGTCCGCCAAATCCGAACGGCCAGGGCGCCGTGATCCAGCGCGATCTGGTGCGCAACGCGCTGCGGATGCGCCCCGACCGCATCATCGTCGGCGAGGTGCGTGGTGCCGAGGCGTTTGACATGCTTCAGGCCATGAACACCGGCCATGACGGCTCGATGACCACGGTCCACGCCAACTCCGCCCGTGATGCCCTGGGTCGGGTAGAGCAGATGGTCACCATGATCGGCCTCGACCTGCCGCTCTCTGCGGTGCGCGCGCAGGTGGCTTCCGGCATTCAGATCGTGCTTCAGGTCGCCCGCCTGTCCGACGGCTCGCGTCGGCTGCTCAGCATCAGCGAAATCACCGGTCTCGAAGGCTCGGTCATCACCATGCAGGACATCTTCGTGTTCCGCCGCCTTGGCCGCACCGACGACGGCACCATCCTCGGGGAATTCGTGGCCACCGGCATCCGCCCGCAGTGTGCCGAAGTTCTCGCCGCTGCCGGCGTAAACTTCGACTCCGCCGATTTCATCTCGAAAAGGGGCTGACACCGTGTCCGTGCTCTCCGCCTTTCTGACCGAACAGAATGTCATGCTGCTGGTTTATTGTGGCATGGCGCTTGGCGTTCTTCTCGCTTTCACTGCGCTCAGCTCGCTTCTCAGCAACCGCGAAACGACTGGCGAAATCCGATCACGCCGCTTGCGCATGATCCGCGAAGGCCGCACGATCGAAGAGCGGTTATCGCTTCTCAAGCCACCCTCGTCCGAAGATCAGACCGGCCAACCCGCCTTCATGCGCAGGCTCGCCGCTATGCTGCGCCCGTCCGGTCTTACGCTTGCACCGGGGGCGTTCCTCGGCCTTTGCGCGCTGGCTGCGGTGGCTGTTATGGCGGTCTTGCTGCTCACGCCCATACCGATCCCGCTCGCCGCCCTTGCGGCTATGGCGACGGGCTTCGGCATCCCCATCATGACGTTGCGCATCCTCGCCGCCCGTCAGACGAAAGCACTGATCGCGCAGTTGCCCGATGCTCTCGAACTGATGGCGCGCGGCCTTCGTGTCGGCCATCCGCTCAATTCTTCGATCGGCGCGGTGGCGCAAGAAATGGCCGACCCGATCGGCAGCGAGTTCGGCATCATTTACGATCAGGTCAACTACGGCGACGATCTTCCCGAAGCTTTCCAGGACTTTGCCGAACGCGTCGGCCTCGAAGACGTGTATTACCTCTCTGCCAGCATCGGCATCCAGCACGGCACCGGCAGCGACCTGTCGCGCGTCGTCGAACTCCTCGCCAAGGTGATCCGGGGGCGGATCATGATGCGCCGCAAGATCCGGGCGATTTCCTCCGAAGGCCGCGCCTCTGCAGCCTTCCTTTCGGTGATCCCGGTCCTGATGTTCGTCTTCACCTCGATATCTTCACCAACCTATTACGGCGGGGTCTATGATGACCCGCTGTTCATCCCACTGGCCAGTGCCATCGTTCTGCTGACAGTTCTGAACGCTGTCATTCTTCACCGCCTGGTCAATTTCCACGTCTGATCGGAGACCGTTATGCTCGATTACCTCCAGCTCCTTTCGCTGCGCCTCGGCCTCCCGGTCGAGACGCTGCTCGCGGTGGGCGTTGGCCTCAGCGTCCTGCTGCTGTTGTTGGGTGTCTATGCAGCCTTAAGGCGGCCCGATCCCGCAGTGGCCCGCATCGCAGCCATCTCGGGTGCCCGCCGCAGCGCCCGCCAGGACCGGCAATTCCTGATCCCCGCCGAGAAAGGGCCGGGCGCGCTGATGAAGGCTTTCGTGCCGGGAGAAAAGCTCGAACGCAACACCCTTCAACGCAAGCTGGCGCAGGCTGGCATGACCTCGCCAAATGCACTGCAGATCTACACCCTGCTGCGGGTCGGTTTTGGCATCGGGCTTCCGGCGCTGTTTCTGATCCTGCTCTTTCTGTCGCGTCTGCCCGAACCGCCGCTGCCCGCTGCTTTCGCGGGAAGGCTTGCTGGGCTGGGCACGCTTGGCACCTATCAGATCTTGTCGGTCCTGATCTGGGTCGGGTATTTTGGTCCGTCATACTGGCTGAACGGGCGGGTCAAGGCGCGCAAGCTACGCATCGAGGAAAGCTTTCCAAACGCGCTGGACCTTATCCAGATCTCGATCGAAGCCGGCATAGGCTTTGATGCCGCCATGACCCGCGTCGGCAACGAACTGAAGAACGCCTCGCCCGAAATTGCCCACGAATTCCTTACCGTTCAGTATCAGGTGCAGGCCGGCCGACCGCGCGAGGCGGCATTGCGCGACATGGCCGACCGTGTCGGGCTGGAAACGGTCCGCTCCTTTGCCAACGTCGTCTACCAGTCGATGAAGTTCGGTACCAGCATGGCACAGGCAATGACGACCTACTCCGAGGAACTGCGCCAGACACGCGAGTTGCGGGCCCAGGAAATGGCCAACAAGCTGCCCGTCAAAATGTCCGGCGTCATGGCGTCCCTGATGCTGCCGGCGCTGGTCATGATGACAATCGGCCCGGTGGTGATTCGGTATTTACGGAACTTCTGAGCTCGCGCAGTGAGGCAACCGCCACAGACTGTTGCGCAATCCGGCAAGACGATGGAAAAAATCGTGGCATTAGCCAAGCGTTGCAACGCAGCCCTGCCAGCCCGGGCGCAAGTAGCAATCGTCGATGGACAGCTCGTTTTTGTCTGATTACCATCAAATTTATTGGGTGTTGGATACTGAGCTAATTTAATCAAACAGGCTCGCGACCTCTGCCCAGCAAGAGGCTATTTTTAAACTGTGCGAGTAAGTCATGATCACGTTCGGTAACTCACTGTCCGAGGGTTCTGGAAGCATTCACGTCGCGGAAACGGGAATGATTGGCGCAGTCGCGCAGTGGTGCGAATGCCTGCATGGCCGCGATCCGCTGTTGAAAAGCCTCCAAATGCTCGTCAGCGGCCTTGGGGCCGAAATAGTTGCCGTCGTGCGCTACGCCCGTGGCGCGACCACCGCAGGGCGCACCGTTGCGTCCGACAGGGCAGCACGAGATGTCCGCGGCGGGCGTCTGGACTGCGGTTTTGCCAAGTCGCTGATGGCGCCCTATTTCGACGCCGCACGCCCAGGCAGCCTCTGGTTTCGCTCGATGGTCGAAGACGACAGAACATCGGCTCTGGCCGAGTTCCACGCCGCCCGCCAGCTACGCGAGCTTGTGGTCATCCCGCTGGAATCCAACGCCCGCTTCATCGACACGATCGAAGTACATTTCGACGATTTGCTGCGCGGACACCAGCAGATGATCCTGAACTCCCTCGGTCCGATCCTGGCGCGAACCTGGCAAAACCGCGCACAGGGGCTGTTCACCGAAGCCCTCCTGCGTCACGCACCAACCCCGCTCACAACCAGCCATGCGCCGATCCTCAGCATAGAAAACCCCGCAGGACTTAGCCGCGCCGAATACCGCGTCTGCCTCATGCTCAGCCGCGGCCTGTCGGTCGACCACGTGAAGGCGGAACTGTGCATCCGGGAATCCACTTTGCGCACCCACCTCGGCAACCTCTACGCCAAGACCTGTTCATCCAACCTCAGCGAACTCATCTACCGCCTGACGTCGGGCACGCCCTTCAGCACGCCGTACCCGGTGCGTCTGGCGTGAGCGAGCCTGCTGTCCTGCTTCTCCTGGCCCTGACACCCGTCCTTGTGGCTAGCGCGATCAGCGATCTGCGCTTCCTCAAAATTCCGAACACCCACGTCCTTCTGGCGCTTGGCCTGTTCGTCGCCGCGGCCCCCTTCACGCTTGACTGGCCCGAGCTTTACCCGCGACTGATCGCCGCCGGCATCACCTTTGCCATCGGATTTACCCTCTTCGCGCTGCGCCTGATCGGCGGCGGCGACGTCAAGATGATGCCCGTCGTCTTGCTCTTCATCCCACCGCCCGATGTGGTGATGTACCTGCGGTTTTTCGCCGTGGCGCTGGTTTTTGTCTGCCTCTTCGCGCTTGTCCTTCAAACCGCCCCGGTCTTTCGCAACCTCGGCTGGGAAAGCGTGCGCCTTCGCCGACACGTCCCGGTTGGCGTGGCAATGGCGGCGTCCGCTCTGCTTCTCATCGCCATGCGGGTCTGGCCAAGCTGACGGTTTGCTTTGCGTGCTGGCAGCGGCAAACCGTCCTCACCCTAGGCCCCCCGGATGCGCTGTCCCTCTTCGTCAAAGAAATAAAGATGGGCGGGATCGAAGGTCACACTGATTGGAACGTCAATGTCAGACCGATAGTCGCGCGCAGCCTTGACTTCGATCTTCTTTGTTCCGGCCAAAACTGTCAGGTAGGTCACATCGCCGGTCGGCTCGACCCCGTAGACCATACCGTCAAGACCGTGACCTCCAACGCTGCAATCTTCGGGGCGCACGCCAAGCGTGACCTTGCCGCGCACGTAGTCCGGACAGCTGACCGACACCCCAGAGGCGGTGAATGTCCCGTTATCGGCGGTGCCTTCAATCAGGTTCATAGGGGGGCTGCCGATAAAGCCCGCAACAAAGGTATTCGCAGGGTCGGAATATATATCGTCCGGGGTACCGACCTGTTGGATCGCACCTTTGTTCATGATGACGATGCGGTCGGCCAAGGTCATCGCCTCGATCTGGTCATGGGTGACATAGACCGTCGTTACCTTAAGCTGCCGCTGCAGGTGCTTGATCTGAACCCGCATCGACTGGCGCAGCTTTGCGTCCAGGTTGGAAAGGGGTTCGTCCATCAGAAAAACCTGTGGCTGGCGAACAACGGCGCGGGCCAGCGCAGCACGCTGCCGTTGCCCCCCCGACAGTGCCCCGGGCTTGCGGTCGAGGAAGGAGCCGAGTTCAACCATGTCCGCCGCCTTGCGAATGCGCGCGTCATGCTCTGACGCGGGAATCCCCCGCATCCGCAGGGGGAAGCGGATGTTTTCGTAGATCGACATGTTGGGGTAAAGCGCATAGCCCTGAAACACCATCGCAACATCGCGGTCGCGGGCGTCGATGTCATTTACCACCTCGCCGCCGATCACGATCTTGCCTTCGGTCGGCTCTTCAAGCCCGGCGATCATCCGCATGGTCGTCGTCTTGCCGCAGCCCGACGGGCCGAGCAGAACCAAAAACTCCTCGTCCGCAATTTCAAGCGACATATCCTGCACGCCGACAAAGGCACCATAGCGTTTGGCGATGTTTTGCAGGTGAATCGAAGCCATGTGTCAGCCTTTCACTGCGCCCATCGTCAAACCGCGCGACAGGTGCTTCTGGATCAGGATCACGAGGATCAGGATCGGCACAAAGGCGATGAACGAGACAAGAGCGATTGCGTTGTAGATGATGCCGTCGGAGCCGCCGGTAAAATTGGCGAGTGCGACGGACATGGTATAAGCATTCGAGGTCGAGGCGATCAGCAGCGTGAACAGGAATTCGTTGATCGCAAAGATCGCCGCGATCACGGCAGCGGTGATGATACCGGGCAGGCAGGCCGGAATGATGATTTCACGCAGGATGGTCAGATCCCCTGCCCCATCGGTCCTGGCTGCATCCTCAAGTTCTTTCGGGATGTCGAGCATATAGCTTCGGATTATCCACGTAACGAGGCTGAGGTTGATCGCGGCATAGATCAGCATCAGCGCCCAGACCGTATCCAGAAGACCAAGTGTCTTGAACAAAAAGAAGATCGGCACGGCCACGATTGCGGGGGCCATCATTCGGGTCGACAGGATGTAGAACCCGATATCCTCCCTCCCCTTGAATTCGTACCGCGCCAGCGCAAAGGCCGCCGGAATCGCCAGTACAAGGTCGATTATTACCGACCCGGCCACCGCGATGACAGAGTTGCGAAGGTACTGGGCGATGGGCCAGTCGCTCATCAGAAGACGCCAGGCGTCCAGTGAGAATGTGGGAAAGTATATTGGCTCCGGTGTCACCACCTCGGTTCGGGGGCGAAACCCGATGGACAGGAACCACAGGATCGGAAGCAGGCAAACCAGCGCCCAGCCACCAAGGATGACGTAGCGCAATACGAGGTTTTCCCCGCTCTTTCTAAAGCGTTTAGCCATTCATGACTTCCCGGAATGGAAGGCGCGTTTGACGACAGTTTGCGCGATGACCACAGTCAAGACGAGCATCAGCACAGAGGCTGCCGAGGCGTATCCAAAATTGAACATGCGAAACCCCTGCCGGTATATGAAGTAACTCATCGTTTCGGTAGCGCCCCCAGGGGTGCCCTGCGTCATGACGAATACGTTGGTGAACATGGTGGTGATGTCGATGCCGCGCAGCGTAACGGCTACAACAATGACCGGACGCATCATAGGCAGCGAGATATTCCAGAATATCCGTGGCCAACTGGCGCCATCAAGGCGCGCCGCTTCTTCGATTTCCTGGTCCTGGCTCTGCAGGGCCGCCACGAAGATGATGAACAGGAACGGGGTCCACTGCCAGACATCGGCCACGATCAGCGTCATGCGCGACAACCAGATGCTGCCCAGCCAGTCGACATTACCCTCGATCAGACCCAGCCGGCCCAGCAAATCCGAGATGACGCGCCCGTCATTGAAAGCAAGCTTCCAGATGAAGGCGACAGCGGACGGCATGAACAGCATCGGCATCAGATAGACGATGCGCCAGCCGCGGATAAAGGGGTCGCGATAGGCGAAGTAGGCTATTGCCAGCGCAATTGTGGTTTGCAGCGTCAGCGAAATAGCCCCGATCAGCGCGGTATTGCCGAGCGCGGCCCAGAATTCCCGGTCTTGCAGAATTGCCGAATAGTTGCCAAAGCCTGTCCAGGTCCAGGACAGAAACTTTACAACAAAAAGGCTTTGATAGACAGCAAACAAGCCCGGATAAAGCGTGATTACAAGAAGATAACACAGGGCTGGAGCCAACAGCAGGTACGGAAATGCCTTGCGGAGGGCGGGGCTTCGGCGTGGTGCAGCGTTCGGCCGGCCGGGGGTGGCTTTCGCCACCCCCTCCGCCCGTACAGAGGGGGTGCCAGTTTCCATCAGATCAGAAGGGGAGAGCTTTGCCGCCACCCACATAGAGGCCGGGCGCGACATCGGCATAGGTTACCGGACCTGCCCCATCCTTGAAGCCGTTTTTCTGCATGATGGCGACCCATGCAGCCTGACCATTGTCCAGCGCTTCCTTGGCGCTGATCTGACCAGTCATAGCCCGGTTGATTTCGTTGCCAAGCGCCTGTTCCATTTCGAACATGCCGGGCAGGCGCGGGCTGCACCAAGCGTGGTCAAGGCTGTCGGCCCATACCTTCATGGGCTGAGACACGGCCCGCAGCCTGTCGTTCGACAGAACCGAACGATAGCCTGGCGCCACACCGTTGGCGTTGGCTTCGTTCATCGCCATGATCGACGAGGTGGTCAGGAACGCCAGCATCAGGAATGCGCCTTCCGGGTTCTGGCTGGTAGCGGTGACCACCGAAGTCGAGCCTGCAATATTTGGCGGCGCGAATACGCCACCGGCGATGCGGGGCTCATAGATGGTCACAAAGTCGTCGACGATCTGGCTTTGGTCCGGGCGCATGGCTTGGGTCCCGCTGTCCTGCCAACTGATGTTCGCCGCAACCTGACCACCCAGCCACGCAGCGCGATTCTCGCCCCAGCCTGCACCCGAAACACCTTCGATGGCGTTCTTCGACAATGCCAGCAAGGTCTCAAGACCAACAAGCCCGGCGTCTGTGTTCAGCGTTGGCATCCAGCTTGCATCGAAAAGCTGCATCCCGGCCTGGGCCGCGATGTGTTCCCATGAATAGGTCGACCAGAAGCCGCGCGCGCCCAGAAGGCCGATACCCGCCACGCCGCCGCCAAGCTTGTTGGCCTCGGCCGTGATACGGACCAGTTCGTCATAAGTCGGCACCGAATTTGCAAGGTCAATCGGCCCGCCCAGCACCTTTTCCATCACAGACTTGCGCAGGTGAACCATCTGAATATCGCAGTCAAACGGGATGCCGACCAGCTTGCCACCGAAATAGCCGTAATTCAGCCGATAGGTGTCGTACAGATCATCCAAAGGCAGCGCCCACTTGGCGGCGTACTCGTCCAGCGGCGCCAGGAACCCGGGGGCAGCAAAGTCGCCCAGCCAGGCCGAGAAGAACTGAAGCGCATCGAACGACGCATTGCCCGAAATGAATTCCGACACGGCCTTGTCGTAGATGCTGTCGTCCGGAATGGGAACCAGTTCGACCTTGATGCCAGACAGCGCCTCGAACGGCTTCAAACCGTCGGCCGCTGATTCCTGGTCGGCCGCGCCGATGGCGAAACGCACGGTGGTTCCGGCAAGTTCGGAACGGACCTTTTCCCAATCGACGTTACGTATCCAGTCTTTTGCCGGATCCCAAAGCGGCTCGTTGGACATGTTGTAAAGCTTGCGATAATCCTCGCGGACATATTGTTCCACCGAAATGCTGTCGAGCGTTGTCTGAATGTCAGGCAGGCCGTCTTGTGCCAATGCTGGCGACTTTACTCCAAGTGCGCTCGTGGCAGCACCCAATGCAACCCCCGTGCGCAGAAACGAGCGGCGGGACATCCCTCCCAAGCGAAGTGTCATTCTGTTCATCCTCCCATGAAAAATTACTGTTCAATTCGCCACTTGCCCCAACGACAAGGTCTCCGCAGCGTCTGAACTTATGTATCTTTGGCTTATACTATGTTCTACGAAAAAGCTGTCAACGTATTTTTTTTCGATAGTTTAGCCGACCGAATCTGTCGTTTCGTACTTTTGCTTGGCTATTCGTGAAGTCGCTTTTTCCAGGGGTCAAACCGCAGCGCGGGCGGCGCTTCGCCGCGACGGTACGTCAACAGTTGCTTCGATATCGCCAAGAGCGCGGTCCAGATCACTGGGCAGGGTAATCTTGTAATTTCGCTCCGATCCCATCACCAGCTTGACGATCAGGCCATGCTCGCGGGCCACGGCGACGTCATCGGCGGCGCTGCCGTCAGAGGCGCGGTGCGCCGAGAGGATGCGGTCGAAGTGAAATCCTTGCGGGGTCTGCGCGCGCCAGAGGCCATCCCGCGCAACCGGCGACTGCGCACGCCCGTCGTCCGTTTTCCACAGTGCATCGACAATCGGCAGGGCGGCACAGGCTCCGTCGGCATCCTGCAGGGCATCGATGACATCCTCGATGACGCGGCAGGGCACAAACGGCCGGGCCGCGTCATGGATCAGAACCAATCCGGGCGCATGGCACGCCAGGGATTCGAGGCCAAGCCGGACTGAACTGGCCCGCGTCGTGCCGCCGTGCACCGGGGTCAATAGCCTTGGATCGTCAAGGCCGGCAAGTGACTCGCTGCACAGATCGGCGTCGTCCGGATGGATCACCGCACAGACCAGACCGATGCGGGCAACCTCGAGAAAGGCGCTGACCGACCGCCGGAATGCGGTAGCACCGGCCAAGGGAACGTACTGCTTCGGCAATTCGCTGCCAAAGCGGTGGCCACGGCCAGCCGCGACGATAATCGCGCTCACCAGAGCGGATGGATCCGGGCTGCCGACCGTCAGCAGACGACGCCGATTTTCATGAGGATCAGTCAAGCTGTTCTCGCGTTTCATGTCGGTAAAATCGCTTTGCAATCTCTCGGGCACGACCTGAACGGAACAGCTCGGGCGTGGACCATTCCGGTTTGTCGCCCGCGAAAAGGTCCAGGAAGGCAATCGCAAGCGCCGCATCCTGCCCGACGTTTTCCTTGAAACTCCACCAGGTGCGGGTGTCCGTCAGATCGTTGCCGGGTTTCTGGCGTCCGTTGAAATCCTTCTCCAACACCATCTCCCGGACGTTCAGGCAAAAAGCGACATAGAGATAGCCTTCGGGCCAGAAATAGGCAGGGTTGGTTTTATCCGCCCCAACCGGTTCGGAAATCACCCTGACAGGGGCTCTCCTGATAAGCGTTCGCAGCATGAGCCCGGCTGCAAATCCGACGTAGGCGGGATTGTCCGCGCTGTCGTCTGGTTTCTGGGCGTTGAAGGATTTCAACCAGTCCGCAAAAACTCCGCCCAAGGCGGCCTGATCTACGCCGTACCGGTTGCCGGTTTCGGACGAGGTTCTGACCATCTGTGCTTCAAAGGCGCCGACGAACCATCTTAACCGCTGTGCGGATTTGTGAAGGGGCTGATGTGCGCCCGACAGGCCAAGATCATGGGTCATAGCGATGCCTTAGAGTTGTTCGGAAAGGCCGGCAAATTGAAAGGCAAGCGCCTCCGCATTGCCGATCGCACTTATAACTGCGGTCCGATGCACCTCTGTCAGAACGGCCGATAGTTCCAGCAGGCTTTGGTCTGCGACAAGGGTTTCGGGGCGCACCGCAAGCAACCAAAGCATCACCGCGAACAGGTTGACGTCGACTTCCGCCTGCTCTGCCGCACTGCGCTGCACCGGCAGTCCGGGCGGAAGTCCGATTGCGCCGGACCTGCGCAGAACATCAAAAAGTCCGCAGGCATGTACGATACCGGTGTCGAGGGTGCCGGTCTTCCTGTCAAACGCCAAGCGGGTTGCAGCTATTGTCTCGCTGAACAGTTCCGGCGTGTTCCGACGGGAAGTCTGCAACTGTTCCCAGCCATACGCCAGGACGCGCAAACAGCAATGGGCGTCGTCCCCCTCGCCCACGACGAACCGGGTCGCACGGCGAATTTCGCCCTGTGTGATGTCGGCTTTCAGAAATCGGGTCGCGGCGGCTTCCAGTTCCACGATGGCCGAGCGGAGAGATGTTTCAAATGGCTGCGGCAGGACCGTAAGCACGTTCCGCACCGCCTTCTCGCCTAAGCCGGCAATCCCCGTCATACCGCGGACAATGTCACGCAATGGCATTCGCAGCGATAGTGGCAGATCGTCACGTGAATTCATCATCGGACATTCCCCCTCAGGCTCACCGAACATAGTGGGCGCGTCGCCGTCAACAAGCAACATCGCCGCCGTCAAACGGGCTACGCCTTGCAGGGTCTGGTTCAGCTCCGGCGGCAGGGTTTGCGGCGTCGGACCGGCTGGCATAAAGAATACCCGCCAGCGCGGCAAACATCGACGAGATGACGGGACCCAAATTCCGCGATCTTCGGTCAGACGACGCAGGACCGTATCTCGAGCCGCGTCAGCCTGCGGCGGCTGGTCCGGATCACCTTGATGTTAGGGCGCACAGTCCACACGCCAGCACAAAGTGCATGTGTCAATATCATCTATACGTATCCCGCGTCATAAAGGATCGCAATTCCACCGCTACTGTTTGCAGTTGCGTTACCTACGGTACAAGGTACCGTTCTTAAGAACATATGTGCCAGCGAAGGTATGACAGTGAAAGCCGCCGTCCTGACCGAACCCAACAGCATCCTGCTCGCCCCGATGCCCGATCCCTTGCCGGAACAGGGCGACCTCGTCCTTCGCGTCCGCTCTGCCACGATCTGCGGGACGGACATCCGCATCTTCCGCGGGCGCAAAACTGCGGGAGTCCGCTATCCGTCAATCCTGGGGCACGAGTTCTCGGGCGAAATTGTCCACACCGGGGGCCACCCGACGCTGGCCATCGGCGATCGCGTCGGAGTCTGCCCGGCGATATCCTGCGGTCACTGCTTTCGCTGCAAGCATGGCATGGAAAACCTGTGCGCCAATGGCCAGAATGTCGGATACGAGATTGATGGCGCTTTCGCCGAACTGATCCGCATACCTGCGGCGGCCGTGTGTGCGGGAAATGTCCGCCATCTGCCCGCACACATGTCCTATGACGAGGCTGCGCTGGTCGAACCGTTCGCCTGCGTCGTAAACGGCCAGAACCGGGTCGGCCTGTCGAGCGCCGACACGGTTGTCATCATTGGTGCCGGCCCCATCGGACAGCTGCATATCCGACTGGCTCGTCTGCGCGGCGCGTCCCGCATCATCGTGTCCGATCCCAATGTCCGCAGGCATGCGGTATCGCGTGCGGGCGGCGCCGACGTGGTCATTGACCCCGCTGCCGAAGATCTGGTCGCGCGTGTCCGCGAAGAAACGGCCGGTCGCGGCGCGGATGTCGTCATCTGTGCCATCGGTGTTCCGGCACTGGCGCGTCAAGCCACCGACCTTGCTGCTTTCGGCGGAAGGATCAGTCTGTTCGCAGGATTTTCCAGGGGCGTGACGGCAGAAATCGACGTGAACGCGATCCACTACAACGAGTTGACCGTGACCGGCGCCTCCGGCCTCACGCGCCGCGATTTCGACCTTGCCTTCGATCTGGTTGCCTCCGGGCGCTTCGATGTCAAATCGTTCGTCACGCACCGCTTTGCGTTGGACGAAGTGGCCGAGGCCTTCGCAGCTGCGGAAAGCGGCGATGCCATCAAGGTTGCAATCCTGAATGAATGAGGTGCGCCAGGTCGATGTCCTGATCGTGGGCGGTGGGATCAACGGCTGCAGCACATTCCGCGACCTTTGCGCCCAAGGTTTCGACTGCTTGCTGATCGAACGTGATGACTTCTGCGCCGGAGCGTCCGCCGGTTCGTCGCGGCTCATGCATGGCGGTCTGAAATACCTCGAAACCGGCGGGTTTCGCCTCGTCCGCGAAAGCGTGAAAGAGCGGAACCGCCTCCTCGCGAACGCGCCGCACTACGTAACGCCCTTGCCCTGCATCGTCCCGCTGCGCAGCCGCTTCGGGGGCGTTCTGCCCTCCATCCTCCGGTTTCTGCGCATCAAGGCAAAGCTGTCGGATCGCGGTTCGTTCATCACCGCGATGGGTCTGACACTGTACGATATCTATGGGCGCAAATTCCGCACCATGCCCAGACACCGGATGCTTGGTCAGAAAGAACTGGACCGCACCATTGCCGGCCTCGACCCGGGCGTCATTGCTGCGGGCCTTTATTACGAAGGGCAACTCAGCCATGCAGAACGGCTCGGTTTGGAATTGGTCCTTGACGGCGAGGCGCTGCACCCCGCCTCGCAGGCTCTGAACCATGCCGCGATCACCGCCACGTCCGGCGGGGTGATCAGCTATCTGCATCAGGGTCAGACACACCGCGTCAAACCTCGCCTTGTCGTCAATGCTGGCGGCGCTTGGATCGACCGGGTGAATGCGCAGCTTGGCGTAAAGACCCACCTGATGGGTGGGTCGAAGGGCGCGCATCTCTTGGTGGAAAATTCAGCGCTTCATGCGGCGCTGAACGGTCACATGGTTTATTTCGGCACGGCAGACGGACGGGTCAATCTGGTTTATCCCTTCATGGATCGGGTGCTGATCGGCGCCACCGACGTCAGGATCGAGGACCCGGACCTTGCGCGCTGCGATGATGACGAGGCCGACTATCTGCGCACCTGCATTGCCGAAATCTTTCCCACTATCACCGTAACGCCCGAACAGATTCGCCATCGTTTTTCGGGTGTGCGCCCCTTGCCGCGCGCAAACGGCGACATCGGGCTGGTAACGCGAGACCACTCGATTGCCGAAGTTGCGCTGGACGTCGGCACACCCGTCCTGTGCCTCATCGGCGGCAAATGGACGACATTCCGCAGCTTTTCCGAACTGGTTGCGCGCAAGATTGCAACCGCTCTGGGCCGCACACGCCACGTTGAGACAACTGATATGGCGATAGGCGGCGGCCGAAATTATCCCAAATCCGGCCAGCGTGCCGACTGGATCGCAAAGCGCGCCAGCGGATGGGGCCTGCCGCAACAAAGGATCGAAGCCTTGTTGTCGCGCTATGGCACCCTCGCCGATGCGCTGATGCCGACCCTGTCGAACGGGGATACTCCGCTCGCAACGCTGCCCGATTACAGCCGCGAGGAATTGCTGGCGCTGGTGCAGCACGAGCGTGTCGGCACGTTGGCCGATCTGGTTCTGCGACGGACGCCGATTACAATCTCGGGCCACCTTACCGGTTCCGTCGCTGCAGAAATCGGTGCCATCGTGGCCGCGCAGTTGACCTGGGATGCCGCCCGCCTTTCGGCGGAAATCGCGGCGCTTCCGATCAGCCGTTAGCCAGTTTCCAGCGCCAGCAGCCTTTGCGCCGTCGCCTGATCCGTGATCAGCGTTGTCGGCAAGGATGCCCGTAACAGCGCACCGATCATCTCGGTTTTTTCCACGCCGCCGGAAATGAGCATCCGGTGGGGGATCTTCACCAGCCTATCCAGCGACATCGAGATGGAACGCTGGTTCACCTGGTGATCGACAAGCTTTCCATCCTTGTCGACGAAGTTGTAAAGCACGTCGCCGACCGCGCCCGCG
>JAYSYZ010000268.1:0-2862 GCA_043727195.1 Paracoccaceae bacterium
GAAATTCGCTCAGTTCCAGATATTCATCGGCCTGATGCGCCTGCGCGATGTCGCCGGGGCCGCAGACGACGGCGGAATATCCGGCGGCCTGAAACTGCCCCGCCTCGGTACCATAACTGACCACGCCTGCGGCGTTGTCGCCGGTCAGGCGGCGCACCAGCGCCTCGGCGGCGCCGTCCGGTTCGGGGCGCAGCGGCGGCACGTCGAAGAAGCGGTGCAGAGCGACGCCAGCCTCCGGTCGCCGGGCCTTCAGTGCGGCATCGAGGCGGCTGGCTGCGGCCGCGATCGCTGTGGCACGGCCTTCAAGATCGTCATCGGGCACCACCCGCGCCTCGATTGCAAAGTGGCAGTCGGCGGCGGTGATGTTGTGGGCGGTGCCGCCCGAGATCATGCCGACATGCAGCGTGGTGAAGGGCGGGTCGAACATTGCGGCGACCACCGAGGGCGGCGCAGCCTGAATGGCCGCGTTCTGGTCATTGACCCAACCGATCAGCCGCGCACCTTCCATGATCGCGCTGATGCCCTGGGGCAACAGCGAGGAATGCACCTCGAACCCCTTCACATGCACATGAAAGCCGGTGCCGCCCTTATGCCCGGTGACCAGCGCCATCCGGCTGGGTTCGCCGACGATCACCGCGTCGCCCTTGGGCAACAGATCCTGCATCGCGGCGATCATCGGCGGGGCCCCGGTGCAGCCGACCTCTTCGTCATAGCTGAGCGCCAGTTGCAACGGCCGCGTCACGCCGCGCCCTTGTGCTGCGACCAGCGCCCAGATGGCCAGCGCCACAAAGCCCTTCATGTCACAGGTGCCCCGCCCATAGAGCCGCCCGTCACGTTCGGTGACGGTCCAGGGATCGGTCGTCCAGTGCTGCCCGTCGATGGGCACGACATCGGAATGGCCCGACAGCACGACGGCCCCGGCCTGCCACGACCCGGCATGGGCGAAAAGGGCAGCCTTGCTGCGGTCTTCGTTCCAGTGGCGATGCGACGGGATGTCATGGCTGGCCAGATACCCCTCCAGCCAGTCGACGAGGGCAAGATTGGAGTCGCGGCTGACGGTCGGAAAGCTGACAAGCTGATCGAGGATCTGACGTGGGGTCAACACGGTCATATCGGGCACTTTCGATTTACCAGATGTTGTAGGCAGCCTGTTCCCCGGTTCAATACAAGTCAATATCTGGCAGAATGACGCGCCGGTCGGTCATTCTGCCGGTGATCCTTTCTGGAAACACGCATCGAAACGGGATTGATAGGTCATTGAAAATCGGGAACAGTCGGGGCGAGGGAAGGGCAACTTCTGGTTGCCATTCTGAAATAACCAAGAATAACAATAATTAAGAAACGACGCGGGGAGTTCTGAATGCCCGATCGGGCCACGCCCGTCCTTGATGTCAAGGGCCTGAAGACCGTATTCCGTACCCGTGGCGGCGAGATTCACGCCGTCAATGACGTGAGCTTTCATCTGATGCCGGGTGAACTTTTGGGCGTCGTCGGTGAAAGCGGTTCCGGCAAGTCGGTCACCATGATGTCGCTGATCCGGCTGTTGCCGTCACCGCCCGCCGATGTGCGCGGTGGAACGGTGATGCTGAACGGGCGGGATTTGCTGCGGATCAGTGATGAGGAGTTGCGGGCAGTGCGGGGGGCGAAGGTCGGTTTCGTGTTTCAGGATCCGATGACGTCGCTGAACCCGGTGTTCACGCTGGGCAACCAGATCATGGAGCCGCTGATCAAGCATATGGGCATGACCAAGGCACAAGCCGCGACCCGCGCGGTGGAACTGCTGGATCTGGTCGGCATCCCGGATGCGCGCAGCCGGCTGGGCGCCTATCCGCACCAGTTTTCCGGCGGCATGCGGCAGCGGGTGATGATCGCCATCGCCCTTGCCTGCGACCCCGATGTGCTGATCGCGGATGAGCCGACCACGGCGCTGGACGTGACCATTCAGGCCCAGATTCTGGAACTGGTAAAGGAGTTGCGCCGCAAGTTGGGGATGGCGATCATCTGGATCACCCATGACCTGGGCGTGATCGCCGGCATCGCCGACCGGGTGATGGTGATGTATGGCGGGCAGGTCGTCGAACATGCTCCGGTGCATGAGTTGTTCGCCAATCCGCAGCACCCCTATACCCGCGCGTTGCTGAAGACGATCCCGGCCATCTCGGGCCGGCGCGAGGCCCGGTTGAAGGTGATCGAGGGTCAGCCGCCGATCCTGACTGCGGCACCGGTGGGCTGCCCGTTCCGCGCCCGCTGCGAGCACCGTTTCGAGCCTTGCGACCGCATCAATCCGGCCCGTCACGCCATTGACGGCAAGGCCGTGGGCTTTGGCCATGACGTAGCCTGCCACTGGACGGCCCCCGCCACAGCCCCGCGCGCCGAGGTAGCCCATGCGTGAGGCAGCGCCCATGCCGCTGGTTCAGGTCACTGACCTTAAAATGCATTTTCCGATCTATTCCGGGCTGTTGCGCCGCCATACCGGCGATGTGAAAGCGGTGGACGGGGTCAGCTTTGACATTCAGATGGGCGAGACGCTGGGTCTTGTCGGCGAAAGCGGCTGTGGCAAATCCACCGTCGGCCGGGCGCTTCTCAGACTGTACGAGGTGACCTCGGGCAAGGTGGTGATCGACGGCGATGACGTGGCCAGCCTTGCACCCGAAGCGTTGCGCCGCAAACGCCCGACCATGCAGATGGTGTTCCAGGACCCGCAGGCCAGCCTGAACCCCCGCATGACGCTGGCACGGATCATTGCCGAGCCGTTGGACGAACACACCGACTGGACCACCGACCGCAAGCTGGAGCGGGTGTACGAGTTGATGGATGCGGTGGGCCTGAACCGCCGTTTCGCCAACCGCTTTCCACACGAAT
>JAYSYZ010000269.1:0-7217 GCA_043727195.1 Paracoccaceae bacterium
GAAGCGCTCGACCGAGATCGCGGAGGTGCTGCTGGAGGAGATCCACAAGCTGGACGATCCGGATCAGGACAATGTGAGCTTCTGCGTGATCAAGGTGAATGACGCCTCGGCGCGGCCAAAGACGGCACGCGCCACCCGCCCGTCGATGGCGATCAGCCGCCCGCGCCGCCTGACCACGCTGGTCAGCGACCCGACGGTGGTGCCGATCCACACCCGCACACCAGAAGCGCAAACCGCAGAACGGGCGGTGACCCCCGACAACGTGACCAGCGAAGCCTTGCAACACCCCGCACCACGGCCCAAGCTGAAGCTTCGGCGCATTGCCGTAGCGAAATGAGACCCGTGAAATGAGCCATGGCTGACCCGGCCGAGGAACTGACGCTTTCACAGCGGCTTGGCCAGGCTCTGGACCGGGGGCAACTGCCTGCCGGCGGGGCGGCCGAAGCGGCGGAACGGTTGATCGACCGGCTGGCGCGCCCCGCACGTCTGGCGCTGCTGGGGTTGCCTGGTGCCGGGAAATCCGCCGTGCTCAACCTCCTGGCGGGCGAAACCGTGATTGATGAATCGCTGCGCCTGCCGACGGTCATGGTGCGGTTCGGCTCGCCAGAGCAGATGGTCTGCACCTTGCCGAACGGATCGACCCAAGTGGTGCCGGGGCGGGATTTGAACGATATCGTACCAATGACGCCCGCGCTGGTGACGATGGAACTGCATCTGCCGGCGCTGTCGGTGATCAGCCTGCTGGAAGTCGCGGCCGGGCCTGCCGAGGGTGATCAGCGGCGCGCCGCCACCTGGGCCAGCAAGCGCGCCGATATCATGGTTTGGGTCAGCACATCATTTCTTCCAAAAGAACAGATGGTCTGGGAAAGCCTGCCGGAAACGATCAGGGACAACGGATTTCTGCTTTTGTCAAAGACCGATCTGATGGGCGGCCGGGATGCCGTGTCCGGTATGGTCGACCGGGTCGAAATGCGCGCCGGCGAAGAATTCCGCCAGATTCTGCCGGTTTCGGTGCTGACCGCACGCAAGGCAATGCAGGCGCCTGGCGGCATCGACCGGGTCATGTTCCGCGACAGCGGCGCATCGGCCGTGATCCTGGCGATCAAATCGCGCGTTGAAATGGCGCGACGGGCGGATATGGACATGGGAGAGCTTTTGCTTGCCCGCCATCCCGAGGGCGCAGCGCCGTCGGCCCGCCGGCTGAGCAACCCCCTGGTCACGATCAGCGAACCACCCCTCGCTTCGCCCGCGACACCATTGCTACTGCGCTTGCCGGATATCGCCGTTGACCCCGCGCCAGGAGAATCGGATCAGGTGCCTGATCCCCAGTCGGCCGCACCGGCCGCCCCGGGCGCGATGCCCGATCTTGCCTCAAGCAGTGCGCCGCGCCGCTATGCCGAGCGTCTCAGGCAGATGCCGCCGCCCTACGAGCCGCCGGTCTACCAGCCACCGGCCCCGCCCCGGCGCACATTGGGACGCGAGCCATTGCTTCCACCCGCGTCGGAACCCGCACCGACACCGGCACCGGACGGCGATCGGCTGCGTGGCATCTTTGCCCGGTCCGACGATGAACTGAGCGAAACCACACCGGAAACGGCGGCCCCAAAGCCGCAGGACGATCCGCAGAACGATCCCGTAACCAGACCCGCACCGAAACCGGTGCCGATGAAAGATCCGCTGCGGGGCATTTTCGCCCGGACCGCAGAAGAACTGCAGGAAGCAACCGATCAGGCGGCGACGCTGGATCCGCTGCATGGGTCGGATGCCGAGGCGGTGCCAAATGTAGAACCTCCACAACCGGGTGCCATCGCGCGTCCTGCCGCGCCCGGGCCGGCGCAGCGTCCGGCGGTAACTATGCCACCGATGCCCCGTCCCGTGTCGATGGAACCCCGGCCGGATCGCCCCCGCGGTTCCGAACGGCGGGAACGTCCGCGCATCGCCGCGCGGGCCAGTGTCACGGTCACGCCCCCCGCTGCCGTTGCAGCTTTTGCAGATCGTGACCGGGAAATACTCGAAACGGCAATCCACCTCATCATGCAACGTGCAGGCGAGTTGGCCGACCGTTTGCGCGGTGTGGACAAGATCCCCGTCGATCTGGTGCTTGACCATGGCCGTGAGGTGACCGAACGGGTTGCCGACCTGCTGGCGGAAAGCGAGAGGCCAGAAGTCCGCCGAATCGCTGCCGACTTGGGCGAGATTCAGGATCTGATCATGCTGATGCAGCTTGAAAAGGGCCATGCACCTGCAGATGATACGGTGACACTGCTCTTACAACTTAGGCGTGATTTGGAAACATTAATGGCTGCTTAGGCCTTATTATTGACCGAAGAATCGTCTAAAACCTGCCCAATTAGGACCACTTTCCGAAATTATAGTATGTTTCCGGGGTGTTGCGTTTTCGAAGGTGCGGGGTGGTACGTTTCAGCACCGCGGATGTGAGGGTAGTATGGGACTTGGCGCAGTTGTGCAGGTGGACGACGCGAACGTCGAGGACAATGTTCCGGCGGTGATTGCACCCGAGGTTGCACTGGTTCGCAGCTTTCCAGGGCTGCGACGCATTTCGGATGCGGTGCAGCGGTTCGAAGATGTGCTGCGCGATTTCGTCGCCATGGCCGACCCGGTGACCGCCAAGAAAGCGACGCGCATCATGGCGCAAACCCGCGAGGTGGAGCCTTCGGTCACTGTCATCGGCCAGATCAAGGCGGGCAAAACCTCGCTGGTGAACGCGATGATCGGGGCGCCGGGCCTGTTGCCGACCGACGTAAACCCGTGGACCTCGGTTGTCACGTCGCTGCACATCAACACGCCCAGCCCGGAAGTGAACGTCAAGGCGAAGTTCAAGTTCTTTGATGGCGCGGAATGGGACAAGCTCGTGTCGAACGGCGGCCGGATCGGCCAGTTGGCGGCACGTGCCGGGGCGGATGATGAACTGGAAAAGCTGCGCCTGCAGGTCGTCGCGATGCGCGAAAAGGCGCAGGCCCGACTGGGCCGCAAGTTCGAAATGCTGCTCGGAACCGAACACCGCTACGGGGTGGTCGACGATACGCTTTTGCGCCGCTACGTCTGCGTCGGCGACGAAGAGGCTGGAAGCGCCGATCAGGGCCGTTTTACCGACATCACCAAATCTGCCGATCTCTACATCGAGCGCGCGGATATTCCGACGATGCTGTGCGTGCGCGATACCCCCGGCGTGAACGACACATTCATGATGCGCGAACAGATCACCATCAACGCGGTGCGCGACAGCCGGTCCTGCATCGTGGTCCTGTCGGCACATCAGGCGCTGACGACGATGGACATGGCGCTGATCCGCCTGATCGCCCATCGCCAGTCGCGTGAGATCATCATCTACGTCAACCGGATCGACGAATTGTCCGACCCAGCGACCCAGGTTCCGGAAATTCACCGCTCGATCCTCGAGACGTTGGAAAAGAACAACGCGCCGCAGGATATCGACATCATATTCGGCTCGGCACATTGGGCGAATGCCGTTCTGTTGGGTCAGATCGACGAAATGACTGACGACAGCACGGAGTCAGCCATCAACTGGACCCGCGCCGCCTTTGCCGACAAGGTCGAAAGCTGGACGGCGGAACAGCTGGTCTGGCACGCGTCCGGCGTGCCTGCGCTGCTGGAAGCACTGGGCCAGCGCATGTACGAAGGCCCGGTCCACGAGACGCTGCAAAAGGCGGCGCGTCAGTCGCTGAACCTCGTGCAAAGCCTGGATGTGGTGGATCAGGTCCGGATTCTGGATCAGGACGGGTCGCTCAACCGCACCATGACGCCAAGTGATCTGGATGCCGAACTGACCCGGATCGAAAAGGATTGCACCGACAAGCTGCTGGCGATGACAAACACGGTCTGCAAGGATTTTACCAACCGTATCGACCAGTCCTATGAACGGTTCCTAGAACGCGCCACCTCGTCCCTGATCGAGCACTTGCAGACCCACGGCGAAGACGCGACCTGGCATTACAGCCCGCTTGGCCTGCGGATGCTGTTGAGTTCCAGCTATCAGGTGGTGCTGCGGAAAATGCATGGCATCGCAGCCGAAGTGAATGCCGAAGCGGCGCGCAAGATTGCCGAACTTTACGGCAAGACCTTTGCGATCACCGTCGAGGGCTTCAAGATCGAGGTGCCGGTGGTGTCTTACATCCCGCCGCCGATCAATCTGGGCCAGACCATCGCGCTGGATCTGCAGGTTGGCTGGTGGAAGGGCTGGTGGCAGCGCCGGCGGGGCTACAAGGCCTTTGCACAGGATTTCTACAACCTGATCCGGGCTGAAACCCACCCGATCATCAATGATCTGAAGACGATCCAGATCGGCCTGTTCCGCGAACGGACGCAGGGAACGCTGAAGGATTTCCTGCAGGAACAGCGCGAACTCCTGATGAGCGCGCTGGCCAGTTCCGAGATTTCGATGGAAGAAATGAAAGAACTTTTTGGCGTGAATGCATGGGAAGACCGTCAGGAATGCCTTGCGACGATCATGGACGAACTCGCGGATTACGCCGAGTAAGCCCGGTTTGCGCAGAAAAGGACCAGACACATGCCTATGAAACGCAAACCCCGCATCGCCCTTATGGGAGAGTTCAGCTCTGGCAAGAGCACTCTTTGCAACGTGCTTTTGGGCGCGCGTCCGCTGCTGGAAAAGGTTACCGCAACGCAACTGCCGCCCGTCTGGCTGTCTTACGGAACGGCCCCGGCCTATTCGGTAGGTCTGGATGGCCAGAAATGGGCGCTGGATGTGGCCGATCTGGCCTCGGTCCCGCTGGAAGGAACGGAGCATGTGCGCATCTACCTGAAAAGCGATCTGTTGCGCTATTGCGATCTGATCGACATGCCCGGCATCTCCGACCCCAGCATGTCCTCCGAAGTGTGGGAGCGGATGACCCATCTGGCGGACGGCGTACTGTGGTGCACGCCGGCCAATCAGGCCTGGCGGCAATCGGAATCGGGCGTCTGGTCGACCTTTCCGGAAGAGATGCGACACAATTCGCTGCTTTTGGTCACACGCTTTGACAAGATCGTCGGTGAAAGCGACCGCGCCAAGGTTCTGAAGCGGGTCGGGATCGAAACGGCGGGGCTTTTCGCCGACTTCTTCCCCATGGCGCTGACGCAAGCGATGGCTGCGGGCGAGGATCAGGGGAAATGGGTCGACAGTGGCGCGCATGCGTTTTCAACCGCGCTGTTTGAACTGATCCACCGGCTGATCGACGAGGGCGTTGCCGGTGCGGGCGACGTGACCGCCGTGGTTGCCAATGATGACACGCCGGAACCGGATGCCGCCCAAAGCCTTGTTGCCCGGCATTTTGATCATTTGATGCGGATCCGCAACACTCCGGTGATCAAGGTCATGCCGCGCCGCGTCCAGGCCAAGGGCGAACGGATCATGCGGACCGAACGCCCGGGATCAGACCCGGGTGAGACTGTCGTATCGTTTTCCGACTGGCCCGATGCTGAGGTTGCGCCCGCAGCGAAACAGGTGGATATGCGCAGTGTCATGACCAAGTCCAAGGGTTCGTGACGCGGGGCAGGCGCGAAGGACAGGGCCGTGGGCGTAGCAGAGCAACTTAGTTCGGTCACCAGGGCGTTTCCGCAAGCGCGCGTGGTGGCCTTTGCCGATCTGTCGTCCCGGATGATCCTGGCCTCTGTCGGGGCCGAGGATACGACGCAGGAACGTCTGGACAAGCTGTGCCATCAGGCGCGCGTCAGCTTTGATGATCCGCTGTTCACCCTTTCAGTCGAAGCCTTCGGCGAGCCGCACGGTGCCATCGTTTTCGACGCAGCCGGGGTTCGGGTGTTCCTCCGTTCGGAAATCGAAGCCGCTGACGCGCTGTGCTGCATCTGCGATCATGGCATTGACCTTGGGGCGTTTGTGACCAAAATCCGTGCAACGCTGAATGAAATCAGCGCGGGTACGTGACAAGGGTCGGTCAAGCTATTGAAAAAAGGAACTGTTCCAGTCATCTCGCGTTTGCAGTCGCTGCAGACAGCCGCGCGGCTTCTGCCGGGTGGGACGCGGTTGATCGCAGATTCCGCCTCGACCGGCCAACTTACAGCCTTGCTGCGCGAAGTGAACGAGACGGTTCTCGGCCGGTCACTGCAGTTTGAATCCGGCAGTGGCGCAAGTCTGTCGCTGGATGTCGCGGGACGGCGGGTGCTCCGCCTGACAGCGTCGAGCGGGCTCGGCAATGCCGACGCATGCCTCGCCGCCGTGGCGCTGGAGGATGAGCAGAAGGATGACCTGATCAAGCTGATCCAGGCGCTCGCCGCGCCACGGCAGGACCTCCGGGTGATATCGGGCCCGATGAGCCGGGGTGGCGAGGGGATGAGCGTCGGTTTGCCGGTGGCGTTGTTGGCCGATCTGCTGCTGATCGAGCTGAACGGGGTGGACGCAGGACCCGCATCCGAAACCGAGGCCGCTCCGTTGCCGCAGACCCCTCAGCCGGTATCACCCCCGGCCACCACCGGCCACTTCCTGACCGCTTTCGCTGCTGCCATGGGCGACGGGATGGTGGCCTGGCTGATCGTCGGCTGTGCCAATGACGGCGCGACCTTCGGCCCGGATGACATGGTTGCGCACCTGAGCGGCTTTTTGGCCGACGAAGGTACGGCGCTGGCCAGGCAACTTGATCAGGTGTCGGATGCACCGCAGGGACCGGTCTGTCTGCTGCTCGGGGCCGCGCTGTCAGAGGGGCACAGCATTCTCGTGGTGCGGGCCGAGGGCGGGGTGCTGCTCGGCGTGACCGAGGGCGATGCGACAACGCCGCTGCTGCATGCCTGGAATGCGGTCCGGGTTTAAAGCGTCAGCGCCGCGGTCCTGGCGATGGCGTCAAGGCCCACCGCACCTTTCGGTCCGACGACAACGTAAGACGCGTCGCGGCTTTTCCAGCTGACCATTTCCAGCGTGTCGAACTGACTTGTCGCAAAGCGATCAGGCCCGTCACCAAGCCCTGCATCGCCGCCGCCCATGAAACAGACGGCGATCACCTGCCCCGCCGCATCGGTATACATCAGTTGCGCCACCGGCTTGCCCGACACCACCAGCAGACGCGCGCCCCTGAATGCCAGCCCACTGGCGGAAAGATCGGGAACGGTGAAGGCCACGCCGGTCTGATCAGACAGCCAGGTTTCCAGATGCGCCTGCTCCGATGCCGGAACCTCCACCAGATGGCGGCCCTGACTGGCGTAAACGCTGTGGTATTCGGCGATCT
>JAYSYZ010000270.1:0-7211 GCA_043727195.1 Paracoccaceae bacterium
CGCACCCTCCGACACGCCTATACCCGCACCGCCTCTAATTCTGCAGTCATGAAAAAGCTCCACCCCGCGATGGGTCGGCCCGATGCTGGTCACAAACAATCGTGCGTGAAATCACCTACCTTCCGGGTGACACCGGCCTCACGACAAAGCCGCGCTCTGCCGGATTTATCCGGCAATACCGTGCAGGAGGTGCGAAAGAATACGGCGGCGGCGGGAAGGTGGGGCGGATGGACCGTAACATGGTCCGAACAATCGCGAAAATTCTAAACACAGCCAGACAAGGCGCAAAGTAAAATCGTTTGAGATTGAAGCGTTTTCTTTAAACCTACCGTCGATCACCCTCAGTCGCCCTGCTTTTTCAAAGTCCACGCAATCTGCCGCAGCATCCCGTGGAAGGTCTGAACCTCGGCCCGGGTCAGCCCCAGCCGCCCCCACATGTTGCGCAGGTTCGCCTTCATTCCGTCCGCCTTGGTCTCGGGAAAGAAGAACCCCGCCGCCCCCAGCCGCTCTTCAAAATGATCAGCCAGCTTCCCGACCTCCAGCCGCGAGGCAAACTCCGTCCGCGCCAGCTCCATCACCTCGGGGGCCACCTCTCCCGCCAGCCGCCGCCACTCGTACCCCATCAACAGCACGCATTGACCAAGGTTCAGCGACGGAAACTCCGGGTTCACATCCACCGTCACGATGGCATTGGCCTGCACGATATCCTCGTTCTCAAGCCCCGCGCGCTCGGGCCCGAACAGCACGCCGACGCGCTTGCCCTCGCCGGCCATCGCCCGCGTCATTTCCATCGCCCGCTCCGGGCTGACCACCAGCTTCACCAACTCCCGTCCCCGCGCCGTCGTCGCGAACACAAAATCACAGTCGGCGATCGCGGCGCCCAGATCAGCAAACACCGCCGCCCGATCCAGCACCCGCCCCGCCCCCGACGCCATCGCAACCGCCTTCGGGTTCGGCCAACCGTCGCGCGGTTCCACGATCCGCATCTGCTCCAGCCCGAAGTTCAGCATCGCCCGCGCCGCCGCGCCGATATTCTCGCCCATCTGGGGCCGCACGAGGATGAAAACGGGCGCGGTCATCGGTCCACCTCTGTCAGGACTGCCCACGCCTGATAGGCCAGCCGCTCCAGCCAGACAAGCGGTCCATCCGCCACCATCGGTAGCCAAGCCCTGCAAAGGCTGATACAGCCTCGCCGATCCACCGCCCGGAGCCCGCCATGGCCGCAGAAGACCGCCCGCAGATTACCCTGATCACCCCGCCCGCTTTCGATCCCGAGGTGTTTCCCGCCCGCCTGTCGCGGGTCCTTGATGGGATCGGCATCGCCTGCCTGCGCCTGTCTCTTGCGACCCGCGACGAAACCACCCTGTCCCGCGCCGCCGATACCTGCCGCGAAATCGCCCATGCCCGCGACGTCGCCATCGTGATCGACACCCATGTCCTGCTCGTCGAACGGCTGGGGCTCGACGGTGTTCACCTGACAGACGGGGCTCGGTCGGTCCGCGCCGTTCGCAAAGACCTTGGGGCCGACGCAATCGTCGGCGCCTTCTGCGGCACCAGCCGGCATGAGGGGATGTCGGCGGGCGAGGCGGGCGTGGATTACGTCTCATTCGGCCCGATCGGTGCAACAGCCCTCGGCGACGGTGCGCAAGTGGATTTCGACGTGTTCGAATGGTGGTCCGAGGTCATCGAGGTGCCGGTGATTGCCGAAGGTGCCCTCACCGCAGAACTGGTGGCAAAGTTCGGGCCCGTTACCGACTTTTTCGGGATCGGCGAAGAGATCTGGTCCGCCGACGATCCCGTTGCCGCACTTCAGTCCCTGATCGCCCCGCTCGGCTAAATGCTAGTCAACCGCGTTGACATGCGCGGTCCGGATCACCCGCTCACAATATGCGGCCAGAACCTTGCGGTTCTCGAACGCGGCCACTGGCACCTCTGGATGAAAGATCACCTCGACCCGGCCCTGCCTGCGGGCAGCAAGGGTTTTCAGAAGGTGGTTTGCGAAATCCATGTCGCCCCACCACCCGTAAAACCGCGGATCCTCGCCCTCGGGCGCGTGAAAGATCACCGTCACCGGCTGGATATGCATCCCCTCGCGCAGCCCGTCGGTATAAAATGCCTGAAACAGTGTCGATTTGAACGGCAGGACCCGGATCGCATCGGTTGATGTGCCCTCGGGAAAGAACAATAGCCGATGTCCCGCCTTCAGCCGCGATTCAAAGATTTGCTGCTGCCGCTTCGACTGGCTGCCCTTGCGGGCAATGAACACGGTGCCGGTGGCGCGCGCCAGCCAGCCGATGCCGGGCCAGCCCTCCACCTCGGACTTGGCAACGAAATACACCCGCTGCGCGGCATTAAGCGCAAAGATATCAAGCCAGCTTGAATGATTGGCCACGACCGCGCCCCGCGTCGTCATCGACCGCCCATGTACCGTGAGCGGCAATCCCAGGATCACAAATGCCGCGCGGCACACGAACAGAGTGATGTAGGGCGTGACCGGCCGCGCCTGCCCGAACAAAGGCCATTCGACCAGCCGGACCAGCAAAAGGATCAGCAGGGCACCGTAGGTCAGACTGCCCAGCATCCCGCCACGCAGTGCAACGCGCACCCACCCCATCAGCCCCACCCGGAACGGCGGAGCGGCAGCCTCGGCCCACCCGGTCACGTCTGGCCGGCCTTGCGGATATAGAACGCGCGGTGGCGCGCCGACATCTGGGTGGTGTCCATCACCAGGCAGACATCGGTCGTATTGAATGCGGCATCGATCCACGCCCCGTCGCCAACAAATCCGCCAAGCCGCAGGTAGGCCTTGATCAGCGCCGGGGTTGCGGCCATCGCCGCCTTGCGGTCCAGCTGGGCAGGTGCGACGAGGTTCATCTCCTGGCGATGCTGCGCGTGGGCCCGCACCCGCATATCACCCGGCGCAAGATGATGATGGTAAAGGTAAGACAACGGCGCTGCCAAGGCTTTGACATCCGTGCCATGAAAGCTGGCGACGCCGAACAACACCTCGATCCCCCGTTCCAGCACATATTCGGCCAGCCCGTTCCACAGATGGATCATCGCCGCGCCGCCACGATGATCGGCGTGCACACAGGACCGCCCCAGTTCCAGAACCTTGCGCCCCGATTGCAGCAGCGGTTCAAGATCGTATTCCGCCTCGGAATAGAACCGCCCCGCCGCCGCCCGACGGTCGCCTGGCAGCACCCGGTAGGCCCCAACAACATGATCAAATCCGGCCGGATCGCGGTGTCGGTCAACCAGGATCAGGTGATCGAAATAGGGATCGAAGGCATCCCGCTCCAATCGCGCCCCATGATCCACCAGCGGACCGTCGCCGCCAAGTTCAGCCACGAACACCTCATAACGAAGCCTCTGCGCCGCAGTCACGTCCTCGATGCTGGTCGCCAGACGCACATCGTACTGCGGTTCTTCTGCAGTCATCTGAATTGCTCTCGGCACCGGTGCGGGTGGCTTGGCCTTGCCTTTGCCAATTTGCCAGCGAACCGTAAAACCACCTTGTCTGACGGCAATTTGCGGTTGTGTTGACAAAGGCTCTTCCTACTATGGGGGTCACAAATCATGAATGATCTCGAGGATGATCCGTTTGCCATCGATGACCACTTTTCCAGCATGTTCAAAATTCACAGTCACCCGGTCGCCGATATTGGATTGCACCTGCCCAATGCCCCAATCCGGTTGATCCGGATGGCGCACCAGCATTCCAGGCTCCAGCACCGCATTCATAATCATCCTGCTTGAAGGGACTCCAGATGCCCGAAAAACCAGACCTTGCCGCCCTCATCGGATCGCGGATCTGCCATGACCTTATCAGCCCGATCGGGGCGATCGGCAATGGGGTGGAACTGTTGATGATGGATAACAGCGGGCCGAGCGCGGAATTGTCGCTGATCGCTGAAAGTGTTGCCAATGCCAATGCGCGGATCCGGTTTTTCCGTGTCGGCTTTGGCGCAGCCTCGGCCGAACAGCGGATTGCGCGGTCCGAGGTCATGTCGATCCTGACCGATGTCTCACGCGGCGGCCGGCTCAGCTATGCCTGGAACAGTGCTGCCGATCTGCCGCGCCGTGAGGTGCGGCTGGCGTTTCTGCTTCTCCAGTGTCTGGAGACGGCTTTGGCTTATGGCGGCCGTATTCAGATCGACCAGGGGGATACCGGCTGGCAGATCAACGCCGCAGCGCCACGCCTGAAGATTGATCCCGCCCTGTGGGATGCGTTGACCGAACCCCATGCTCCTGTCGAGATCGGCCCCGGCCAGGTGCATTTCGCCATGGTTCCCCAAGAATTGCAGCGTCTGGGCCGCTGTCTGCTAACTGAACTTACGGAAACAACGATCCGGCTCAATTTCTGATCGTGCCGTCTCCGGTGACCAAATACTTGAAACTGGTCAGTTGTTCCGCCCCCACCGGCCCGCGTGCATGCATCTTGCCGGTGGCGATACCGATTTCCGCGCCCATCCCGAACTCGCCGCCATCCGCGAACTGGGTAGATGCGTTGCGCATCAGAATCGCTGAATCCAGCCGCTCAAAGAACCGTGCTGCGGTGGCGTCATTTTCGGTCAGGATGCTTTCGGTATGGTTTGATCCGTGGCGGCGGATATGGTCAATCGCCTCGTCCACGCCGTTCACCAGTTTCACCGCGATGATCATGTCCAGAAATTCGTGGCCAAAGTCTTCCGGCCCCGCCTTGACCGTACCGGGAACTTTCAGCAGTTCGCCCTCGGTTCGGACCTCGACGCCAGCCCGCAGCAGATCCTCGATCAGCACCGCTCCGTGGCGGGCGTAAAACGGCAGGTCGATCAGCAGGCATTCTGCCGAACCACAAACGCCGGTGCGCCGTGTCTTGGAATTGATCACCACCCGGCGCGCCTTTTCCAGATCGGCGTCCCGATCAGCAAAGACGTGGCAGATGCCTTCCAGATGCGCAAAGACTGGCACCCGCGCCTCGCGCTGGACCAGGCCGACCAGCCCCTTGCCCCCACGCGGCACGATGACGTCGATATACTCGGTCGCGCGCAGCATGGCCGACACCATCTCGCGGTCGCGCGTCGGGATCAGCTGGATTGACGACTCGGGCAGGCCGGCCTGGCGCAACCCCTCGACCATGCAGGCGTGGATCACCACGGAGGAGCAAAGGCTTTCCGACCCGCCCCGCAGGATCACCGCGTTTCCCGCCTTCAGGCACAACGCCCCGGCATCCGCCGTCACGTTAGGCCGGGATTCGTAGATCACGCCCACCACCCCCAGCGGCGTTGCAACCCTCTGGATATGCAGGCCAGAGGGGCGGTCCCATTCCGCCAGCACCCGGCCCACCGGATCCGGCTGCTCGGCCACGGCACGCAACCCGTCGACAATGCCGCGCACGCGCCCTTCGTCCAGCCGCAGCCGGTCGATCATCGCGGGGCTGAGGCCCTTGGCTTCGGCAAAGACAATATCCTCCCGATTGGCGTCAAGGACCGCACCGCGCCGCGCCCAGACAGCCTCGGCAGCACCGATCAGCGCCGCATGCTTGCGTTCGTGCGAGGCATAGGCCAATTCTGCCGCAGCATTGCGCGCCTTGGCGCCGATCTCGGCCATCAGATCGGAAAATGTGCCGTCCATCGCCTGTCCTTTCCCCGACCGTCCGCCGCGCTTACATCACAAGGTCGTCGCGGTGCACCAAGGCCGCCCGCCCGGCGTAACCCAGAATACCTTCGATCTCACTCGACTTGTAGCCGGCAATCGCCCGCGCTTCTGTCGCAGTATAGCGCACAAGACCCTTGCCCAGAACCACCCCTTCCGGCGACAGGATCGCAACCGGCTCCCCGCGACCAAAGCTTCCCGCCACCGCCTTGACCCCGGCGGGCAGCAGTGACTTTCCCATCCGCAGCGCTGCCACCGCACCGGCATCAAGCCGCAACTCGCCCTTCGGCTTCATCGCGTTGATCCAGCGCTTGCGTGCCGCCTGCGGATCACCTTGCGCCACGAACCAGGTCCGCGCCGCGCCAGCCGCCAGGGCGCTCAGCGGCCGCAGCACCGACCCCTCCATGATCGCCATCGCACAGCCGCCCGCCACCGCAGTCTTTGCCGCCATCAGTTTGGTCTTCATCCCGCCCTTGGACAGGCCCGAAATCGGCCCCCCCGCCATCGCTTCGATCTCAGGCGTGATCACCTCGACCAGATCGAACCGCTGGGCGGTCGGGTCCTCTTTCGGGTTGGCGGAATAAAAGCCGTCAACATCGCTCAGCAGGATCAACTGGTCCGCCCCAACCGTCACCGCGATCTGCGCGGCCAGACGGTCGTTGTCGCCAAATCGGATCTCGTCGGTGGCCACCGTGTCGTTTTCGTTCACAATCGGCACGACGCCGAACCCCAGCAACGTCTCCATCGTCGCGCGCGAATTCAGATAGCGCCGCCGGTCCGTCGTATCCTCCAGCGTGACCAGCACCTGCCCCGTTGTGATCCCGTGCGGCGCCAGCACCTCTTCATAGGCCCGCGCCAGCCGGATTTGCCCCACCGCCGCCGCGGCCTGTGCCTGTTCCAGCGTCAGCACCCCGTCGCCAAGGTTCAAGACACTGCGACCAAGCGCGATTGATCCCGACGACACCAACACCACATCGCAGCCCCGGCGACGGGCATCTGACACATCCTCGGCCAAGGCGTTCAGCCAATCGAACCTCAAGCCTTTTGCCCGGTCAACCAGCAGCGCCGACCCAATCTTGACGACGAGGCGCTTGGCATCGCGGATATCGGGGGCCAGTAACGGCGTCAGGGCTGCCATGGTCCCGCCTCCGCGACGGGGGTTTCGCCGACAATCTCAGCCCGCAGGGCCCGCAACGTGGCCTGCAGCCCCTGCCCCGACACCCCTGAGATCACGAACACATGCCCGCCGCTGGCCTTTTCCAGCGCCTTGCGCCGGGCAGAAACTGTCTTGGCATCAAGCGCGTCGCATTTGTTCAGCGCGACGATCCGCGCCTTGTCGCCCAGGATGTCCGAATAGGCTTCAAGTTCCGTGACGATGGTCCGAAAATCCTTGGTGATGGTCGACGAAGTGCCGTCGACCAGATGCAACAGCACCTTGCAGCGTTCGACATGCGCCAGAAACCGGGTGCCAAGACCGCGGCCTTCGCTTGCCCCCTCGATCAGGCCGGGAATGTCGGCCATCACCAGTTCCGCGCCGTCGACCCCGACAACGCCAAGGTTCGGTACCAGCGTGG
>JAYSYZ010000271.1:0-7208 GCA_043727195.1 Paracoccaceae bacterium
GAACGCCGCACCGCCATGCCCGGCCCCCGGCACCAGCGCATAGTCGATGTCCGCCCCCGGGTCGGTCGCCAGCCACGCTTCGCGCAGCCGTTTGGCCTGCAGATCGGCGACAACCGGATCGGCATCGCCATGCCGCACGAACAGCGGCGGCAGCGGCTCCCGCAGTGCCGACAGGCGTCCCACCGGCCCCATCGCCCGCGCCGCCGCCCGGTTGCCACCGACGGCAAAGCCCAGCAGACGGCTTTCCGCACTGTCCGCCGCATCCGCCGGTCCCCGCGCCGGAACCCGCCCCAGCGCCAGCATGTCCGCATCCATCGTGGAAAAATCCACCGGCCCATACAGGCTGACCACACCTTTGGGCGGCAATCCCACCTCCACAAGACTGAGCGCCGTGGTCACCGCCAGAAACCCGCCCGCCGACTGCCCCATCAGCACCATGCGTGTTGGATCAAGGGCCAGATCAGCCCCGTTCCGCTGCAGATAGACCACCGCCGCCAGACAATCCTCCGCCTGCGCCGGCCAGATATCCGTCCCCGCCAGCCGGTAATTCACCCGCACGACCGCAATCCCGGCCGCCAGAACCGCCTCCGGCACCGCCATCTCGGCCTTGTCATTCATCCCGAGCGCCCCGCCATGGATCATCACCAGCACCGCAAACGGCCCTGTGCCATTGGGCAACGTGATATCCAGCACCTGCAGCGGCTCCGGCCCATAAGCCACTTCCCGTAACCGCGCAGGCCAGCGCCGCCAGCCAAGGCCGCCAACCACCGCCAAAAGCCCCGCCCCCAGCAGGGTGCGCCGGATAATGCCCGTCATTGCTGCCTCCGTGCCATTGCCCTGATCTGCGCCCGCAGTCCCGCTTCAAACCGCTCTACCCGCGTTACCGCGCTCGCCTCCGCCCGGTACAACGGCCGCCAGACGATACGTGCCTTCGGCGCACAGGGGCCAGTGATCGCCCAGCGCAACGCCCGCCGCAAGGGTCGCCGCAGGATCAGCCACTCCACCTACCCCGGTGATCCCAAGGTGGTCACCGCAAGCACCTCGCGCAACCCCAACAACCGGGGCCGCATCGCCCCAAGGTCCAGCGCTTGGTCATAAGCCGTGCCCGGCCCCCAGACCCGGTCAAGATCGCCGGAAAGCCAAACCACCAGGTCGGAAACACCAGGATCGGCCTTTCGGAAACGGCCAGTTCATCCCGCTCCCCGCCACAGCCTCGCCCGCATGACTCGCGCCATAGGACCCCCGCTCCGCCACGCTCAGCCGGGGTCGAACCCCTCGGCAGAAAGATTGCGCAGCGTGATCTGCCCTCCCACCGCCTGCGCCTCGGCTTTTGCCGCTGCTGCCACCCCCACAGCCTTTCGGTCAACGGAAGTGCCAGCACAATCAGACAGCGCCGCGCGGTCAATGCAGCGCCTCCTGCAACGCCGCCAGCTCCGCCTCGGTCAGCGTCTCGGCCCGCACCACATAGGTGTGGATCGAAAACACCACCGCCCGGCTGACCGGCAGCCGCACAAAGCACTGCCGCTCGCACCGCACGTAGAAATGCCCCTGCGGCGGCAGTCGCCGCTCGCCCTCCAGCCGGGGCTGATGCAGCGCGAAATCGTCATAGGTCAGATAGTTCATCCGCCACAACGCCTGCTCTGGCCGGATCGCCTCGAACATCCGCTGCACCCGGCGGGCGATATCGTCGGTATAGGCGGCCACCCCATCATGGATCCCCACCAACGGCCGCCCGATCTTTTGCGCCAGCGTCCAGCTTGCCGGAAAGCACAGGATCGCCCCAGTCAGCGCGTATGCCGCACCCCGTCCCTGCATCAGGCACAGATCCTCCTGGACCAGCCGCCCCAGCGTGACCAGCGGCGCGCCCGCATCCAGCGCCACCTCCACCCCGTCGGGCCGCCACACCGACACTGGCCCCACCCGGTACCCCGGCACACCCGCCAGCCGCGCCAGCACCAGATCGTACACCTCCGCCGCCGCCGCCGCCGCCCCGGGCAGCAGCGCATGCACCGCCGACAGCCGCTCCGCGATCAGCCGGTCGCGTAGCGCCATCTGCGCGGCATAGGCATCGTCCGGCCGCAGCCAGTCATCGTCCGCCACCGGCATCACCCCCGGCAAGCGCCGGCTGCGCGGATCCGTCCATGGCAGGAACGGCAGGCGGGATTGCAGGATCGGCGCGGTCTGCATGGCTTTCTCCTTCAGCGGCCCCCTTTCACCACGCCCCACCCGCGCGGGCAAGCCGCACCAAAACCGACATGCCCCGTCGCCCGCAGCCAAGCCGCCACCCCCCGCAGGCGCGACCCTGCGGCATGCACCAGCCCTATGCCACCCGCCGCAAGATCGACCCCACGCGCGATGCAACGCTGCCCGACGGCACCCCGAACGACAACGACCGGGTGGAAATCGGCCCCACGCAAGCCGCCTTCGCCGAATGGGCCGCCGCAGGCCTGACCCCGCCCAACCTCGACGCAATGCGCGACTACCGCTGGCACCGCCTCACAGCAGCGCTGGTGGCCCAAGACATCGGCGGCCTGCTGATGTTCGATCCGCTGAACATCCGCTACGCCACCGACACCACCAACATGCAGCTCTGGAATTCGCACAACCCGTTCCGCGCCTGCCTTCTGTGCGCCGATGGCCATATGGTGATGTGGGAATACAAGAACGCCCCCTTCCTCGTCACCTTCAACCCGCGTGTCGCCGAACTGCGCTCCGGGGCATCCTTCTTTTACAACGTCTCGGGCGACCACACCAAACGCCACGCCGACAGCTTCGCCGCCCAGGTCACCGAAGTCATGCGCACCCATGCCGGCACCAACCGCCGCCTCGCCGTCGACAAGATCATGGTCCACGGCCTGCGCGCCCTTGAATCCGCCGGGTTCGACGTGCTGGAGGGCGAGGTTGTCACCGAACGCACCCGCGCCATCAAGGGCCCCGACGACATCCTCGCGATGCGCTGCGCCCACCACGCCTGCGAACAGGCGATGGCAGAGATGGAAGCCTTCACCCGCCACACCGTCCCGAACGGCCAAACCTCCGAAGACGACATCTGGGCCGAACTGCACAAGGGCAACATTCGGCGCGGCGGCGAATGGATCGAGACCCGCCTCCTCGCCTCCGGCCCCCGCACCAATCCGTGGTTTCAGGAATGCGGCCCCCGCATCGTGCAGCCGAACGAAATCGTCGCCTTCGACACCGACCTGATCGGTGCCTACGGCATCTGCGTCGACATTTCCCGCACCTGGTGGGTCGGTGACCAGCGCCCCCCTGCCGCGATGATCAGTGCGATGCACCACGCCCGCGACCATATCAGCGAAAACATGGCAATGCTGCGCCCCGGCGTCCGCATCCGCGACCTTATCCACGGCGGCCACCAGCTCGCCCCCGAATACCGAGCACAGAAATATTCCTGCAAGATGCACGGCGTTGGCCTTTGCGACGAATGGCCCTTCGTGCCCTACCCCGATGCGGGCCTCGACGACGCCTTCGACGCCACCCTCGAACCCGGCATGGTGCTGTGCGTCGAGGCGCTGGTATCGCCCGAGGGCGGCACCTTCTCGATCAAGCTGGAGGATCAGGTGCTGATCACCGACACCGGGCATGAAAACCTGACGACCTATCCGTTCGATCCGGCTTTGATGGGCTGAACCATCTCTGCCACAAAACCGCGCAAAGGGCTTCATCTTGGAAAAATATCCCCGCCGGAGGCTTCAGGCTCCCAACCAGGCAACAGCGCGCCAGGATGTAACCGCCGCCCGCCACATAGCGCCTCCCTCCCCCCCCGTGGGGGAGGGCCGGGGTGGGGGGGGCCGCAAGTGGCAACCGTCCTACCCCTGCCGCGCGATGATCCCCATCACTCCCGCCAGAAGCTGCGCCGCCACGGTGGCGCCCAGCCCGTCCACATCCCGCTCCGGCATGAATTCCACCATGTTGAACCCTGCGATCCGCGCCCGTTCCGCCACCCCGGCAATCAGTTCCAGCACCTGCCAGTAACCAAGACCCCCCGCCGTGCGCCCGATCACCGCAGGCATCACCGACGGGTCCAGCGCATCCAGATCCAGACAGACGATCACCTCTGCGCCCCCCGCGATCAGGTCCACCGCCTGACCGACGCCGGCCCGCGCCACTTCGCCCGCGGGCACGAAACTGACCCCCCAGTCCAGCGCATCCTGCACATCGCCGATCCGCGCCGACCCGATGCCGCGTTGGCCGACCTGCACGATGCGCTCGACATGCGCCATCTCGCTCGCCCGCCGCATGGTCGATGACAGGCCCAGCCGTTCGCCCGCCACCTCGTCGCGCCAGTCGATATGCGCGTCGATCTGCAGAACGGTGAACCGCCTGCCCCGCGCGCCATAGGCCTCCAGCAACGGGATTGGCAGGCTGTCATCGCCGCCGATCAGCAGCGGCACCCCGCCCCGGTCCAGCACCTGACCGACCGCCCCAAAGATGCGCGCGCGGTTGCCCTCGGGATCGTTGGCATCCTGCGGCAGATCGCCCGCATCGACCGCGCTCACCGCGCCGGGGAATACCGGTCCGCCAAGGTCAAAGTTCATGTGGCCAAGGTTCACCGCATAGGCCGCCGCCGCCGCCCGAATCGCCGCCGGACCACCCGCGCAATAAAAACCGACCGAGGGATAAGGCGTGCAGCCATCCGCCCCGATCAGTGCCATCCGCGCCGAAAGCCGGCCCAGTTCGCGGCAGCGCGGCAGGCCCATGAACGTCTCCGCCACCGCCGCCCCGAACATCGCGCCCAACGTCGCCATGGTTCCGCCTCCCGGTTTCGGTCAAGCGCATAGTGCGGTGGTCTGGCGGCCCGCTGCAAGAAAGGTCCGCGAACCAAGCCGCTTGCAAGCGGCTCCCTGCCAACGCCGGGATGGCGGCGAAGCCCGCCGGGCAGCACCCGCTGTCCCCCAGACGCCTTCATCCCTATCCAGCCGTGCCGGATAAACCTCTGCTGTACTCAACGGCGCATCCCAAAAGGCCCCGCCATGAAAGAAAGGCCCCGGCATTGCCCGGCTTGCCGCGCTCATGGCGATCCCCGCCGCACAGCGTCATCCGGCGCATAACGGGCCATCTGGCCCCGCATCCGCTGGACCGGCGCTGCCTGACGCTGATTGCACGCGCCCGGTCAGCGCAATTTTAGCGAAAACAAGCTGAATCAAATCCTAACAAAAAATCCGTATTTTCATGAAATCAACAGGTTATCCAGTATAACACGCGTGTTATCACACCTCCAAAGACAGGAAAGGCGTCCCCAGAGGGACGCCTTCCAGTCCTCCGAACCACGCTAGGTTCAGGCAGCTTCCGAGATGAACTTGACCGCATCCCCGAAGGTCTGGATCGTTTCGGCGGCGTCATCCGGAATCTCGATCCCGAACTCTTCCTCGAACGCCATCACCAGTTCGACCGTATCAAGGCTGTCAGCGCCCAGATCGTCGATGAACGAGGCTGCTTCCGTCACCTTGTCCTCTTCGACGCCCAGATGCTCGACGACGATCTTCTTCACGCGGTCCGCGATGTCGCTCATGTCCGTTCCTCTATATGCTGCAGGGAAGGTTCCCCGCCTGGTAATTCTTGCCCGTCACCGGGCGGGTTCGCACCGCAATAGCGGCGACACCGGGGCAAAGCCCGACGATTTCCAGCGCGCCTATAGCAAGGGCCGCGCCGCATGGCAAACGCTTTCCAGACCGGGTCAGGAAAGCCGTGCCCCTCACACCATGTCCATCCCGCCATTCACATGCAGGGTTGCCCCCGTCACATAAGCCGCCTCCGGCGAGGCGAGGTACAGCACCGCTGCCGCAATCTCGGCCGGCGTGCCCATCCGCCCCGCTGGCACCACTCCCAGAATGGCCGTCCGCTGCGCCTCGTTCAGCTTGTCGGTCATCGCCGTCGCAATAAACCCGGGTGCCACCGCATTGACGGTGATCCCCCGGCTGGCCACCTCGGCGGCCAAAGATTTCGACATCCCCACCATCCCTGCTTTCGAGGCGGCATAGTTGACCTGCCCCGCATTTCCCGTAGTCCCCACGATGGAACTGATATTCACGATCCGCCCCCAGCGCGCCTTCATCATCCCCCGGATCGCCGCCCGGCACAGCCGGAACGTCGAGGTCAGGTTCACATCGATGACCGACGCCCAATCCTCGTCCGACATCCGCATCGCCAGACCGTCTTTCGTGATCCCGGCATTGTTGACCAGGATATCCACCGCCCCCATCGCTTCGCCTGCACGCTTGACCAGCGCCTCGACCTCCGCCGCCACCGACAGGTCGCACAGCAGAACATGCGCCCGCCCGCCCAATTCCGCCGCCAGCGTCTGCAACGGCTCCAACCGGGTGCCCGACAACCCCACCGTCGCCCCGGCGCCGTGCAGCACCCGCGCCACTTCGGCCCCGATCCCACCCGACGCGCCGGTCACCAGCGCGCATTTCCCCGTCAGATCGAACATCGCCACTTCCTTTTCCTTTCAGCAGACATCACCCCTTCGCCGCCGCCACATCCTCCGGCGTGCTGATGGCCCGGGTCACCGCACCCTCCGCCGTTCGCCGGATCATGCCCGACAGCGCCTTGCCTGCCCCGATCTCCCAGAACTCGGTCACTCCGGCCCGCTCCATCCACAGCACCGACTCGCGCCAGCGGACCGCCCCGGTCACCTGCGCCACCAAAAGATCAAAGATCCGGTCCGGTTCCTCCACCGCCTCTGCACGCACGTTCACGACCACCGGCACGGCGGGTTTGGAAATCACCACCGCCGCCAGCGCCTCGGCCATCACATGCGCGGCGGGCTGCATCAGCACGCAGTGAAACGGCGCGCTGACTGGCAGAAGGATCGCGCGCTTGGCCCCTTTCGCCTTGGCAATCTCCAGCGCCCGCTCGACTGCCGCCTTGTGGCCCGACACCACCACCTGCCCGGCGCCATTGTCATTGGCGGCCTGGCACACCTCACCTTGCGCGGCTTCGCTTGCCACTGCTGAAACCTGCCCGAAATCGAGGCCGAGCAGCGCCGCCATTGCGCCGGTGCCGACCGGGACCGCCTTCTGCATGGCTTGACCGCGCGCACGCAGCAGGCGGGCGGCGTCCGATACGGAAAAAGCGCCGGCCGCAGCAAGCGCCGAATATTCACCGAGCGAATGGCCGGCAACGAATTGTGCGTCGCGCTTGAGATCGAGCCCGGCCTCTTGTTGAAGCACCCGCATCGCCGCCAG
>JAYSYZ010000272.1:0-7205 GCA_043727195.1 Paracoccaceae bacterium
AGGTGGATCAGCAAGGTTTCGCCCGAAGACAGATCGGCCAGAAGGTATTTGGAGCGGCGGCGCAGCGCGATGACGCGCTGGCCGGTCAGCCGTGCCGCCATGCGGTCTGGCAGGGGCCAGCGCAGATCGGGGCGGTTTACCTCGGCCAGGGCGATGACCTGCCCCTCCATCACCGGCGACAGACCCCGGCGGACGGTTTCGACTTCGGGAAGTTCCGGCATGATCCCTCTCGGTCAGTTCGGCGACAGTTCGGCGACAGATCGGCGCATTGCAGGTGCGGACTGGCCGTCTATAAGGAAGGGCAATTACGAGGACCACAAGCCTGATGAGTGACGAACCCACGACGCATTTCGGATTTCAAGACGTGCCGGAGGCCGAAAAGGCCGGGATGGTGCATGGTGTTTTCAGCCGCGTCGCCTCGAAATACGATGTGATGAACGACCTGATGTCGGGCGGCGTCCACCGGCTGTGGAAAGACGCTATGATGGATTGGCTGGCACCCAGGCCCGGCCAGCGGCTGCTGGATGTGGCGGGTGGCACCGGGGATGTGGCATTCCGGTTCCTCAAACGTGCCAGCGGTGCGACTGCCGTGGTCTGCGACCTGACCGAGCCGATGCTGATCGAGGGGCGCAAACGCGCCGAGGCAGAGCGTCAGGCCGACCGGCTGGACTGGGTGGTTGGCGATGCGATGGCCCTGCCCTTTGCCGACGCAAGTTTCGATGTCTACACCATTTCATTCGGCATCCGGAACGTGACCCGCATCGGTGACGCGCTGAGCGAGGCTTACCGTGTTCTGAAACCCAGCGGGCGGCTGATGGTGCTGGAGTTTTCGCGCATTCCCAATACGGTGATGCAAAAGCTCTACGATTTATATTCCTTCAATGTGATCCCGGTGATGGGCCAGATCGTCGCCGGCGACCGAGGGAGTTATCAGTATCTGGTCGAATCGATCCGCCAGTTTCCCGATCAGGACCGCTTTGCCGACATGATCCGCGCGGCGGGGTTCGGGCAGGTGAAATATCGCAACCTTACGATGGGTGTGGCGGCGCTGCATTCCGGCTGGAAATTGTGAGAGGTCCACACAATATCATTCGGTTGGTCCGCACCGGCGCCACGCTGGAACGGACGGGGGCCATGGACGTGGTGCTGGAGGCGTTTCGCGCCCCGCCGCGCCTGCGCTTTGCGGCGCGAATGCTGGGCTGGCCCTTCAAGTGGCTGGGCCTGAAAGGCGATCCTGCCCTGCCGCCGGCAACCCGCGCGCTGACCGCGCTCGGCCCCGCATACATCAAGTTCGGTCAGATTCTGTCGACACGGCCCGATATCGTTGGCGACGAGTTGGCGGTGCAATTGAAATATTTGCAGGACAAGCTGCCGCCATTTCCGACGTCCGTCGCCAAGAAGATGATTGAGGCAGAACTGGCACAGCCGGTCGACCAGCTGTTTTCCGAATTTTCCGAGCCCGTTGCCGCCGCCTCCATCGCCCAGGTTCACCGGGCGCGGCTGGCGGATACGGGTGAGGATGTTGCGGTCAAGGTGCTGCGTCCGGGGATTGAACGCGCTTTTCGGAAGGATATCGACGCCTTCTATCTGGCGGCGCGGGGGATCGAACTGCTGGCCCCTGCCGCCCGCCGGCTGCGCCCGCTGGATGTCATCACGCATTTCGAAGGCGTGGTGCTGGGTGAACTGGACTTGCGCCTGGAATCGTCGGCGGCGGCAGAGTTCGGGGCGAACACGGCCAAGGACACGGGCTTTCAGGTGCCAAAGCCCTACTGGTTCCTGTCCAGCCGCAACGTGATGACCCTGGGCTGGGCCGAGGGCATCGGGTTGAACGAAAACGACGCCATCGACGCCGCCGGGCACGACCGGCGGGTTTTAGGCGCGCGGGTGTTGCATTTGTTCCTGAACCATGCGTTGCGCGACGGGTATTTCCATGCCGACATGCATCAGGGCAACCTGAAGATCGCGGCAAATGGCGACATCATCGCCTATGATTTCGGGATCATGGGGCGGATCGACGAATACACCCGCCGGGTTTATGCCGAGATCCTGTTCGGATTCATCCGCAAGGATTACCGCCGCGTCGCCGAGGTGCATTTCGAGGCAGGTTATGTGCCCGCCGACCGGGATATCGATGAATTCGCCCGCGCGCTGCGGGCCGTGGGCGAGCCGATCTTCGGCATGGATGCCAGCCGCATTTCGATGGCGCGGCTGCTGGCTTACCTGTTCGAGGTGACGGAACGATTCGGGATGGAGACGCGGACCGAACTGATTCTGCTGCAGCGCACGATGGTGGTGGTCGAAGGCGTGGCCCGCTCGCTGGACCCGCACATCAATATCTGGGAAGTGGCCAAACCGGTGGTCGAGGGTTACATCAAGGAAAACATCGGCCCCAAAGCCCTGTTGCGCGATCTGGCAAAGACAGCGCGGGTGCTGGCGCGATTCGGCCCGAAATTGCCCGCATTGGTCGAGGCGCAACTGATCCGCACCGGTAACCCGCTGACCCCAGTGCCCAACCATCGCCGGGGCTGGCATCCGGCGATCTGGTGGCTGCTGGTTGCGGCGGCCTTTGCCGTTGGTCTGCTGGCGCGCGGTTTTATCTGACACTCACGATTGCGGCAGGCGCAGGCCGGTCACTGCGCTGGCGGCCACTTCGGCACCCCCCTCCAGCACCAGCACCGTGCCGCCAGCGCCGCCGCGTGCTTCGATGACGCGGGCATAGTGTTCGATGGGGCGGCTGTCGATCACGGCCTCGCCCTTCAGACTTTCCAGCGAAATGCTGTAGTTGCCGTTCGGCAAGGGATCGCCCGCCACATCGGCCCCGAGCCATTGATAGGGTGCCGCACTGACGGGAATCTCCTCGCGCGAGACGAGGGTGCCTAGCGCGTCCCTGACCACGACGACGGCACGGGTTGCCCCCACTGCCGGGTTCGGCGACAGGGTGACCGGGCTGCCATCGAAGGCGACGGGTGCGTTGGTCCGCGCTTCCTGCCCGATCCAGCCGGCCATTTCGGTCATGCCCATCTGGGCAAAGCGCGCTGTCATTTCCGCCAGCAACTGATTGGTCTGCACCTGCTGCTCAACGCCCGAAAAGGTGGCAAGCTGCACCGCGTAATCGCTTGAATCGATCGGGTTCAGCGGATCCTGATTCTGCATCTGAACGGTCAGCATCTTTAGGAACGTGGTGAAATCTGAGGTGATCTTGCTGGCCTGTGGCGGACGGGCGGCGGGCAAGGCAGAAGTGACGGTGGTTACATCCATGGCAAGACCTCAAAGCCTTAGATCAAGGGAAGACCCCGACACCAGGCGAAGCGGCGCTTCGGCGGCGCGGGGAAGAAGCGGGTCGGTCAGCGGGTCGATCGTGTAGGGGCCAGTCTGATGGCTGTCCGCCTGGTCTTGTGTTCCGGACTGCGAAAAGCTGAGATCGGCGCCGGAAAAACCGGCCGCGCGGATGTCGGCGATCAGTTGGTCCGCATGGCGTCGGAACAGATCCATCACGTCAGGCCGCTCGAACGTCATGATCACGACAATGCGGTCGGGGTCCGCCTCATGCGGACGGAAAGTCAGGCGGACGCGACCCAACTCCCCGGGCGAAAGCGCGATTTCTGTGACCTGTCCGGATGTGCCGGAGGCGGACTGGACGATTCGCGCAGCCAGCACGGGCAGTTGCGCCGCCACCAACGGCAGCGCATTCTGGGCGACGAAGGAGAGCGGTGCGGATGCCGGCAGTACCGCATGAAATCCGAATTCCGGGCTTGTTGTGGCAACAACCATCTCTGGAATGAAGGGGACGATCCCCTGCGCATCGGGCGAAACAGGTGTGCCGCACGGCGCGGCGACCAAGGCAAGCGACACCCCTTCCGCACGGCTGTGCCCTGGCGGTTCGGCGTCGACGGTGCGGCGTGTGTCAATCTTGTCTTCGATGCTTACCGATGCCTTCGGTATCAACGCCGAGGGCTTGTCAGGGCCAATTTTTTCCGACGAGCGCATGACCACGAGATCGCCAGTCAGGCCCAAAGATGCGCCCGCCACCGGGTGCCGTGCGGATGTCAACACCGTGTCGGGCGGCGGCTGCGGGTTGACCAGGCCCTGATTCGGTGCCGCAGTGGTAAAATCGCGGACTGTGATTGCCAGGTCTTGTTGGCCCGGCGGTCGACCGGATGCACCTTTCAGCAGCCCGGCCACGGGTGGAGAGGGCGGCTGGGCCATCAGCGGCCCGCGCGGCCCGGGGTGCCCCTTTACCGGCAAATTGGCCAGAACGGTTGCAATGTTCCCTCCGCCAAACTGACCCGGCGATACCGCATCCGGGTCATCTGCCGTGAGAGGCGGCGCGTCAGGGATCGCCGCGACGGGCTGCTTCATGCCCTCAGGCATGCCCATGTCGCGCAGACCGGCGGGCGCGGCGGCGTCGGGACCTCCGCGCGCGGCGGCAAAAACGCCGCCCAGGTCGGTGTCCGGAAGAGGCGGCAACAACAGGCCGGTCGCGGCGGCATGCACCGCCGGGCGTTGCTGGCCAGCGACCATCTCAACGGGGATGACGACGCCGGGCAGCGTCGTGGGTCGGCTGGGCGGCAGAGCGGCGTCGGTTGTCGGCGAGGTGGAAAACGTGGGTGGCGGCGTGGGTAAGGCGGGTGGCGGCGGTGCCAGCCGGTTGTCATCATCCGGCGGGGTGGCAGGGATACCCCGCGACCATGTCACGTCGTCAGGCGGGGGCGCCAAACGCCCCTCGGCAAGCCCCCAGACCAAAGGCAGAACGGCGGGCGGGGAAACCGAGCCGGCCATTTGTGGCTGCTGGGGAGTGTCCTCGACCCTGGCGATATCAGCCGTGTGTGGCGGATCCGGCTGCATCGCATCAGTTTCGGACCCGACGGCCGCGTCGAAACAAGACAGAAAGGCACCGGTTGCACCGGACACCGCAGCATCTGCTTCGGGCCGGACGGCGGCGACATTCTGGAACATTGGCGAGACTGTTTGCATTTTCCACGACTTCTGCCGCTGACAAGCCGGTTATCGCGGCAACAGGTTACTCATTCTTTACCCGGATCATGGATTGTTCCTGAAAATGCTAAGCAATGGAGACGTGCTGATGGACGCAGGACCGCCCCAGATAGTGACCGGCCCGGCACATGGCCCCGACCGGCGTGGCGAGATGCTGGCCAAGGCGGAAGAACTTGAAGCAACCTTTCTGGCCGAGATGCTGGGACATGCCGGTCTGGGCGCGGCCGACGGCACGTTCGGCGGCGGTCATGGCGAAGAACAGTTCGCCTCTTTCCTCAAGCAGGAACAGGCGCGGATGTTCGTCGAAAAGGGTGGAATCGGGCTGGCGGAGTTGATCTTCAACAGCATGGCAGAGGCGCAGCATGGCCCCGGAAACTGAACTAGAGGCGGCGCTGGACCTGACCTATGACGCATTGCTGGCCGGTGACCTTCCGGCCTTGGGCGCACTTGGCGTAACGCTCGACCGTATGGTCGATGCGTTGCCCCGGCTCGGGCGGGCCGCTGCAGACCGGTTGCGCCGCAAGGCTGACCGCAATGAAAGGCTGCTGCAGGCCGCAGCACGCGGGGTGCGCGCGGCCCGCGGACGACTGGTGGAGATTGCGGCACTGCCGACCTTGTCCACCTACGACGCACATGGTCGCAAAGTATTGGTGGGCGACGTTGCCGCCCTTCCCCCACGACGTTTCTGACTTGGTTCAAATGCGCACAACTTCGCAAGGCAGGTTTAGGATTCCGTTAGAGAGTTTCCGCCATCACTGATCCCGCGTCCCATGCCGGGACGGCGCATCCGGAAACCCCGGAAGCACCGGACAGAATGCCCGTTTCGCTGCCCTGACGGGTGGCACTTTTAGGCCGCGAAAAGCGCGGCTCTATTCGAAGGAAGTGAAGATGTCGTCGATTCTGACCAATACCGGCGCGATGGTTGCCCTTCAGACCATGAAGGGTATCAGCGCCAAGATGAACATGACCCAGGCCGAGATTTCGACTGGCAAAAGCGTCGGGTCTGCCAAGGACAATGCCGCCGTCTGGGCGATCTCGAAAGTGATGGAATCGGATGTGCAGGGCTTCAAGGGCATTTCCGACAGCCTTTCGGTTGGATCTGCAACCCTGACCGTCGCCCGCCAGGCCTCTGAATCGGTGACCAAACTGCTGACCGAGATGAAGGGCAAGATCGTTGCGGCCCAGGCCGAAAATGTCGACCGCACCAAGATCCAGACCGACATCACCGCCCTGACCAAACAGATCGAATCGGTGGTGGGCGCGGCCCAGTTCAACGGCCTGAACCTGGTGAACGGCTCGGAAACTTCGGTGAACGTGCTGGCCTCGCTGGATCGCAGCCCGACCGGCGTGACCTCCAGCAACATTCAGGTCGATGCGCAGAATCTGTCCACGAATGCCGGGGCGGCGCTGACCAACGGCACGCTGTCGGCGGCCAGCGTCGTGACCGGCACGCCGGTGACGTTGAATGGCTTTACCTTCCAGGGTGGTGCCGGTGCGCTGGCCAAGGATGCGCCGACGGCGAATCCGGCCACGCTGACCGCGCTGGTTGCGGGCGATTCGATCTCGTTGACGATCGGCTCGACCGAAGGTCGTTATGTCGTGAAGGAAGGCGATACCGCTGACGCGCTGGTGGCGGGGCTGAAAAATTCGCTGACCGAAAGCGGGCTGTCTGACACCGATTTCACGCTTTCGCTGGCGTCAGGTGCGCTGTCGGTTGCCAACAACACCAACAACCCGGCGGCAATCTCGGTTGCGGCAACGCGCGGGACGGGCGGGCTTTCCGGTCTGAACACGCTGAACGTCGTCACCTCGCCCGCGTCCGCGCTGACGGCGATCGAGGGCATGCTGCAGACCTCGATCGATGCCGCAGCGTCGTTTGGTTCCGTGCAAAAGCGGATCGATATCCAAAGCGAATTCGTCGGTCAGCTGTCGGATTCGCTGAAAACCGGTATCGGCGTGCTGGTGGATGCCGACATGGAAGAGGCCTCGGCCCGGCTTCAGGCGCTGCAGGTTCAGCAGCAGCTTGCAACCCAGGCCCTGTCAATCGCCAACCAGCAGCCGCAAGGGCTTCTGTCGCTGTTCCGGTAATTCTGACCGGCCGCGGGGCCACCCGCGGCCACCCCTCCCCCGAAACACCGAACGGATGGACCCCAGATGACGTTCCGATCTTCGCTTGCCTATGCCCAGCGGGAAACCCCGACCCGCTCGTT
>JAYSYZ010000273.1:0-7201 GCA_043727195.1 Paracoccaceae bacterium
GTCGAACGGGCCAATTCGGGTTGTTGCAGTCATCGACTGATTCGCGGATGACCGACAACACCCGGCCGCAATTCGCCTTGTTTTGGCATCCACCCGACCCCTCGCACGCAATCACAGTCAAACCACGGGTGGGTATAAACAGCAAGTGCGCTGACGATATCGTAGCGGGCTGCAGACGAACACCATTCTTGGCCTTGTGAACTCCTTGTGAACTCCTTGAATTTTACTCCTTTTCGGGGTTTGATTGGAATATGGCCCTTTGCCACCTTGAGGATTGAAATGTCGCTAAATCTTTTGCCAATAGACCCCGAAAGCCTCCTAATTCCCATGGATGCGGCGCGTGAGGCCGGTCGCAATGCCGCTGAGGCATACCGCGCCCGCGGCCCCTATCCGCATGGCTGTTTTGATAATTTCCTGCCGCCGGAAATCCTGGAGCGGGTGCGCGAGGAGTTGCGCGTGCTGCCTGAGGCGGAGACCTTCTTCAATCGCCCTCAGGAAAAGATGAAGTCCAGCTACCAGCCGGAACGGTTGGCCTTCTATACCAGAAGCCTGTTCTACACGCTGAACTCGCGCGCTTTTCTCACTTTTCTGGAACAGCTGACCGGCATCGAAGGCCTGATTCCCGATCCTTATTTTGCAGGCGGTGGTATTCACGTGGTGTCGAACGGCGGCCACCTCGACATCCATGCCGACTTCAACCATCACGGCAAGCTGAATCTGGAACGCAGGATCAATGTACTGCTCTATCTCAACAAGGACTGGCGCGAGGACTGGGGCGGTTCGTTCGAGATCTGGAATGAGGGGATGACCGAAAAAGTGGCCGGATTCGTGCCGCTGTTCAACCGGATGGTCTGCTTCAACACCGGATCGACCACCTGGCACGGCAATCCCCAGCCGGTCGCCCACCCGGAAGGCGAGCCGCGGATGTCAATCGCGCTGTACTACTACACCGCCACCTGGGATTCGACGCGAAAGTCGCATTCGACGCTGTTCAAACCGCGCCCGGGCACCGTCGACAAGGAAGATCGTCAGGATGCCCGGCACCGGGTCTTGCAGGATGTCCTGCCACCGGCAATCTACCGGCGCGTCGCCCATCGGTTGCGGCGCATGGGGGTCTGACGCCGCTCAGCGGCACAGCGGGGCCAGAAACCCGGCCATCTGACTGCCGATCACTTCGGGTGCCAATTCCTCGGCGGCAAAGCGGCGCGCAGCTTTGCCCAGTCGCTGCGCAAGGGCCGGGTCAGCCATCAGCCTAAGGCAGGCATCGGCCAGAGCGGTAGCATCTTCCGATGGCACCAGCAGGCCGGTGCTGTCATGCACGACGTTCTCCTGACATCCGCCGACGCGCGTGCAGACCACTGCCGACCCTGCCGCCATCGCCTCGACCAGCGTCCCACCGAATGTTTCATAGCGCGAGGCGATCATGGTGATGCCGTGACTACGCCGCAGCCCGGCGATTTCGTCCCGGGTCTGTGGCCCGGTCACGTCGATCCTTGCGCGCAGGCCATCGGGCAGCCCGGCCAGCGTGTCAGCCAGCGTAACCTGCCCGCCACCGGCACGCAGCATGCCGGTGTCCGGCCCGGCAAAGGTAAATCGGCAGCGCGGCTGCGCTGCGGCAATCCGGGCAAAAGCCTCAACCACCAGATCGCCGCCCTTGATCCGGTCGAACCGACCGACGAACAAAAGACGTTCCAGCAGCGCGCTGTCGGGCGGAACCGGGTCACGCGGCAGCGGAACCGGATTGCGAATCACCGCCCGGGGGATGTCGGGCAACCCCCATGCCGCCTCGGTCTGCGCCATCACGTCGTGCGACGGCGCGGTGATTGCGTCCACCCGGCGCAGCCCGGCCGCCTCCCGCTCTTCGCGCCGCGCACTGCGCGCTTCGTCCTCTGCGCCTGCGGCTGCCCGGTGCAGCCACCATGGCCCATGCAGCGTCGCCACGACCGGGATCCCCACCCGTCTGCGGGCTTCACCAGCCCAACCCTGAGTTTCTTCCATCACCACGATCTCGACGCCGTATCGGCTTTGCGCCTCCCTGATCGCCGCTGCATGGCGCATCGCCACGCTTACGCCAAGTCCGGCTTCGGCATTGATCCGCATGCGAAGCCTGTCGACCAGGCCAAACTGCATCGGCGGCAGGCGAACGACGCGCGGATGGTCATGCGCCGCGTCGATCCCGCCCGCCAGAATGGTCACTTCGTGACCGCAGGCTTCCAGCCCGACAGCCAGATGCGCGACCGCGGTTGCAATGCCGTTCGCTGTTTTTGTTCCGGGCCAGGCCGGCGTCACCAACCCGATGCGCAACGGGCCGCCGTCCCGGCGGTTCACGGCCGCAGGACCGGTCGGCATCAGTCGGTGGCCCGTCGGCTGCCGGTTCTGCGGCTGCGTCGCCGGGCGGGTGCCGCCGCGCCCGCCATCACCCAGCTTGCCCCGCTATCGACCGGTGGCGCTGTCGTTTGCCAACCGGCGCCACGCGGGGAAGCGTCCGCCGATTCCGTAGTCTCTGCCGGCCGCCACAAGACATAGCCTGCCACCGAACCCGCCATCAGCCAGACATAGCTGACAAGCCCGGCATTCGGGATCAGGTCGATCAGGTTTGCGCTGAGCACGATCAGCAATCCGGGGGTGATCAGCGAGGGTCCGAACCTGTTACGGCGCAGGGCATAGAAGACAATCGGCATGGTCAACATGCCGAAATGCGCCAGATAGCCCAGCCAGCCGTAGATCCCGATCAAGATCACCCAGATCCCGTCGGTGACACTGATCACCTTGCCGGTTTCCGCCTCGAAGATCTGATTCCGCCCCCAACTGCCCCAGCCCAACAGCGGCTTTTCGTTGGCACGGGCCAGTAGTGCATCTTCATTATCGAACCGGAACTTCAACGATTCCGCCCGCTCAGCGCTGACCGACTGCGCCACCTGGTAAATGGTATCCACCGGGATCAGCCCAGCCCCTCGCAGCATCGGGAACAGCATGACAACCACGGCCACCCCGACGGCAACCGATGTCTGAACCCGACGCCCGGTAAAGATGATCAGCGCCGACATCACGATCGCGATCGACAGCGCGCCCAGGTTCTTTGACACAAACAGCACCGCCGCCAGCCAGATCGCGACAAAGACCCAGCCCGACGCGGTGCGCCCCTCGCGCAAAGCCTCGCGCCACAATACCAAAGCAGAGATGACCGCCATGCAAAGAAAGATCCCAAGCATCAGCCCGTGGTTCAAAAACACCACCGGCCTGAACCCGCCCGCCCGGATATGCTGCACGAAATCCTGCGGAAAAAAGCCATAGATCCAGTTGTGCAGCTGCGGGCTCATCCGCACTTCGAACAAGGCTGGCAGCGTGTAGACCAGCGCGCCGAAGACGAAAGCCTGCAACAGCACCAGATGCGCCTCGCGCGTGTTCAGATAGCGCAGACCGATCCAGAACGGCAGGAGCGGCATCAGGATGCTGGAAATCATCGAGAATGCATCATACAGCCGCAATCCCGGAACAAAGACGGGTCCGATGATGATCGGCTCGGGGTTCTGCGCCACGGTCAGAAAAGGTGCCAGAATCAACAAACCCAACAACCCGGCGAACATGACCCGCCCGGGTTTCCCGGTTGCGTCCCGGGCCAATGTCACCTTTGGGGCATAGATCAGGCACAGGATCAACGCGCTCATCGCCGGGATCAGCGCCTTGTCCAGCCCTGGCAACATGGGCAGCTCGATTCGCGTCGCCGACGGCAGAATCAGATAGCCTCCGATCAGCGTCCAGATCAGCGCCTTGTGCAGCGGCAGAGTGCGAAACAGCACAATCGCGACCAGTGGCCAGCAGAACAGCATGGAATAGGCGAACGCGTTCGGCATCCGGTCCCCCGGGGTGGCGGTGATCAGGTGTCATCCTTCTAGCGGGTCTGGCTGCAAACGCCAATGCCAGCGGTCGCCCGTCGAAAGAAACTTGGCGCATCACCCATCTGGTCGCATCCTTGCCCTAGGATGACCGCCCGATTTGTGCTTTCTGACGCCTGCGATGACAAAGAATTTTGAAACTGCAGAAACGGATAAGATTGCGGGATCCGCCTTGGGTATCGGCGCCGTCGTGATCGGCCGGAACGAAGGCGCGCGGCTGGTCGCCTGCCTGGCCTCAATCCCGGTGCATCTGGCCCCGGTGGTTTATGTCGATTCCGGTTCCACCGACGACAGCGTTGTCGCGGCGCAGGCTGCGGGGGCAAAGGTCGTATCCTTGGACATGACCAAACCATTCACCGCCGCGCGGGCGCGAAATGCCGGGCTCGACGCGCTGATCGCACTGGGCGGGGCAGATTTCGTTCAGTTCATCGACGGCGACTGCACGCTTCAGCCCGGCTGGATCGACACCGCGCGGGCCTTCCTTGCCGCAAATCCCAAGGTTGCCGTTGCCTGCGGCAGAAGGCGCGAACGGTTCCCCGAAACGTCGATCTGGAACCGCCTATGCGATGCGGAATGGGATACGCCGGTCGGCCCCGCCAAGGCCTGCGGTGGCGATGCCCTGATGCGGACCGCTGCTGTCAGCGCGGTCGGCGGCTACGACCCCACCCTCATCGCCGGCGAGGAGCCGGAGCTTTGCCTCCGGCTGCGCGCCGCAGGGTGGCAAGTTTGGCGCCTCGATTGCGAGATGACGCTGCACGACGCCGCACTGACCCGCGTCGGGCAATGGTGGCAGCGCAGCCGCCGCGCAGGCCACGCCTTTGCCGAAGGCGCCGCGATGCATGGGGCGGCGCCCGAACGCCATTGGATCGCTGAAACCCGCCGCGCGCTGATCTGGGGTGCGGCGCTGCCGGTGGCGGCACTTGCCGGAATGCTGGTCACGCCCTGGGCAGCGCTGATCCTGGTTGCCTACCCGGCGCAGGCGCTGCGCCTGATCCGCCGGTTCGGCCGCGAACGCGGGCTTTTTCTTCTGCTTGGCAAGTTTCCCGAAGCGGTTGGCGTCATCCAGTATCAGCTGAACCGCCTTCGCCGCCGGCGTGCCGGCCTGATCGAATACAAATGACGGGGTTCACGGCACCATGACGGCACCCGGTCTGCTGACCCTTCTGCCAATGGCACGGCGGCTGTTGCCGGGCAATTCGCCAGGTGCGCTTGCCCTGCAGGCGCGTTTCATCAGCACCGGGCTGCGCGAACGCGCGGCGGTGGCACAGATGCTGGCCCCCAGTCCCGGCACGTCGCTGCAGCGCATCATGGCGGAACGCCCGCATCTGATGGGTGCGCTGGTCTGGCCCTATCAATGCGCCACCTGGCCTGCGGACGAACGGCTGCGCCGGATCATCGGGCACTACCACATGGTCGACAACCTCGCCGCTCCCTTCCGCTTTTCGGTCGAGGAACGCCTGATCCTTGCCGAGCTTGACAGCATTCATCCCGGAATGATGCTGGTGCTGGATCAACCCGAATGGTTTCTGCGCGAGGGCGGTTTGACGATGAACCTCTTTCTGGACAGCTTTCGTGCCTATTCGATCGCGTTTTCGCTGTTTCGCTCCGGCGATGGCCGGGTCACCGCCACCATCGGCGGCATTCAGGGCCGCAACCGCGACGATATGCTCGACACCTACCGCGACCTGACCCGCACGCTGCACGGCCTGCGACCGCGCGATTTTCTGATCGAAGCGCTTCGCATCCTGTGCAGGCTTTTGCAGGTAGACCACCTGTCTGCCGTGTCCGAGGCTGCGCGGCACCACCGTCACCCCTATTTTAAGGGCGTGCCGACCAGCCAGAACTATGACACGATCTGGCAAGACCGGGGCGGCGAGCCGCTTGGCCGTGATTTCTACAGCCTTCCCGTGACCCCCGAACGCCGGGATCTTGCCGACCTCAAGCCCGGAAAGCGCCCGATGTACCGCCGCCGTTTCGATTTCCTTGACGGTCTGGAGGCTGATATCGCCGCCCGCCTTCCCGCGCTGCGCCCCGTGCGCTTTGCCGACAGCTAGGGGGGGCCATGTTCCTGCATCATCGCGACCGAAAGCTGATTGCCGCGATCCACGCCTATCAGTACCATCGTGCGGGCACCGGCCCATTGGCCCGGCTGCTCTGCGCCTGGGCCAAACTGCGCCATGCCCTGTGGTCCGTCCTGAGCGGCTCCGACATCAGCCGCGATGCCCGGATTGCGGCGTCAACCAGCTTTCCGCATTTGACCGGCGTAGTGATCCATCAGGATGCCGTGGTGGGCGGGGATTGCATGATCATGCAGCAAGTTACCCTTGGCCAGACCGCCACGGACGGTGCCCCGACAGTGGAACGCGGCACCTATATCGGTGCCGGGGCCAAAGTTCTGGGCCGGATCCGCATCGGACAGAACGCAAGGATCGGGGCCAATGCCGTGGTGCTGCAAGACGTCCCCGACAATGCCACCGCCGTCGGGGTTCCGGCGCGGATCACTCACCTTAGGGCAGGGCTGTCTGATGCTGATCCGACACAACGCACCGGTCCCCAGCCATGACTGACCCCCGGACAGAGGCATTCTTGGCGACGGTCGGCCCGTTGGTGGTCATCAACCTCGCCTACCGGACCGATCGGCGTCAGGAGTTTGCAGCGCAGTTGCGCCACATCGGGCTGTCGCTCGACCACCCTCAGGTGAATGTGTTCGATGCCATCCGCCCCGACGCCGCCGACGGATTTCCCACCATCGGGACGCGGGGCTGCTTTCTCAGCCACCTTGGCGTCCTTCGGCAGGCGCTGGCCGCGGATTGGGCCACTGTCCTGATCTGCGAGGACGATCTCGATTTCACTGCCGATGCGCTGGCGCGGTTGCCGCAAATGACCGCAGCCTTGCAGACCTTGCCGTGGGCCATCTTCTACGGCGGGCATGGTGAAGCACCGACCGGACTCCGGGTTGCTCCGGAACTGGTTCAGGTTGACCCCGGCCATGGCATTGTCTGCGCCCATTTCTATGTGGTGCGCCGGGCTGCGATCAACGATCTGGTGCGCTACCTGGAGGCGATCCTGTCACGTCCGCCCGGCCATCCCGACGGCGGATTGATGCACTACGACGGCGCTCTCGCTTGGTTCCGCAAAGCGCATCCGCATCATGTCACCCTCGCGGCTATTCCCGCCATCGGCGTGCAGCGCCCGTCGCGCACCGATATCCATGCGTTGCGCTGGTTCGACCGCTGGCCGGTGCTCCGCAGCCTTGCGACCCTGCTACGCCGCGCCCGCACATGACCGCGCGCACCCCGAAGCTG